>JAVCCK010000020.1 GCA_030765525.1 Candidatus Lernaella stagnicola
AACTCAACGATGAGAGCCTGTTGCACTTCGCCCTCGATGGCGGCGGCGCGCCCGATTTCAGCGTCGACCTGATGACCTTCGAAACCGAACGTTCGCTGGTTGCCGCGGCCGGAAGCGTTTCGCTGGGCGTTGCCGTGATTCAAAGCACGGGCCACGATGTTTTCGCCACGGCGTTCAACTCCACAAACGGCGAGACGGCATTGTGGACCTACGATTTCGACGAAGGCTTCACGCTGCTCAGCGGTGCACTCGACGTGGCCGCCGACGGTTCGGTTGTTGTGGCCGGGGCGCGCGATCCGGTCGCCGAAACGACCTTGCTTGTCGTGCTCGACGGCGCCACGGGCGTCGAATTACGTCGGCTGGAACAAGCCGCCAACATCAGCACGGTTGAGCTTTCCGATGACGGTGCGCGCGCCGTTTTCACCGAAGGCGCGACGGCAAGCGTTGTCGACATCACGAATCTCTCAATGCTCTTTTCCTTTGCGGTGAGCGGCTCCGGCGGAAGACACGGAATCTCGCGTGACGGCAACGCAGTAGCTGCCGGCGGATTCGACGCGGCGGCATACGTGGAGACCGCCAAGGGATGGGAATTGGCCTGGAGCGAAGCCGAAGCGACGCAATGGTACGGCAACGGGCTGGCATTGTCGGGAGACGGCGAGACGCTCTTCGCGGTCAGCCGTAATTACTCGAACAACCTGGATTTGACCTACCGCGTGATCGACTTGGTATCCGGCGCTGAACTCGCTCGCGCCACGACCAACGGCACGGGTTCGTTTCAGGACTCTCCCTGGCGGGCCCGGGTGTCGGCGGACGGCGCGGTGCTGGCCATCGCCTCGTGGGGATTGGAAAACAACGCTCACCCCGAGGTGCAGATATTCGATCGCGCCGCGACGGTTATCGGCGGCGTCGACATGCCCGGCTCGCCCTTCGACCTCGACCTCTCTGCCGACGGTCGCTACCTTCTGGTCGGGGGCAAAGCGGTACACGCTAACGACATGGGCAGCGGCGGCGACGTGTTTCTTTGCGATATCGAAGCCTTTCCGACGAGAAACCGCTGACAATCTCGCACAGCGAGATATTTTCGCGGATTTTCCCGTGAGCCCGTCTTGTTCTCGTGCGGCGAGGCGATATACTGAACTGGAATGCACGTTTCTAACCGCAAACCATAACGTGAGGAGAGGACTACGATGAACGCTGTTGTTTTGCTCGTGTATCTGGCGATTGTCGTTCTTTGGGTTGTCGGCCTCTGGGTCGTGTTCACGAAGGCAGGCGAACCCGGCTGGGCGGCGATTATCCCCATCTACAATCTGATCGTACTACTGAAGATTACCGGCAAACCGGTGTGGTGGGTGATTTTGATGTTCATTCCGCTGGTGAACTACATCATACTTCTGCTCGTTTCACTCGCGATGGCGCGGGTGTTCAACAAGGGCAGCGGTTTCGGTGTCGGCCTGTGGTTGCTTCCCTTCGTATTCTATCCGATGCTGGCGTTCAGCGACGCCCAATACGCGGGGCCTGAAGCGGCCGCATAGACATTCTGCGGTCATAGGCAAAAAGCCTAATGCGCTCCCGCGCGCCCTTGGGTGCGTGGGGGCGTTTGTATATTTCCTGAGGCATGGCAAGTGAGAAAAGCGTTCAAAACCGGTTGCTTGTTGACGGCCGCGCTGCTGACTATTTTCGTGGCCGTGGCGGCGGTGCTGACCGGGCGCGCCTACCTCAAACGCAGCCGGGAAGCAAACAATCCGCCACCGGTTCTCGGCTGGGATTTCATCGATTTTCGCCCCGACTTACGCTACGTGCCCGAAGACGAATCCGATAGCGACCGCCACACCCTGGATCTCTTCCTACCCCGCGAAGGCGAAGGATGGCCGCTGGCTGTCGTCGTGCACGGCGGGTCGTTTTTGTTCAACAGCAAGGCCACGTTGGCCAACGTCGGCGTCGCGCTGGCACGGCACGGCGTGGCCGCGGTGGTGGTCAACTACCGGCTGGTGCCCAGCGCCTGGCCGCCGGGGCAGATGAACGACGTCAGCCGCGCGGTGGCGTGGGCGTTCCAACATGCGGAACAATACGGCATCGACCGGCAGCGGATCTTTCTGGTGGGACACAGTGCCGGGGCCTTTCTTTCGGCTTTGGCCGTGTTTCATCCGAAAGGCCTGGGCGGCGTCGGGATCGATCCGCGCGACCTGGGCGGCGTCGTATTGATATCCGGCTTCTACGATATCTATTCCGTGCCCTTGCCGCAGCGCTTTGCCTTTGGCTTTTCCCCGCGGAGTTGGCATGAGGACTCGCCGATAAATCACCTGACGCACAACACGCCGCGCCTGGTCATTGTTTACGCACAAGACGACATCGAACGGCCCGCGCCGATCGCCGAACAGAGCAATCGTTTTTTTGAAGCCGTGCGGGAGTTGGGTATCGACGCACAACTCATCAAGATGGCGGGCGAGGATCATCAGACGATCATGGGGCGCATCGGCCGCCAGCCAAGCGAAACCCTCAACCTACTGCTGGCGATGATGAAAGAGGATCAGCCCGAGACGCCCTTGCCTTCCAAGTAGGCGGCCATCGCATCCAGGCTGTTGAAATTCTGCTCGACGACTTCGAAATGCGGCACTTTGATGCCGAAGGTGTCTTCCAGGCTGACCACCAGATCCAGAATCTCCAGCGACGAAAGCACGCCGAGCACAAACATATCCTCGTCGTCGGCGAAATTCGGTAAATCGTCGTCCGGCTTGATTTGCTCGGCAATGATGGCGCGTAAGCGATCCTGGAGGCGCATGGTTATTGGCTTCGCCCCTTCTTTTTCAGTTGCTCGATTTTTTCCAAGTCGGCCAGCGCCTCTTTCGCGCGACCCTGCGCCTCGAATACCGCCATGCGCATCTGGTACAGGGCCATCGACTCCGGATACTCGGCGATCATGTCGTTGATGATCTGCAGCGCCGCTTCCGGCTTTTTCTGGCCGAGTAAAACCTTCGCTTTGTTCAACTTCGGTTCCGGCGCCTTGGGCGCGATGGCGATCGCGTGATCGAAATCGGCGAGCGCTTCATCCAACCGGCCCTGGGCTCCGTGAAGTTGGCCGCGCAGCGTGTAGCCCTGCCATTCGTCCGGCGTGCGGCGAATCAGTTCGTTGAGCGTGGCCAGCGCCTCGGTCGGTTTTTTCAACGTGCTTTGCACGAGGCTCATCATGACGTACCAATCAGGAATATCCGCGCAAACCTTGCGGGCTTCGACAAGCACTTTTTCGGCCTCGTCGATGCGACCCAAGCCCACCAGCAAGTTGGAAATGTTGAAATACAACTCGGCAACCTGCGGTGCCAGCGCCAACGCTTTGCGGTAATCGGCGAGGGCGGCCTCGTATTCCTTGTACGCTTCACGCACCGCGGCGCGACCGAGGTAACCGTAATAAAGTTCCGGCGCGATCTGCACGGACTTATTGATGTCGCGCTTGGCGTTGACCGGGTCGCCGCGCAGCACGTACAGGCTGGCCATCTCCAGGTATGTTTTGTACGGGCGCTTGTCGTTCTCCAGCGCGATTTTGAATTCGGCCATGGCCTCGTCGTATTTGCCGCGAATGCGAAAAATCGCGCCGCGGGCCCGATGGTAGTCCGAAATTTTCGGATCGAGGGCCAGCGCGGCCTCAATATCGGTCATGGCGCTATCGACTTTTCCCTGGGCCAGAAACACAATGGCCCGCCCATAGAGCGTGGCCGCGTTTTGATTCAATTCGACCCCGCGGTCGGCGTGTTTCTTGGCCAATTCAACGGCCCTTTGGCGGGCGTACACCAACGCGAGCAACGCATGGGCTTCGGCGAGCGTTTCGTCTATCTCGAGCGCGGCTTTCAGATCCTTCTCGGCATCCAGAACCCGGCCCATTTCGAAATTGGCTTCGGCCCGTAGGTGCAGGCCGTCGACGGAGCTCGAGTCGCCTTCATTTTCAATCGTTTGCAACGCTTTGATATATTCTCGCGCCTGGATTTGCGCGCGTGCGTCTTCGATCCATCCAGCCTGCGCTGCCGTTGTCGCCGTTAGTATTAACAGCGCAACGAGCAGTCCCAGTTTGGCTTTGCGCATGGCAGTCCCTCCCGAAATTTGCCGCGAGCTTAGCACGTTTATCGCGAAAAATAACCCGCTGCCGGGAATGCTCCGGCGTGGTCGATCCGGCTCAAAAAGGTCGAACTGCGCGCTGCGGAAAAAGATTTCCCAGACTGTAGAATTCGCTGACTCGTTATCTCGGCGGCCCGTCTACGGTCGCGCGTGTCGCCGCCGTTCCCCTTTTTTACACTCATCGTCTTTCCCGCTTTGGTGCGCCGGTGTTCTTCGCGTATGCAGCGCTTGGAAGCAAATCCGCTGTTGAATCGCACCGACGAAACAGATATTATCTTTATGGTTCCCGCGCCCGAGATTTTATGCAACGAAGATTAGCGGATAGGCCAGCCGCGAAATCGACCGAGGCGAGGAGCCGCGCTGAAAAAATCTGCCTGCCTGCGACGCGGCGGGGGGGAGCCTGCAACGACTGCAAGGCTTGGCGTTATGGAACCGAGGTGTCCAATGCGCAAGCCGTTTTGTTGTATTTCTTTTCTTCTCCTCATCATGGTTTTGTTTAGCCTCCTACTCTCTGCTTGCCCGCCCGATGACGACGACGTAATCGATGACGACGACGACCTAATTGATGACGACAATAACGACGACAACGACACCGCCGATGACGACGACGACACAATTGATGACGACGACGACGATGACGACAACGACGATGATGACGACAACGACGATGATGACGATAACGATGATGATGACGATAACGATGATGACGACGACGATGATGACGACGATGATGATGACGACAACGACACCGTGGATGAAATCGTATTCGAACGTCTCTCCGGCGATCACGTCGGTTACGAAGGATTCGACGTGGCAGCCGACGACGGCGCAGCGTACGCAATCGCCACGCGCGGCGCCAATGAAGACGCGGAACTGCTGTTATTGCGCCAACCGTTGGTGGAGGGCGCTCTCGTTGAGTACCACAGTCTGACCGTCGGAGCGGCCTGGCCCCGTATCGTGGTTGTCGAGGCCGGCGAAGTGTTCATCGTTTACTACGACCCAAACACCGACGCCTTGCTCGGCGTGAGCGGCGCGCCCGGCGCTTGGTCTTTTGAAACAATCGCCTCGGCTACGGGAACGGTTTCCCACACATCGATAGCGTCGGATACCGCCGGTCGGATTCACGTCGCCGGGTACGCGGACGAAGTCGGTTTCTTTTACGCCAAGCGTGACGAACAACGCGGTTGGTCGGTGGAAACGATTGCGGACGACGATTTTGCCGGCGCGCAATGTGAAATCACGGTGACACCCGAGGGCGTGCCGGTGGTCGCCTTCCAGCGTGACATGCCCGGCTTGCTCGCCGTTGCCACGCGGAAAGCCGCCGGTTGGGAAATTGCCTTCCTGGGCCCGAATTCGACGAAAGCGAAAGAACTCAGCCTGGCGGTCGACGAATTCGGCGCGGTACACGTAGCGTTCGCTTGCGGCTCGGATATGTGCCTGGCTGACAACGCCGACGGCGAATGGCGAACCGCGGTGATCGATCGGTATATACAAATCGGCGATGAAATCTTCGAACCGGGATTTCGGCCGACGCTTATGCGAGAGTTGGATGGCTCTCTGGTACTCGATTACTACATCAGGGTGACGGAGGACCCGTGGGAACACACCCTCCGCAGACAAGGAAGATTCGAAGGCGGGCATTGGACGCTGGGCAAGCCATGGTGGGAATCGGCTCCTAACTATACGCGTCGCGTTGTATCGGGTTCCCCCGCGAGCCCGCGAATTACCGCGGCGGTGAAGCAGTTATATTCCGTGAAATTCACCAGCGTTAACGGCAGTCTCGATTTCGAAACCATCACCGCGCACTGGCAAAATCGAGACGTCGCCATCGCTCATGGACCCGATGGACGGTTGGCGGCATTAGTGAACTGTGTGACCTACATGAAACAACTCGCGCCGGGCGTTTGGACGCGAGAGGATTTGACGAGCGAATACGGTTACGCGCCGGCGCTTGCCGTTGATACCGGCGGTTTGCCGCATATCGCGTACATCATACCGACTTATGACGTTTACTATGCCCATTTCGACGGCGCGAATTGGGCGCAGACATTGATCGATTGGGTGAATGTGAACCCCGTCGCGATCGCCCTGGATCCGGCGGAGCATCCGCACCTTGTTTACAAAGAGGCGTGCGTGGCGACCTCGGAAACCAATCTCATGCACGCCACAAACACCGGGAGTGGCTGGCAAGTGGAGCAAATCGCCGATATCGGCGACTACGGCGGCGGCGCCAGCTTCGTCATCGACGGCGATGGCGTTCTCCACGCGGCGTTTATTCGCTCGATCCATTTCGATTACGATTTCATGTATGGGAAGAAGCAAGGCGACCAATGGGAGGTGGAAAAGCTGCGTGATATCGCATCCGAACACGCTGCGACCGATATTGCCGTCGACCGCCAGGGAAACGTCTACGCCACAACCTGGGACGACCCCGACCTGGTCATCCTCACCGACCGAAGCGGCGATTGGGAAACGCTGACGTATTCATTTGAGAGCGACCCCTTCGTCGTATTCCAGTCGCTGCAAGTCGACAATCAGGGCGTGATACACCTCGTCTTTTTCGAATGGCACTATCCGTATTCGGGGTCGAGAGTCGTTTACCTCACCGACGACGGCGTAGGCGTTTGGCGCACCGTGGAAATCGGGGATTATCCGGAAACCGACCGAAGCTGGGCGAATATGCTGACCCTGCATCGCGGCGTGCTGCACCTGGCTTACAACGATGATACCGCCGCCTGGCACGTGGCATGGCCCGCGGGATACGCGCCCTAACACGCGACGTGCATCACATCTTGCGAATGACCACGCAGGAATTCGTGCCGCCGAATCCGAAGGAATTTTTAAGTAGAACTTCGGTTTCCTGTTCGCGGCCTTGGTTCGGCACGAAGTCAAGATCGCACTCCGGATCAGGGTTGTCCTGATTGATGGTGGGCAACACCCAGCCGCGCTGCATCGCCGCCAAAGCCAGAACGATTTCAATCGATCCGGTCGCGCCAAACGCGTGGCCGTGCATCGACTTTGTGGCCGAAATGGGAATCTGCGGCGCGCGCTCGCCGAATACCTGCTTGATGGCGCGGTTTTCGGATAAGTCACCCGCTTGGGTAGAGGTAGCGTGGGCCGAGATGTAGTCGACTTCCTCCGGCGTCACGCCGGCGTCGTCCAACGCCAAGCTGATGCATCGTCCCCAACTCTTACCGGTCGGCTCCGGCGCGATGATGTGGTAGGCGTCGTTGGTTTGCGCGTCGCCGAGTATCTCGCCGTAGATCTTCGCGCCCCGCGCCTCGGCGTCTTCCAGCGATTCGAGAACCATGATCCCGCAGCCCTCGCCCTTGATGAGTCCGGCGCGGTCCTTGGTAAAGGGCCGACAAGCCCGGGTCGGATCGGCCGTCGGATTGATGGCTTTCGCACCCGTCAGCGAACCATACATCGCCAGCCCGATCGCCGCTTCGGTGGACCCGGCCACGGCGACCGGCGCGCGTCCGTAGCGCACGTAGTCCGCGGCGATGGACAAGGTCGTGCCGCCGGTGGCGCAGGCGTTAACCACGCCGACATTGGGCCCGCGAAACTTATGTTCGAGCGCCACGAGACCGGCGGGCATGTTCCCGGAAATTTGCATGATCATGAAGCCCGGCATTTCGTGAGCGCGTTTCTCGACGAAGGCCAGGTGCATGGCGCGGTGCCACGTGTAGCTGCCGGTTACCGCCGTGCCGACGAGCACTGCGGTGCGGTCGCGCAGTTCAGTCGTAAATTCGATGCCCGCGTCGGCGATGGCTTCCCGGGCGGCCGCGATGGCGAAGACGACCTCCGGGTCGTAGCGATCGACGAACTTTTCGGGGATGTACTGGGTCCAGTCCAAGTCTCGGACTAGGCCGCCGACCTGGATGGGGATTTTCTCGCCGTATTCGCCCCACATGTATTTGTCGAGCTTGACGATGGCGTTTTTTCCGGCGAAGGCGTTTTCAACTGCCGTCGTGACATCGTTACCCAAAGGGCACACGAGCCCCATTCCCGTAATTACGACACGTTTTTTCATAAGCGCTTCCGTCCCTTTGCCGCCGGCAGCCCGCTAGCGCGTACGCTTGGGCATCAAGGCCACGACGTACACCGTATCGGCGACAAAATGAGTTTTGTGTTCGAAGGCGGCGTCAAACTTGATGGATTGACCGTTGGTTAGTTCGATTTTCTTGCCGTGGATGTCGATCGACATTTGTCCATGGAGGACCCAGGTCACTTGGTATTCTTCCTCGTGCCGGTGCGATTGATGGGCGCGTTGCCCCGCTTTGCCTTGGGCATAGACCAATGACAGGCCGGGGTAGTCAATCTTCCGCCGCCGCACGGGATTAAGAATATCCAAGGTCTCCTCGACCTCTTGGACGATGTACGCCGTCGCCAATTCGAGCATGTTGGCCGGCGTCATGCCGAAGAAATCGGCCAACTTTTTTAAAGTCGCCAGGTTCGGTTGATTGGCGTTGGACTCGATACGGGCCAGCGTGGAGAAGCTAATCCCAGTCGCTTCGGCCAGTTTTTCCAATGTAATTTTGCGGTCGGCCCGCAACTCGCGTAACACTGAAAAATCGTAATCTTTTGCTTCCTGGGCCATGGACTCCACCCTCGTGTTGACTCATCGAAAACGTATTACTCGGTCATCATATCGAGTCTCAAGGTTTTTTCCAGTCACTAGTGAAATAAAATCCTCTGATTTGTTTCATTTGTGCTCAGTTGTTAGCGAACTTCATTAATGATATATTTTATGTCACTTTGTACATTAGCGGGTCGCACGGCGCCCGTTTTTTACCGGAGGTTAATGCAATGTTCAAACAGTGGGCCGTTGTTGTTTTTTTGGTTGCGATCGCACTGGTTTGGGGAACAACCGCCGGCGCTCCTCCTCAAGCAGCGGCGCCGATCAAAGTCGGCGTTTCGCCGGTTGTTTCATCGGCGGGTTTCTATTTGGCCAAGCTGCGCGGCTATTTTGACGAACAGGGTGTAAATGTTGAGTTGTTATCCTTTGGCGGCAGCGGTCCGGAGATTATTCCTTTTGTGGCCAGTAACCAATTCCAGGTTGGCGGCGGTTCGGTTTCGCCGGGCATGTTCAACGCCATCGCCCAAGGCAACGAGGTAAAGATCGTCGCGGACAAAGCCAAAATCGATCCCGACGACGCCCACGACGCTTTCCTAGTACGGCAGGATCACATTGATTCCGGGCGCTACCGTACGCCGGCCGATTTGAAGGGCATGACCATTGGACTGGCATCGAAGGGGCGGACCAACATCCTGGTGATCGGCCTGGAGCGGATGTTGAAAAAGCACGGGCTGACGTTGAACGACGTCGAGCTCGTGGGCGCACCGTTCCCGACCCAACTTGCCGCGTTAAACGGAAAAAGGATCGACGCCGCATGTTCCATCGAGCCTTTTGTGGCCAAAGCCGAACAGGCGAAACTGGCCAAGCGTGTCTGGGGATACGAAGAGGTGACACCGGGGTTTCAGGTCGCGGTTGTCTTCTACAGCCCGAGGTTTGCCAAGGAACGTCGCGCGGACGCCGAGAAATTCATGATCGCCTACATCAAAGGGCTGCGTGATTACATCAACGCGTTTCGTTACGGTATCGGCACAGAGTCGGTTATCGCCGATTTGGCGAAAGTGTTGAAGGTCAAGGATAAAAGCCTTTACCGGCGAATGCGGGTGACGGGATTCGATCCCAACGGTGGAGTGGACAAGCAGAGCATCGCCGAAGCACAGGATTGGTTCGCGGCGCAAGGCTTGATTCCCCACACTGTCAAAGTCGACGGCATTGTGGATGACAGTTTTTGGAAAAAGGCCGTGGAAGTTTTGGGCGACTTTCAGCCGCCAAAATGAAAGGCGTCGGTCACTCTTTCTGTCAATAAGATAGTACAAATATCTCACTACTGATAAAGATGCTTGCCAAATACGTTCAGTTATGGGATAAAATCACCCATGATTGGTTTGCGGATCTGATGAACAATCCTATTGCATGTCGACGGAGGTTGCGGATGTCGAAAACAAAAGTCGTTACCACGTTCTTGGTATTCACGCTGGCCGTAATGTTTCTCGCGGTCGCCGGATTCGTCAGCGCCCAGCAGCAACCGACGATCAAAGTGGGTGTGGCGCCTACGACGTCGTCGTCCGGTCTGTATCTGGCGAAGCTACGCGGCTACTTCGAGGAACAAGGCCTGAAGGTGGAATTGGTCGGCTTCGGCGGCAGCGGAGCGGAGATGATTGCCTTGATTGCCGCGGATCAGTTTCAAGTCGGCGGCGGCTCGTTAACACCGGGCATTTTTAACGCCGCGGCGAAAGGCATGAAGGTCAAAATCGTCGGCGACAAAGCGCGGATCATCGCCAATCCCGATGAATCACACGACGTGATCCTCGTGCGGCAAGATCATGTGGATAGCGGCCGATACAAGGGACCGAAGGATCTGAGAGGCATGAAGGTGGCGATGGGCAGCCCCGGTTACACCAATTGCATGATCATCGGTTTGGACCGCCTGCTGGTAAAGCACGGCATGTCGATCGCCGACGTGGAAGTGATCGGCGTGAAATACCCGGCGATGATCGGAGCGTTGCGGGCCAAGCAAGTCGACGCGGCTTGTGCGCTGGAGCCTTTTGTTGCCAAGGCCGAGCAAATGGGTTTGGCGAAATGTGTCCAGGGTCTCGGCGAGACGATGCCGAACTTCCAGGTGGCGGTGATCTTCTACAGCCCGGATTTTGCCGAAAAGCACCGGGCGGACGCCGAAAAGTTTATGATCGCTTACGCCAAGGGCTTGCGGGACTATAAGAACGCCTTTGAACACGGCGTGGGTACCGAGGGCGTCATCAACGACCTGGTTAAGGTTCTCAAAGTAAAGGATCGGGACCTGTACAAAAAAATGCGGGTCGTGGGTTTCCATCCGGACGCTTGTCTGGACATGGAGGACATCGCCGAAGCGCAGGAGTGGTACAACGCACACGATCAGGTTCCGAATAAAGTGAACCTCGACGAACTGGTTGACAATTCCTTTTGCGAGCACGTTCGTAAAACGTTGGGCGAGTTTAAGCCGGGCGAATAAATATTCCATGACGCTAGGCGGCTCGCGGAAGACAAGTCCGCGGGCCGTTTTTTGTTTACGAAGCCCGTTACAGGCCATGTCTTCTCTATTTGCTTCCTTTCCAAACCCTGTATAAAATGAAAATCACGGTGCATTAGCGACCATTGCTTGTATATTGTGATTTTGGGGGTGCGGGATGTTGTATCTCATTTTGGCCTTGGTGATCGTCGTGCTGACGAGCCTCGTCTACTTGTTGTTTCGCCTCAAATCGATCGGCCGGGATGTCCTGCAGCGCTCGCTGGACAGAGCGAAAAAGCTGGCCGAACAAGGGCGGGCTAACGACGCACTGGGTTTGCTGTATCGTTCGCTTCGCGCGAACGGTTGGGATTACGACGGCTATAAGTCGAGGCGCAGACCCGACCAAAAAACGACAATCAGCAACATGGAACCGACCTTCACCCAGATCGCCCGGTTGCTGCACGCCATGCCGCGCAACAATTTCCACTGGGTTGCCGAACATCTTTATTATCTGTCCGAACTCTACAAAACTCTGGACATGAAGCAGGACTTGGCTCGCTTGATGCTCGATTTGCGCTCCTTCGTGGAGAAATTCGGCAACGCCCTCAATCGTATTCACCGCGCCGACTTGCTCAGCCGCGTGAGTCACGAGCAAGCGTTGATCGAAATGGAAGAGCGAAACTTCCGCAGCGCCATCCACATGGAAGCGGCCGCGTACTTGTATCGAGTCGAGCAGTATCATCACGAGGGCGACGTCGAACGACTGCAAAAACTGGTTCCTTATAAACCAAGCCAAATCATGCAGGACGCGCTCGGCGCGATGGAGCGTCTCGATGACCTTGAGGATATCGGCAAAATCGTCGAAGGCGGCATTGTCGACAACGGCGCGCGCGTCGATGTGCCGCGGGTGTTCCGTGATTTGGACGACGCCCTCCGGGGTCGCCAGACGAAGACCTCGCGTGACCGCGAAATGGCGAAGATGATCTACCAGCGTGTGTTGGAAAAATCCGAAGGAAACTAAAGCAAGGATTTCATCGGAATCCATTCTCGATATCGACATTGTCGACAGTGTGGTAAGTTGGAACTCGACCGAGCCCGAACGGTGGCATGGGCTCGGCGCTTCAAATCAAAACTCGTAAGAAACAAACAGTCGATGGGGAGGCCAATATGGGAAACATAGACCTCGAAAAAGCGTTTTCGCACGCGTGGGAAACTTTCGCCAAACATCCGGTGCCGATGATCGTAGGTGGGTTGCTGATGATGCTTGTCAGCGCCGTGAGCGCGTTTTTGCTCTACGGCGTGATGGCGGGCGGTATGTTCCTGATCATCAAGAAAGCCTTTGAGGGGCAGGAACCGCAAATCGGCGACGTGTTCGGCGGTTTCTCTTTGTTCGGCAACTTGTTTCTGGCGTATCTGTTCGCCGCGCTGGTGGGAATTGTCGGCTTGTTGCTCTGCTGCGTCGGCGTGATATTCACGATTCCACTCGTCGTGTTTTTGTTCCCGTTGATCATCAACGGTTTCACTACCGGCGAAGCAATCAGCAAGAGCTGGGAAGGTTACAAGAAAAACTTCGTCGGCTGGTTCGTCGTTTCGTTGATCAGCGGCGTATTGGTCAGCGTCGGCAATATGATCGCTATTGGATGGATTTTCACCATCCCCTTCTCGATGTGCTTCACCTACGCCTGTTTCCTCCAGGTTTTTGCCGAACCGGAAGCGGCGGCCATGCCACCTGAAGCGCCCGCGCAACCGGCGCCCCCAGTGGCCGAAGAGATGGCGGCCCCGGTAGAGCCGGCGGCGCCCGTTGTCGAGCCGACGACGGAAGAACCCGCGGGCGAAGACGAAAAGCCAAGCGAATAATTCGACATTGTTTCGGGGCCGGGTTTCCCGGCCCCGAAACTTTCTAACAGCCGTCGCTGCGAGTGAGCGGACCTCTCGTGGCGGCCGGACGTGTCGGGTTGAAACGCGTGAGCGAGTTTCGCTTATCGCGATGCTAAGTCTGTTAGCTTTATGGACCGAATGACTCAACCAAACGATATGCTTCAACCGACAACGGGGCGTCTGGATCTGCATGCCGCCGCCGGTGACGCGCTTGTCGTGTTTTTCGCCCGCGGCTGGGTACTTTGGGCGGCATCGTTGATTGTCGTGTTGTTGGGCGTGCCAAGCATGGGAATCCTCTTCGGCCCGTTGTTTGGAGGCTTGTTTTTGATGGCCGCCGCGGCGCTCGATGGGAAGCGGCCCCGCGTTCGAGACGTATTCGGCGGCTTTCGTCATTTCGTCCGGTTCTTTGCCGTGGCGGCGATATGGTCGATCGCGCTCATACTCGGCACGATGGCTTATGAAATCGGTGCGGTGTTGTCCAACGCGCTCACCTTGTTGTTGTTTCCGGCGATTGTCGACGAATGCGGCCCCGCTCTCGCGTGGAAACGCAATTGGCGGGCCTTCGTCGCGCACCCGGTCGTGTTTTTGTTCGTCTGGCTTTTGGAGTGCGGTTTGATTGTGCTGATCAACCTCACCGCGCGCTCGACGTGGATTTTCCCGGTCCTGTTGTTCGCGATTGTCTTGCCGCCCTTGGCATTATTCAAAATTGGGTTATATCGACTGCTCTATCCGAGCAACGGGGCACCGGCATGAACCGTATCGATATCAGTGAGGCGATGGCGAACGCATGGCGCGTGTTCACGCGGAACTTAACACCGCTCGTGATCGGTATGTTGATCTCCGGCGTGGTAACGCTGATTAGTTTGGGGCTCTTATTCGGTGTGATGAGCGCCGGATTCTACGTCATTGTTCGCAAATCGTTCGCCGGGCAAGAGGCGAGCGTCGGCGACGTGTTCGCCGGCTTTCAGGATTTCTGGCGCTATTTTTGGGGCGGCTGGCTCGCCGCACTGCTTGGAGTGGCGGGGCTGTTTATGTGTTGCGTGGGCGTGTTTCTCACCGCGCCGATCATCCAGTTCATGTACGCATTGCTGGTGCACGGATGCGGCCCAACCGAAGCTGTCAGCCTGAGTTGGAGCAAGTTCAAGACGCACACCGGCGGATTCTTCGCCTTGTTTTTCCTCTGCTACGCGCTGAATGTCGTCGGCGGATTCGTGCCGCTGGCCGCGTTTTTCACGGCGCCGCTTGGCGTTTGTTTGACTTACGCCGGATACGTGCAACTTTTCGGGGTGGGCGACCCGCATCTGCCGCCCGCGGTTTTGATCCCAACTGTCGCGGAGGCGCCGCAGTACCCGTCGTCGACTTCGTCGCCAGAGTAAGCAAGCTTACACGCCAACACCGGCGCGCAACATAAGTCGGTCGCGGCGACGTCTTTTATTTTGTAGGATTCACGCATCATGCAACTAGGCAAAATCGGCCCGTATCGCTTGCTTAAGTCGCTGGGCAGAGGCGGCATGGCCGAGGTGTTTGTTGCGCGTAAAGTTGGGTCGCTTGGCGCCAGCCAGCCGGCGGTGATCAAACGCATCTTGCCGCATGAAGCGAAAAACCGCGATTTTGTCATCGCCTTCATCGACGAAGCGCGTCTCGCCAGTCGCCTCACGCATCCGAACATCGCGCGGGTGTTAGATGTGGGCGAGCACGAGGGCCAGCCGTACATCGCCATGGAATTAGTAGACGGCGTCGATTTGGAACGGTTGCTCGACAACCTCGCCGAGCAATCGCGCCGGTTGCCCGCGCCGTTGGTTGCCTATCTCGGCGCGGAGACGCTGCGCGGTTTGGCTCACACGCACGACTTGCGCGACGAAAGCAATCAACCTTTGGAGGTCGTGCATCGCGACGTGAGCCCGCCCAATATTTTGATCGACCGGCACGGCGCGGTGAAATTAACCGACTTCGGTATCGCCAAGGCGCGGGGGCGGTTGACGCGAACGCGCGTCGGTTTACTCAAAGGCAAGCCGCCCTATTTGAGCCCCGAGCAAGCGCGCGGTGAATCGTTGGACCACCGTTCGGATCTGTTCAGTCTCGGCGTCGTGCTTTGGGAGTGCCTGGTCGGCCGCCGTTTGTTCGACACCGGCGACGACTTGCGCAACCTGGAACTGATTCGTGAAGGGCGCATCGATCCGCCCAGTAAGCACCACGCGGAGGTACAGAGTGACTTCGAACGCGTCGTGTTGAAGCTGCTGGCCCGCGACCCTAACGAACGCTACGGCGACGCACGCGAAGCGCTCGATGACCTTGAGGCGACCGAAGCCTGGCGCCTGGCGCGAGCCGACGAACTCGGGGCGCTGGTGGAGGAAGTCGAGCCGGAAGAACTCAGCCGTTTGCCGCTACCGACAACGGAACTCGAACTCACGTTTCCGCTTCGGCCGGCGCGCAAATGGCCGCGGCTTGCGGCGGGAATCGCCTTTCTGCTGGTGGCGGTCCTCGTCTCTTGGGCGTGGCGAACCGCCGACCGACCGTTGCGACTGCCCTCGGCGGCGGCTTTTGGCGGCAACGTGGAGGGGGCGACGTTGATCCTGCAGCCGGAGCGGGCGGGAACGGTCGCGTTCTGGGACGGTCGGGCGATCGGCGCTACACCTTTGTGGCGGGAATTTCCGCTGGACGGCAAACGGCACGAGTTGGCGTTGACGGCGCCCGGCTACGAGCCGCTGCGCAAGTCCGTAACGTTTTACAAAACCCGCTCGTTTGACAAAAGGACGGGCCAACCGGCGTGGTCCGGATTGTATACCGTGCCGGCGGAGTTCGGCGAGGGTCTGACGATTGCGGGCAGCCGGTGGCAAGCGGGGCAGCAAATCCATTTGCCCGCCGGGCGTCATTTGGGCACAACCTCGGATGGACGGCGTGTGTGGATCACCACACGGCCGCGCTGAGGCGATCTAACTAATAATTCACGTAACTGGATATTGTTTCATGTTGACAGGCCTTGAGTTCGGACGCTAATCTCACGGCACGAAACGCCGGTAACTGTTCGAAAAGGGGCGAGTTTGCCGGATACGCCTACCAAAATAAGACATCGAGTCGCCTTCGCGCTTCCCTCATTCACTATAAGGAGAACGTGACATGTATCGTTCCGTCGATGAGTTCATGGGCAATTATGTCATCAAGAAAAATCCTTCGGAGCCGGAATTTCACCAAGCCGTTCACGAAGTGATGGAGTCGATATGGCCGGTGCTCGAAGCCAACCCCAAATACCAGGCCGCCAACATTCTCGACCGGATTGTTGAGCCCGAGCGCGTGATTATGTTCCGCGTGCCGTGGGTCGACGACCAAGGTACGGTACACGTTCAAAAAGGTTTTCGCATTGAAATGAACTCCGCCATCGGCCCCTATAAAGGAGGCCTGCGCTTCCACCCCAGCGTGAACCTGGGCATTCTTAAATTCCTGGCTTTCGAACAGGTTTTCAAAAACAGCCTGACCACGTTGCCCATGGGCGGCGGTAAAGGCGGCAGCGATTTCGACCCGAAAGGCAAGAGCGACGGCGAAGTGTGGCGTTTCTGTCAAGCGTTCATGATGGAACTTTTCCGGCACATCGGCCCGAACACCGACGTGCCCGCCGGGGACATCGGCGTGGGCGGCCGCGAAATCGGCTTCCTGTACGGCACGTACAAAAAACTGCGCAATGAGTTCACCGGCGTGCTGACCGGCAAGGGTATCAATTGGGGCGGCAGCTTGGTTCGGCCCGAGGCGACCGGTTACGGCTGTGTCTATTTCGCCCAGGAAATGCTTGCGACGCGCGGTGAGTCGTTCAAGGGCAAGAAGGTCGCCATTTCGGGTTCGGGCAACGTGGCGCAATACGCGGCGCAGAAAGTCATCGAACTCGGCGGCATCGTCGTCACACTTTCGGATTCCAACGGCTCGATCCACGATCCCGACGGCATCGACGCGGCCAAGCTCGCGTGGATCATGGAACTCAAGAACGTGCGCCGCGGCCGCATCAAGACCTACGTCGAACAGTATCCCAACGCCGAGTACATGGAAGGTCAACGGCCGTGGAGCGTGCCGGTCGACATCGCGCTGCCGTGCGCGACGGAAAATGAGATCAGCGCCGACGAGGCGAAAACCCTCGTCGCCAACGACTGCTTCTGCGTGACCGAAGGCGCCAACATGCCCTCGATGCCCGAAGCGATTGACGTATGGATGGAAAGCAAGATTCTCTACGGTCCGGGTAAAGCTGCCAACGCCGGCGGCGTCGCGGTGTCCGGTTTGGAAATGTCGCAAAACAGCATGCGCCTGAATTGGCCGCGGGCCGAGGTCGACGGGCGGCTGCACGAAATCATGAAAGCGATCCACCAAATGTGCGTCCGGTACGGCAAGGATGGTGACTTCATCAACTACGTCGACGGCGCCAACATCGCCGGCTTCATCAAGGTGGCCGACGCGATGATCGACCAGGGCGTCTATTAAGCGCCATTCCTATCGACAAGCGGGCGGGGGTGTCGTTAAGATACTCCTGCCACTTTTTAGGGAACCGTGAATGACACCGCAGCAAAAACGACGCGTCTTGAAATTTCGGCGCTATCACAACCTGATGCCGCACCGGGTACGGGAAGTGTTGCTCGTGTCTTCACTGTACGACGCGTTCATTCTGCAGGAAGACGGTCACCTGACCGAGCAAATCTTCTTGGAGTACAAGTCGCTGGCGCTTTCCAGCGCGCCGCGTTTTACGCACGTGACCGGTTCCCAAGCTGCGTTGGACGCGATGGAATCGCGGCGCTTCGACGTCGTGCTGGTGATGCCGCGCATTCAAAACCTGGACTTGATCGATTTCGGAAGACAGGTCAAGGAGAAGCGGCCGGGTCGTCCCGTCGTCGTGCTGGCCTTCGACAATCACGAATTGGACGAACTGCGGGTGCTGAACGAGTCGCCGTATATCGACGCCGTGTTCAGTTGGAACGGCGACGCAACGATTCTTCTCGCGATCATCAAATACATCGAAGACCGGGAAAACATCGATCACGACATCGCCGTGGCCGACGTGCGTGTGATCTTGCTGGTGGAGGATTCGATTCGCTTTTACTCGGAATATTTCGCCCGCTTGTACCCGGAACTCATGCGGCAATCCCAGCGACTTTTTTCCGAGGGCCTCAACCGACTTCAGAAACTACTGCGCATGCGCACGCGGCCGAAAATCCTCCATACGACGACCTATGAAGGCGCCGTCGAGTTATTTGAGAAATATCGCGACAACCTGGTCGCGGTGATTGCCGACGCGGGCTTTTATCGCCACGGCCGGCATGACAAACGCTGCGGCTTGGACCTAGTCCGCGAATTCCGCAAACATGTGCCGAGCTTGCCCATCCTATTTCAAACCGCCAACGAAGAGATGCGCGGCGAAGTGGGCGAGCTGGGAGTCCGTTTCCTCAATAAAACCTCGCCGCAGTTGCTGAACGATTTGCAAACCTTCTTGGAAGAGAACGTCGGCTTCGGCGACTTCGTGTTTCGCATGCCGTCGGGGGAGGAAATCGCTCGGGCTACCGACATTCGGGCGTTGGAACAATGTCTCGTGACGATTCCGGCCGCGTCGTTGGAGTATCACGCGGGACAAAACCACATTTCCAACTGGTTGATGGCGCGAAGCGAATTCGAGCTCGCCGCGAAAATCGGTTCGAAGAAAGTCAGCGACTTCAAATCGGTTGAAGACGTGCGCCGCTACTTGCTCACGGAATTGCGCCGGTTACGCAAGGGCACCCGCGAGGGGATCATCAGCGATTTCTCGGTAGAGAATTTCGACCCCGACAGCCTCTTTCAGCGCATCGGCGCCGGGTCATTGGGCGGCAAGGCGCGCGGCCTCGCGTTCATGAACTTGTTACTTACCTCGCACCAATACCGCGGCATGGTCGGCGGCATGCCGGCGCAGATTCCGCAGACCTTTGTTCTGTCCACCGAAAATTTCGACCGCTTCATCGAAGAGAACGACTTGCATCACTTCGCGTTCGCGCCGACCGAAGATGAGGAAGTTAATCGCCGTTTTTTGCGGGCCCGTCTGCCGCATCAGGTTGTCGAGGCGCTGGAAAAAATCATCGAGTTCCTAGACTGCCCGCTGGCGGTGCGCAGTTCGAGTTTGCTCGAGGACGACATGTCGCACCCCTTCGCGGGGATCTACCGCACGATCATGCTGGCCAACAACGCGCTGTTCACACAGACCCGCCTGGACCATTTGTGCGATGCGGTGAAGCTCGTGTACGCCTCGACCTTTCACAACAATGCCAAGGCCTATATCGAAAACACGAGTCACCGCGTCGAACAGGAAAAGATGGCGGTGGTCATCCAGCGGGTCGTCGGGCAACGCTACGAAAAACGCTTTTATCCGCATTTCGCCGGTGTCGCCCAATCCTACAACTACTACCCCGTCGGACCGCAAAACGCCGAGGACGGCGTCGTACAAATGGCCCTGGGGTTGGGGCGGATGGTTGTTGAAGGCGGGCACATCTATCGATTCAGCCCGCATTATCCGAAGCTCGCGCCCCAGTATCCTTCGCCCGCGATGATGCTGAAAAATTCGCAAAACCGTTTCTACTCCCTGGACCTCACACTCGGCGAAGAAGAAACGCAGCATTTCGAAGACGCGCTCGGGGATATCCAAGCCTACGATCTGACGGCCGCCGAACAAGACGGCACGCTGCAAATGGTCGGCAGCCGCTACGACGCCGATAACGACCGCTTAACCGAAGGCCCCGAAGCCGTCGGCCCCTGGGTGGTCACGTTTAGCAACATCCTCAAGTACAGCAGCGTGCCGCTGCCCGACGCGCTCTGCGACATACTCGATCTCATGGCCGACGGTATGGGTTGCGCGGTAGAGGTCGAATTTGCCTGCGACATGGGCGACTACGGCCGGAGGTTGGAACGCGGTCGTAAACGCCGCGCGCCGCCCACAATGTATGCGTTGCAGCTACGGCCGATTGTCACGTTGTCGGAACTGACGATGGTGGAAAACGGCACCTTCACCGACCAGGAAATTATCTGCCGGTCGATCCAAGCTTTGGGACACGGCAGCTATGAAAATCTGTTCGACGTGGTCTACGTCAAGCAAGAACGATTCAAAGCCGCGGAATCGACACAGATTGCCAAGGAAGTCGGTGACATCAATCGCAAGCTGCATGCCGAAGGACGACCGTACATTTTGATCGGCCCCGGGCGATGGGGATCCAGCGATCATTGGCTTGGCATTCCGGTCGCCTGGTCGCAAATCTCGGGGGCGCAGATCATCATCGAGGCGTCGCCCAAAGACTTCCACGTCGACCCGTCGCAGGGGTCGCACTTCTTTCACAACATCACATCATTGGGTTTGGGGTATTTCACGGTGCCGCCGGGCGCTACCGCGCCGCAAGACGACGACGCCGCTTTCCTTGACTGGGCGTGGCTTGATTCCCGCCCGGCATGCGAAGAAACCCAGTACTTGCGGCACGTGCGGTTGGATCGTTCGCTGACGGCCATGATTGACGGTCGCAAGGGGCTGGGCGTGATTGCCTGCTGTCAGGGCGGGTGCGTGTGACAGCGAATTTCATTTTTCGCGGCTTGACGAATCTAGGCGGTCGGCGACGTCGTCGGAACGCTCTCGGCCAATACAGACAACAGAGCGGCGTGTTTGACAATTCAACGCCGCTTCTTATTTTGTGGACCGGGTTTCGGCCCGTGGAAATGCGCATTTCTTCGATTAAAAGGAGTTGAGTAATGGCTACCAAGTACGTCTACTCGTTCGGCGACGGCAAGGCTGAAGGCAACACGAAAATGAAGAACCTGCTGGGCGGTAAAGGAGCCAACCTCGCCGAAATGAGCAGCATTGGCGTGCCCGTGCCGGCGGGGTTTACGATCACGACCGAGGTTTGCACTTACTATTACCAGAACAAAGACACGTACCCGCAGAGTCTGGAAGCAGACGTCGCCAAGGCCATCAAACGCATCGAGCGGGCCATGGGGCGTACCTTCGGCAATACGGCCGACCCGCTTTTGCTCAGCGTTCGTAGCGGTGCCCGTGAATCCATGCCGGGCATGATGGATACCGTCTTGAATCTCGGCCTGAACGACCAGACGGTTCAGGGCCTGGCGGCCACGGGTAACGAGCGTTTCGCATGGGACAGCTACCGTCGCTTCGTGCAGATGTACGGTGACGTCGTGCTCGACATGAAACCGCGGGAGAAAACCGACATCAATCCGTTCGAGGAAATCCTGGAGGAAGTCAAAAAGAAGCGGAAGATCGAACTGGATATCGACCTGACCGTGGACGACCTCAAATTGCTGGTCAAAAAATTCAAGGCCGCCATCAAGAAACACCGCGGCATCATCTTCCCGGAAGACCCGCATGAACAATTGTGGGGCGCCATCGGCGCGGTGTTCGGGTCCTGGAACAACCAGCGCGCCATTCACTATCGCCGCATGAACAAAATTCCCGACGAATGGGGCACGGCCGTCAACGTGCAGAGCATGGTGTTCGGCAATATGGGCGATGACAGCGCGACCGGCGTGGCGTTCACTCGCAACCCGGCCAACGGCGACAACGAGTTTTACGGCGAATGGCTGCTCAACGCGCAGGGCGAAGACGTCGTGGCCGGAACCCGCACGCCGCAACCGATCGTCACATTGAAAAAAGAAATGCCCGTCGCTTACCGGCAGCTCATGGACATTCGCGCCAAGCTGGAAAAGCACTACAAAGACATGCAGGATGTCGAATTCACCATCCAGCAGGGCAAGCTGTGGATGCTGCAAACCCGCACCGGTAAGCGCACCGGTTTCGCCGACTGCATTATCGCCGTGGACATGGTGCGCGAGCGGCTCATCACCCAAAAGACGGCCATCTGCCGCGTGAATCCGAATTCGCTCAACCAGTTGTTGGCGCCGATCTTCGACGATAAGGCGAAAAACGTGGCGATCAAAAACGGTGCCTTGCTGACCAAGGGCCTGCCGGCCGGTCCGGGCGCGGCGACCGGACGCATCGCGTTCCACGCCGATGACGCCGCCGACATGGCCAAAGACGGCGAGCCCGTGATCCTCGTGCGCATCGAAACCAGCCCCGAGGATATTAAGGGCATGGAAGCGGCCAAGGGCATCCTGACCGCCCGCGGCGGCATGACCAGCCACGCCGCTTTGGTGGCTCGCCAAATGGGGCGCGTTTGCGTCGCCGGCTGCGGAGCGCTCGAGATCGATTACAAAAAGGGCTCGATGAAGGTCGGTGGCCAAGCCTTCAAAGAAGGCGACTTTATCAGCCTCGACGGCACCGTCGGCGAAGTGCTCGCCGGGCAGATTGCCGTGTCGCCCTCCAAGGTGAAGGTGGCGCTTTTCGGCAAAGGCGCCGCGAAAACCGCGGCGAGGCGCGACCGCGTATTCCAAGCCTACGAGCTGCTGATGAAGTGGGCCGACAAGTTCCGCACGATGGAAGTGTGGACTAACGCCGACCAGCCCGACCAGGCGGCCGAAGCAATCGTCTACGGCGCGCAGGGCATCGGCCTGTGCCGCACGGAGCACATGTTTTTCGGCGGCGATCGCATCGTGGCGGTCCGGGAGATGATTCTTGCCGACGACACCGCCGGGCGAGAAAAGGCGCTCAAGAAACTGCTGCCGATCCAGCGCCGTGACTTCATCGGTATTTTCAAGGCGATGGGCGCGCGGCCGGTGACGATCCGCCTGCTCGACCCGCCGTTGCACGAGTTCTTGCCGCACACGAAAAAAGAGGTCGAAGAAGTCGCCAAAGTCATGGGTGTGTCGCCGAAGAAAGTCGTGGCGAAGACCGAAAGCCTCAGTGAAACGAACCCGATGCTTGGACATCGCGGCTGCCGGCTGGGCGTCAGTTATCCGGAAATCTATCGCATGCAGGTGCGGGCGATCGCCGAAGCCGCCGTGCAGGTGAAAACGAAAAACGGCGTCAAGGTCAAGCCGGAAATCATGATTCCGCTGGTCGGCACATGGAAGGAACTCCAGTTGCTGCGGCGCGAAGCCGAGGAAGTAATCGCCGAAGTGATGGCGAAGAAGAAGGCCAAGGTGAAGATCCTGATCGGCACGATGATCGAACTGCCGCGCGCCGCGCTGACGGCCGGTGAGATCGCGCAAGTCGCCGATTTCTTCAGCTTCGGCACCAACGACTTGACGCAAACCACCTTCGGCTTGTCCCGTGACGATGCCGGTAAATTCCTACCCGAATACGTCGACAAAGGCATCCTACCCGAGGATCCTTTCATCGCGGTGGACAAGACGGGCGTTGGCCGATTGATGTCCATCGGCGCCACCGAAGGCCGCGCCGCCAACCCGAAGCTGCAGGTCGGTATTTGCGGCGAGCACGGCGGCGAACCCAGTTCGGTCAAGTTCTGCCACGAGATCGGCTTGAACTACGTGTCGTGCAGCCCGCCGCGCGTGCCGATCGCCAGACTCGCGGCGGCCCAGGCGGCGTTGGAGAGCTAATCGCGCGAAGCAACAAGCGTTCGACGAACTTTCGGGGAGCCGCGCCGCGGTTCCCCGTTTTTGATTAATCGGCGGATCGCACTTGCCGCCAACCGCTGCAACTTGCTAAATATGACTATCTTTTTGCCGGTAGATCGGGGGGATCGAAATCATGAAGAAAGCGCTGTTAATCGTCCTCGTGTTGTTGCTGGCCGGCGGGTTCGCGGTGGCTTTGGCCGATCTCGCGCCGCCGCCGGATGCCTGGGGCGACGACATTGTGCTGGAATTGACCGCCTCGGACGGCGTGAAAATACACGGACGGTTCACTAACGCGCGGCGACACGGGGCGCGGGCGTTGATTTTGGTGCATATGCTCGGACGTACGCACGCCGACTGGGAGGCCTTTGCCGAAGCAGCGCGTGCCAGAGGTATCTGTACGGTGGCGATCGACCTGCGAGGGCACGGCGCGTCGAACCAAGACAAGAGCGGAAAGAAGCTCGTTTGGAAGAACTTCAGCGGCGAAGACTTCCGCAACGCGGTCAAGGATGTGGATGCCGCCTACCAGTACCTGGCACAGATTCCGCACATCGACAGGGATGCCATCGCCGTGGTCGGCGCGAGCATCGGCGCGAACCTCGCACTCAACTTCGCCGCTGAACATCCCGACACGATTCAAGCCGCGGTCTTGCTTTCTCCGGGCAAAAACTACAAAGGTGTCGCGACCGAGGCAGCTGCGAAATCCTATCCGGGCAAGATGTTGTTTTACGCGGCTAAAGGCGACTCCTATTCCTACCAGTCGACGAAGCAACTCGTCGCGCTGGCCGGCGACCGGGCGGTATTCCGCGACTTCCCCGGCAACGCGCACGGGACGCGGGCTTTTGACACGGACAAGAAATTCATCGCCGAAATCCTCGACTGGCTGGACAAGAACCTCTAAGGAAGAACGGAACTTACGTATGAGCCAAACCGCCAAAATCGCCGGCGTGCAACTCGCCGGCACGCCGGATATCGAACGCAACATTCGACGCGCAACCGAAATGATCGACTTAGCCGCACGGCACGGAGCGAAGGTAGTCGTGCTGCCGGAACTGTGGGCGTACCCGTGGTTCGTCGATAGCGTCGAAAACGCCGCGAAATCCATGGCCGAGCCGTTGACCGGTCCGTTGATCGGCGAAATGCGTAAACGCGCCGGCGAGACCGGCGTGTGCTTGGTGGTCCCGTTTTTCGAATCAACCGACGATGACGGCCCGTGCTACAACAGCGCCGCGGTGATCGATACGGCGGGCGAGGTCGCCGGTGTGTACCGCAAAGTCCACGTTCCGCAGGTGCCCGGTTGGGAGGAACGTCACTACTTCGCGCCCGGCGACAAGAGCTTTCCCGTATTCGACTCGCCCATCGGCAAAATCGGCGTGCAACTCGGCTGGGACATGCTGTTCCCCGAGGGCGTGCGATGCCTGGCGTTGGCGGGCGCGGAAGTCGTTGTGGCTCCCATGGCGGTCAGCGCCGACAACTCCGACCTTTGGCACCACGCGGTTGCCGCCGGGGCTTTCCTCAACGGCGTGTGGATTTGCCGCGTCGGCCGCGTCGGCAGCGAGCAGGGCATTCGCTTCGCGGGCAATTCGGCATGCGCCTTGCCGACCGGCGATTTCCTGGACGAACCCGCTTCGGATATTGAAGGTGTAACCTTGTGGGAATACGATCCGCGACTCGTGCCGTTAGTTCGACGCGATTGGCCGCTGTTGCGTGATCGCCGCCCGGAAATGTACGGTGCATTAACGGCCGCGCCGCCCAACGACCTGGCGGGTGCCGAAGGAGAATCGTCGCAATGAGGGATTTGCGCAAGCTTCGGAGTAAATACGAAGTCAAACTCGACAACCGGCACATCGCATATCTGCTGATCGCCGAGTTGGTGATCGTCGCGGTGTTTTTCGCCTTGGGCGTAGTTGTCGGCAAAGGCATGGGACAACTGGACCGGAGCGGCGCGATCGTCGCCGCATCGCCCACCCCGGAAGCCCCGACGCCGGTGGTTCTGGAAACTCCGACCCCGGAAATCGAATTCCCGGCAACTCCGATCGTCGCCGATGTCACACCCGAGCCGACGCCGGACATGACGCCGGAGCCTACACCCGAAGGCCCGATTTTAGACAGCGAGCAGCCGGTGGTTACTCCGACGCCCAGCGAGGCCGATTTGGCCCCCGCCGTCGAACCCGACCCGACGCAAATCGATATCGGGGCCCTGCCGCAACCAACAAAATCCGGCGACTACTGGACGGTGCAGGTCGGTTCGTACCCGACCAAGAAAGAAGCCAAGGCGATGTATGACCGCATGGCGGCTTCCGGTAACGTGGCGGCCATCGAAACCGCCGACCTGGGCGACCGCGGCACCTGGTATCGGATTAGTGTGGGCCAGTACGCCACCGACGCCGGAGCCCGTGCGGTGGCTTCCGCCTTGCGGCAGCGTGAAAACATCGACACCTGGGTGCGCTATGTCCCCTGACGCGGAGAAACCGATGCGTAAACTCAAAGGTCTGATCCTGGCCGGCGGCAAGGGAACGCGTCTGCGGCCGATTACCCACACGAGCGCCAAACAACTCGTGCCCGTCGCCAACGAACCGGTGCTTTTCTACGGCATCCGGGCGATCCGTGAGGCGGGCATCGAGGAAATCGGCATCGTGGTGGGTGACACGGCGGCGGAAATCAAAGAAGCGGTCGGCGACGGTTCCGCCTTCGGCGTCAAAGTGGAGTACATCCACCAGAGCGCGCCCCTGGGGCTGGCGCACGCCGTACTGGAATCGCGGGACTACCTCGGCGATACGGCGTTCGTGATGTATCTGGGCGACAACCTGATTTTGCGCGGCATTCATGAGTTGGTGAACGAGTTTCGGTCCGGCGACGCCGACGCGCAGATCATGCTGGCGGCGGTGCCCAACCCGAGTTCCTTCGGCGTGGCTTACTTGGACGAAACCGGCCGGGTGACGAAACTCGAAGAAAAACCGCCCGAGCCGATGAGCAACCTGGCGTTGGTCGGCGTGTACATGTTCGACCAGCCGATTTGGGAAGCCGTGCGAAGCATCAAGCCGTCCCAGCGCGGCGAGTTGGAGATCACCGACGCCATCCAGTGGCTTGTCGACGCCGGCAAGAAAGTACAGAGCCACATGGTGACCGGTTGGTGGAAGGACACAGGAAAGTTGGAGGACATGCTGGAAGCCAACCGCATGGTGCTCGACACCTTCGAGACCAAGATCGAAGGCGAAGTGCAGGGCAGCAACGTGGAGTTCAAAGTCGTCATTCAACCGGGCGCGCGAATCATCGACTCGACCGTGCGCGGTCCGGCGATCATCGGTGCAAACACGGTGATCGAAAACAGCTACGTGGGGCCGTTCACCTCGATCTACCACGATTGCCACATTCGCAACTGTGAGATCGAGCACTCCATTGTCCTGGAAAGCAGCCGGCTGCACGACCTGCGCGACCGCATCTGCGACAGCCTGATCGGCCGCGACGTGACCGTGGCGCCCAGCGAGCTAAAGCCGCGAGCCATTCGCCTGATGCTGGGCGACTCTTCCGACGTGCGGTTGTTCTAACCATGCGAGCCTTGGCCATCGATGTCGGAACCGTGCGCGTCGGGTTGGCCGTCTCGGACCCCCTGGGACTGACCGCTCAACCTCTGGTTGTCATACGACGCGGCAAACCGGCGGCCGATTTAGAGGCAATCCGCGCCGTCGTTACGGAAAAGGAAGTCGATATCCTGGTTGTCGGCCTGCCGATCAACATGGACGGCAGCGAAGGACCGGCGGCGACAATGGCCCGCGATTTCGCGAAGTTACTTGAGCCGCTGGGGTTGCCCATCGAGTTCGCCGACGAGCGTTTATCCAGTGCCGTGGCCGAACACGTCTTGCTGGCCGCCGACATGCGTCGCGACAAGCGCAAACAGGTGCGCGACAAAGTTGCGGCGGCGGTCATTTTGCAGGCTTGGCTGGATGGGCGAGGGCGCGGAAATCTCGCGTAATTTTCACACGCTGGCCCCAAGATGTGCCCGGAACGCCCTTGTAAGCAAAAAGCGATCTGGTTATGCTACGCGTAATGTACGCCGGGTAGTCTTGAAGTCGGCCGCGTACCCACACGGCCCGGTGATCGGCTATCCGCGTGTTTTCGCGATTCGGCCGCGACGGCAAAGCGTCGTGCCGCTACTCGGGAGAAGTGCATGGGCAAAGTGATCGCCATCGCCAGCCAAAAAGGCGGTGTTGGTAAAACGACGACGACGGTCAATCTCGCAGCCAGTTTGGCAACGATGAAACAGCGCTGCCTCGTTCTGGACCTCGACGAGCAAAACGCCGTCAGTTTCGGGCTCGGCTTGTCGCGCCAGAAAATGGAGCACGGCCTTTACGACGTGTTTCTCGGCCGCCGCAAACTGGGACAGGTCATTCAAGGCACCACGCTTCCTTATTTGAAGGTGATCCCTTACGGCAAAGGCACGTTGACCGACGAGTTCGAGAAATTCGTGCGCCAGCAGGGCAGTGCCGCGCTGTTGAAAAAGTACGTCCAGGCTTTGCGCAAGAGCTGTGATTTCATTCTCATCGACTGCCCGCCGGGCATGGGTGACTTGACGATTTACGCGCTTAGCGCTTCCGACAGTGTGCTGGTACCGATGCAGTGCGAGCCGCTGTCACTCAAGACCCTTACCCAGATCCTCAAAATCATCCGCAAGGTGCGGCGGCAAATCAATCCGGAACTGGTCATCGAAGGTTTGCTGATGACCATGTACGACGAGAATTACCGCATCGCGCGCGAGGTTTGCCAGAATGTGTGGGCGAACTTCCCGGAAGAAGTCGTGTTCCGAAATGTCATTCCGCGCATGGAGGAGTTCTCCACCGCCTTCGCCGTCGGACGTCCGATCATCACTCAGGATCCCGAGGCGGAAGTGGCCAAGGCGTACCTGCAGCTTGCCAAGGAAATCCTGGCCAAGCGCAAAAAGGAACTGACCGAGAAGGCCGCGGCGGGTGGCGAGGACGATTCCCAAATCGCATCGTCCTAGATATTCAACACATCCAACAACGTCATAACCGAAGCGCGACCCCGCGATGGGTCGGCGCTGCTGAGGCCGTCATTTCCGGCCGTTGATGACCTTGCCCAATTCTTCGCTTTTCTTGGCGGCCGCTTCCACGGCGTCCATAACCGTGCTGCGAAAGGTTCCCTTTTCAAGCGCCTTGAGCCCCGCGAACGTCGTTCCGCCCGGGGTGGCGACCAGGTCGCGCAGTTCGCCGGCATGCCGGCCGGTTTGCATGAACATTTTGCCCGCGCCGTATACCGTTTGCGCCGCGAGCAAATTGCTCACTTTGCGCGACAACCCCATTTGCACCCCGGCATCGGATAAGGCTTCGATCATCATGAACACGAACGCCGGGCCCGATCCGGAAAGACCGGTCACCACATCCATCAATTCTTCGCTGCGGATGATGACGGTTTTGCCGATCGTGTGAAAAATCTTCTCCACGAGCGCGAGGTCTTGTTCCGTGGCGTGTAACCCGGGGCACAACGCGCTCGCGCCCGCTTGCACCAGCGCCGGAGCGTTGGGCATGACGCGGATGATGCGCAAATCCTTTTCGGGGAAGTGCTCGGCGAGATAGCTCGTCGTGATGCCCGCCGCGATGGAGATGAGCAACGTGGACTCGTCGATTGCTTCGAACAGTTCGAGCAGTACCGTGTTAATGTTCTGCGGCTTGATGGCCAGGATGATGATATCGCTGGTCACGCACATGTCGGCATTCGACGCGCCGACCTCAATGCCGTAGCTTTCCTGAATCATCTGGCGGCGTTCGAGCGTCGGCTCCGTGGCGCAAAGATGCGCCGGGTCGACCGCGCCCGCATCCAGCAGGCCGCGAATCAGTACCTCGCCCATATTGCCGGCGCCGATCACGGCGATTTTCTTATCGATCACGTTTTCCTCCCATCACGAAGATGTTGCGCGCGCTCACTGTAGCTACGCCACAGGGGCCATCGCAAGGCCGTGACCCGAACCAGTAAGTTGACCAACGCGAAAGCGGCGCGCGGCAAATCCAAATGTCGCAGTGCCCGCCCGCATGCTGGCCACAAATTTCGGCAAGCGACGAGCGTTAGGGCTCCCGTCGCTTGGCCGTGAAGCAGGAGGGCCCGCGCGGCCGCTCGGTTGTGTCGCCAAGCCTGGCGCAGCACGCCGCGGCAATCGTCGCTGCGGGCGTGGTCGACTATGGCATCGGGCCGGTACGCGAGCCGCCCGCCCCGGGCGCGCAAGCGCAGCGACATCTCGACGTCCTCGCCGCAGGAAGTGAAGTCGGCATCGAAATTCCCCGCTTCGCGCAGGGCGGCGACACGAAAGGCGACACACAATCCCATGACCATCCAGTCGTCGTCGAGGGGTTCCAAGCCGTGAGATTGCGGCGTGTGCGCGGCGCGCCAGCGGTCGGCAAACGTGGCATGCGCCGCCTCAACGCCGCGCCCGCCCACAGCGGCGACATCGTTGTCAGTGAACGGCGCCAATAGCGCGGCGGCCGTGCCGGGTCGGGGGATGGCGTCGGCGTCGAAAAAAACGACGATATCGGCATCGCATACGCCGAGCAACGTGTTGCGAGCTGCGCCCAAACCACGCGGATGATCGTGCCGCACGAGTGTCGCTCCGGCGCGACGCGCCCGCTCGGGTCCATCGTCGAGGCTGCCGTCGTCGCACACCCAAACCTGTTGCGGCGGCGGCTTCTGCGCCAGCGCGGCACGCACGACGTGCGCCACCGTGGCCGCGTTGTCACGCAGCGGAATGCCGATCTCGTATTTCACGGCTGCTCGCTCCCCCGTCGCAGGTGGGCCGCGAGGTCGTCCTGAATGCGGTGATCGTAGCCGACGCCGCGCTGCAGTTCGCGCCACGCTTTCGCCGAAGCCGCCAAGCCGCCAAGCGCCGCCGCCCAGGCTTCCGCCGTGTTGGGGGCGACGATTTTCGCGCCGCATAGCGCCGGTGTTTCAGCGAGGCCGCCCAGGTCCGAAACCAGCACCGGGGTGCCGCTTTGTGCCGCCTCCAAAACGGCCAAGGGAAGATTCTCCGGCCACGTGCTGGGTACGGCGACGACATCGACCGCGCCCAAAATCGCGGGCAACTCATGGCGATCGAAACCGCCGGCGAATTCCACTGCCGCACCGGCGGCGCGTTGTCGCAGCGACGAGACATAATCCGGGTCGCCGTCACCGGCGATACGCAGGCGAAAAGCGGGTTCGAGACGGGTCGCGTCGATTAGCGTTTCCAAGCCTTTTTCCGGCGCCAAGCGGCCCAGGTAGCCAACTACCAACGGTTGGCGCGGGCCTTCTCGGGGTATCGGCGAACTCGCCGGTAAGCCGTAGGGAAGATAGACGAGGTTGGCACGCTCGAATCCGTGACGGCGGTGCGCTTCAAGGACGGCGCGGCTGGGCACGAACACCGCGTGCGCGGCGCGGTAGGCGCGTCGCAGCAGTAAATTCCGCCAGGCGAATCCGACCGCGTGGACCGGTTGCCACAGGATGCCGGGCCAACTGTTGTATTCCGGCTTGCCGCAAGCCCGGCACGCCACGCCGCGCTGCGGTCCGTCGCACGGCACGCCGCCCGGCTTTTGGAACGTGATGCGATGACAAAACGCCCAGTAATCGTGCAACGTGGCCGTCACGCCCAGATCGTTTTGGCGGGCCCACATGGCCACGCCGGCGCTGGTCATCAGGAAGTGATGAATGTGCAGGTGATCGGCACCGAAGTCCGTCAGCAAGCTCGTGATGCGGATGTAGGCCGCCGGGTTATCGAAACTCTCCTGGAAGCGAAAGCGTTTGCGCGGCTGCATGAGCGCTTGGGCGTCGAGCACGGCGTAACGAATGCCGTCGTCGACTTCTTCGCGAACCTCCTCTCCCTTGCCGTCACCGCGACAAATTACCAACACCTCGTGCCCGGCATCGCGCGCGGCTCGCGCTAAATGCCCTGCATAGACTTCCGCACCGCCGAAACGGTCGCGGGGGTCTTGGTGGATGAGATAGGCCAATCGCATGGGTCAAGGAAAGCACAAGCGACGCGGGCGGTCAAAGCGAATCAGCGGTGGCGCGCCAGCCACTGCTTGGCTTTACGTACGTAGGGGCGGGCCTGCTTCATGTTGAAGCCGGGCAGGCTTTTGGCTTCTCGGACGGCCCGCTCCAACTCACCGCGCGCCTCGTCGGTTTGGCCGGTGTCGGCCAACAGAAGGCCGTAGCGCACGCGCGTCTCGGTCAGGCTGGATTGCTCCAGCACCTTGCGAAACGCCTTGAGAGCTTCTTCCCGATGTCCGGCGGCGGCCAAGCTGCGTCCGTAGGCGAGGTAGGCGTCGCCGAACTTGAAACGCGGATCCTCACGCACGATCGGGGCGAGAAGTTGAGAAGCCTCTTCGGGTTGGCCGAGTTTTTCGAGAGTGACGGCCAGCCAATAGGCGGTTTCGGGCTCGTCGTCGTGTTGCAGAGCGTGGCGGAGCATTTTTTCAGCCCGCTCCGGGTTACCGCGACGGTACAGCAATTCGCCCAATTCGGCAGAATCGCGGGGCAGGCCCATTTCCTCGACCTTCAGTTCGAGTTCTTTGACACGTCGCCGTTGGTCGAAGCTCAGTGATACGCGATGTTTGAGGGGCCCGGCGCTGCTGAAGCGCGGCAGGATAACATTGACAACCAGGTAGGCGAGCGAACCCAGCGGCCCGAGAAAAATGATGACGAAAATCCAATAGGTGTCGGGCCGCGTGACGAAAAAGTGAATAACCGCAACTAGTGTCAACAGACCACCGAGCCAATAAGGCAGCGATAACAAAGTAGCTCCCAGCATCATGCATCCTCACGCGTTGGATTGCCGCAACTTACCAAAGTTGTCCGGGCGAGGCAAAAGGGTGAATTGCGAAAGATTTATGCCTTGGCTTCGCCGCCGCGATACAGCGCGAAGCGCAGCATGATCGGGCCGATAAGCTGATTGATCGCGATCACGGCGATGATCAGAGTACGCAAATCGGTGCCGATATCCGGCACAACCCGGCCGATGATCGTGGCCAGGCCGAGCGTGATTCCCGCTTGGCCGATGAATCCCATCCACGTCAATCGTCGATCTTGGACGCTGCCGCCGACCAAGCGAACGCCGAAGTACGTGCCCAGGTAGGTAAACAGCAGGCGCGCGGCGATCAACAGCAAGGCGATCTGCCACATGTCCCGCAGCAAGTCGATGTTGATCTTGGCGCCCGCCAGCGTGAAGAACACGATATATACCGGCAGGCTGTAGCGTTCGATTGCTTCGATCATCTGCTCGCCGTGGTCCGTGAAATTCTCGATGTAAAAACCCGCCGACACGCAAATCAGAATGCCCGAGAGTTGCGTCTGCGCGCCCAGCTTCATCGATAGGAACGACAGCGCCAGGATTAAACTGGGCAACTCGCGCCCGATGTAACGGATGTAGAACCCGATCGCCACACCCAGCAGCAAGCCGATCACCAGCGAGCCGAATATCTCCCAGACAACGTGCAGCAGCACGGCGAAATCGAGGGCCGACTGCGGGTGCAGCAACTTGCGCGCCGCCACCAGCCCCATCGAAAACACGATTAACGTGACCACGTCTTTGAGTACCGTCACACCCATCATCGTGGTCGTCATCGGGCCCTTGGCCCCCACCTCGGTGATGACCGCAATCGTGGTCGAAGGGGATGTCGCAGTGGAACAAATCGCCAGCATCAGCGCCGCCGCCAGCACCAAGCCGGCGGGCTGGCCCGCGGTGAAAGGCAGGTACGGCGCCATCACCCACAAGACGGCGATAGTGCCCAAGAGCACAATGCCGGTTTGCAGGCCGGTGATGGCGCCGATCATCCGAAATCGCGTCCGCAGTTCGCGCAGCCGCAATTCGCCGCCCGCCGTCAACGCGATGAGCCCGAGAGCCAGGTCGTCCACCAAGCCGAGTTGGTCGAGCACTTCAGGAGTGAACACGGTCAGGTCGCCGTGCAGGCGGCCCAGCACGTGGGGACCCAGCACCAGCCCGGCGAGTAAGTACCCGGTGATCATCGGCATGCGGGCGCGGCGAATCATCCGCCCGGCGATGAACGAGGAAAGCAACACGAAACCCAACACGAGGATGGCGCGGTCGCCGTATAGGTGCGGGAACAGCGCCTCCATGAGGTTTAGGAAGAACGTGAAGACAACGAGCACGGCCAGGACGAGCACGTATCTCATCTCCGCCCCCCGGGAGTCTTCGGCGGGCCGAAGGGGATGAACGCCAGACCGGGACCGATCAATTCGTTGATCAACACGCCGACAATCAGCACCGTCATCACCGTCGGGGAAATCGGCGCTTCATACGTCCAGGCGTAGTTGAGGGCCATGGCGATGGCTAGGCCGCCTTGACCGAGCATCGCCAACCCGCCGAAGCGCTGCCGCGGTTGCTGCACGCCGATGAGCGACGCGCCCACGATTCCGCCCAGCACCTTACCGGCGGCCCGCACGCCCAGGTAGAGCAGGGTCAAGGCCAGCAGGTGTTCGGCCGCGGGTGCCCAGTGGCAGCCGACCAGGACCAGGAACAAGACGTAGATCGTCTTTTCGGAACTCGCCAGCAATTCGAACACGGTTTCTTTGCGCCCGGTCGTGTTGGCCAACGTGACGCCCGCCACCGCTCCGACGAAAATCGGCGACAAGTGAATGAACGCCGCTGCGCCGGCGCCAAAAGCGATCAGACCCATGACGACCACCAATTGGACTTGGGTATCTGTGGCCATAATGGTCAACGATTTCATCATCAGCCCGAGGACGACGCCGATCAAAATCGAAAGCAGAATCCAGGCGGGACCCGAAAAAACGCCCGCCGCAGAGATCAGGTCGCCCGGCAGCAACGCGAACATCACGCCGAAGAGGATCAGCCCCGGCAAGTCGTCCAACGCGGCCGAAACGCGGATCGCTTGCGCGATGTCCCCCCGGAACCAGGGGCGCCCGTTGAGCGCGAAAACGCTGGCTGGAGCGGTACCCGCGGCGCAGGCGGCCAACGTAAGCAAAGCCGCCCATTTTTGGGCTTCGCTCCCTTCGCAGGTAGGGCACCAGCGTGAGAAAAACAGCCACGAGGCCACCAGGACCATGACGAGTGTCAGCAGCGATTCGCTCAGCGTTGCTGCCCACATGCGGGCGGTCAAGCGGCGCAGGCGTTTCCACTCGAGGTGCACGCCGAATAGGAAACCGATCCAGCCGAGACAGAAAAAGACGATCGGCCCGGTTTGCTCCAGGATGCGGTCGTTGATCATGCCCACGCCCGCCGGTCCCAGGGCGACGCCGAGCATCAAGAATACGAGGCCGGAATCAAACAGGCGGCGCACCACCGGCGGCACGCGCCAACGAGACTGCATGGCGCGCGACCCGGCCAGGGCGATCAATCCAATCAGCAGTAGAGACAGCAGCAGACGCAATCAAGGCTCCGGGTTTCGCGCGCTGTTTTATCAGGAACGCCGCGGCGGCGCAAAAAAGTGCGTGACCGGGAGAATGAACATGACGCCCCGGGGTGTTTCGGGTTCCTCGAACATGACCTCTTTGACCAACTCGACCGCTTCGTCGAGCATCGCATCGTCCACGACGGTGAAAATCGTGCTGTTGAATGAGCCCGCGCCGCCCCACAAGTTGCGAAAACCGGCGAAAATCGGCATTTGCTCCGAGACGATTTTCCCCATGCCTTGGCTTTCGATCACCGTGGCGGTCGTAATGCCCACTTCCATGAACGCGGCCAGTACGTCATGGACCATTTGTTGGTCGTTGACGACCAAAATCATGCAGTGGCGGCAGGCTTCAGTGATGACGTTTCTCCACGTCCTGCAGCGCCGCGAGCACTTCGTCTGGCTCGTGGGCGTGCCGCAATTGATTGTCGAACTGTTCGTCTTTCAGCATCCGAGCGATGCGACTCAGAATCTGAATATGCTGCGCCGGCACCCGTTTGGGACCGAGCAGCACGAAAATAAGGTCCACTCGGTCGCCGTCGGGAGCGCAAAAATCAATTGGCTGCTGCGTGCGGCACACGACCACCATCGGTGTCTTTAGCTTGTCGAAATACGCATGCGGAATCGCCGCGCCGTGGCCGACAGCCGTGCTGCAGAGCTTTTCCCGCTCGGTCAATCGCGTGAGGAGTTCGGATTGGTCGTCTCGGTCGACAATACCCGCCTCGACCAAGCACCCCGTAATCCTCTCCAACACGCCGACCTGCGTCTGCGCCTCCACGTCCAGAAAAATGCCGTTTTTCAGTACCAGTTGCGATAGCCGAATCATCCTCATCCCCTCTTATCCGCGTAGAATAAGCGCGGAATTCCCGACACGCAATGCGGGGTCACGCGTCGCGCAGCACGCGGCGCAAACGGGCGCAGACTTGTTCCGTTTCGTCGCGGCTCATGTGCGAATACAACGGCAGCGCCAAAGCGTCGGATGCCGCACGCTCGGTAACCGGCAACGGCGGCTCCGGCGGTGGGAAGTCGCGGTAGGACCCCTGCCGGTGCAGGGCGGGATAGAAATAGCGCTTGGTTTGCACCTGAGCCGCGGCCATCCCGCGCCACACATCATCGCGGTCATAGCGGTCGGGATCGAGAAATACGACGAAGTAATTGTGACTGGAGCGCCGCCCCTCCGGAATCGTCTGAAAATGCATACCGGGGATGCCCGCCAGGAGCTCGCGATAATGCGCCACGATGGCTTCGCGCGCCGCGATCAGCTCCTCGACCCGCCGCAAGTTGGACAAGCCCACGATGCTGTGGAATTCACTCAGCCGGGCCGACAAACCAAAGCTTTCCACGTCGGTGCCATCGGAGCTTTTTCCGTAATCGCGCATATTGCGAAGCTGTACGGCCAGTTCGTCATCGTTGGTCGTGACCAAGCCGCCCTCGACGGCCGTGACAACCTTCGTGGGCGAGAACGAAAAAATCTCCGCCGCGCAAAGGCCGCCGCCGATACGGTCGTTGTACTTGGCGCCGATGGCCTGCGCGCTGTCGCAGAGCAGAACGATGCCGGCTTCCTCGGCCACTTTGTTTAGCGCGTCCATGTCAGGATAGAGACCAAACGCATTGGCGGTCATAATCGCGCTGGTCGCGGGGGTGATGCGTTGCGCGACGTCTTCCGGATCCATCGTGTACGTGCCGGGTTCAATGTCGGCGAACACGGGCCGCAAGCCGTTCCAGACCACCGAGTGTCCCGTGCTGGCCCAGGTGAAACTCGGAATGATGATTTCGCCGGTCAACTCCAGCGCGCGAATCGCCAGCATGAGACCGCTGGTGCAACTGCTGACGGCGATGGCGTGGCGCACGTTCATCTGTTGCGCGGCGGCGTCTTCAAAGGCCTTGGTGTGCGGCCCCAGGGTCAGCCGGCCGCTTTCCCACACGGCGGCGAATAGGGGTTCGATTTCCCGCCAATCGGCGAGCGTCGGCTTGACCAAATCGATATTCTTGTCGGTCACGATTAACCCTTTCGAATTGCGTAGAAGGTTTCGCCGCTCGTGGAACGGTCGGTTGGGTCGCGCTCCTCTTCCCAACGCCTCAGGATTTTTTCGACCTGCCAATCGGCTGCTGCGGCGTCGAGTCGGAATTCATCGGCGTGGTACCAATGGAAAACGGGGCGCGGTTTCATCAAGCGCGCGCTTTCGCCGACGTGGCGCACGAAGGCGTCATTCTCCTCCAGTTCATGCGGATTGTAAAAACGCCGCACGAAGTTCGCCACGAGGAAATACGCGCCGTACATCGGGCTGCGTTCGATCGCATTGGTGGAAACAATGGCCACGCCGGGTTTCATGACGCGGCCGATTTCCCGCAGTACCTGCCGGCGCCTAGCTTGCGGTCGCACGTGCCCGAGCAGTTGACCGACCATGATGACGTGATCGAATTGCTCGTCGGCAAACGGCAGGCTGTCGGCGTTTGCTTGACGTACATCGATCGTGAGGCCCCGCTCTTTTGCCGCAGCGGTGCAGGCCTCGACGAAGGCGGGCGTGTAGTCGACGGCGGTAACCTGGAAGCCCCGTTCGGCCAGCGCCAATGCTTCGCGCCCGCCGCCGCAGCCGACATCCAACACACTCGCGCCGGGTTGGAAATACGTGTCGACCATCCCCGCCTCACAGGAAAACAAGCCGGCGCCGACCAGATCCCGACCCCACTTTTGGCGTTGTGCTTCGTCATCGTAAAACTGGCGCATGTCGTCGCTCATCGCCCGCTCCGGTACGGTGGGAAGAAACTCGAGTCGTTCATTACCACGCCGGCGGCTTTCGCTTTGCCGGTCAGCGCGGATACGGCCGTCTCGTCATGCACCACGCGGCCGACGAAAAACGGTGACCGCTGCGGCGAAAAGTGAGATTTGAAATCGAACAGCGAGTCTTCGCCCCGATAACCGCCGCCGAGATGAAACTGCGTGAGACCGGCATCGCGGGCCATCACTGCGGTTTCGATCAGCAACAGATTCACCGCGCGCGTGTGACTCATCGCTTCTGCCGTACAACTCAGGTGATAGTGGAGCCGCTCGCCGTGTCGCAGGCAAAGTGCGTACGCGCAATCCGTTCCGTCCAGATGCGCCCGCACGAGCCGGAAGTCGTCACCAAGTCCGTCGGCCAGCGCCGCGAAATAGGCCTCGTCGAAAAAGTAGTAACCCGTTGCGTCCACGCGGGTCATGGTTTCCTGATACAAGCGCACAAACGATGACAAATGTTCCAATCCCACTGATTCCACTTTCACGCCTTGCCGTTGGGCGTAGCCCGCATCCCGGCGACGCGACTTGCTTACCGTCTGCCACGGATCGTCGGCCAGGTCCATCCAGATCGTCCGCCCGGCCTGCGTGATGTCGAAAAGGCCCGCGCAAGCGGCGTGATTGGCCAGCAGCGGGTGAAAGCGCACGAACTCGGAGACGATCCCCAGTTGCTGTGCCGCGTCCGACCAGCGATCCCAAAACACTTCGGCGATTGCCGGCGATTCCAACACGGGCCCGGCGTAGCCGTAGGGTGACACGGCGTCGAAACCGTCGCGAAACGCGTGGGGGAAGGGCAGGTCGGCCAACGGGCGCTTGAGCACGGCGTGCAAGCCACGTCCCTGCTCACTTTCGAAAACGAAAAGCAGCGGCTCGCCCTCACCGCGCGCGGCTAACGTCGCCAGGTAGCCGGGGTGATGATATACGTCACCCAAATGCGTGTCGGCCAGCAGCGCGCGCCACGCTTCGTGATCCTCTGTGGTGAGTAGCCTAGTGATCGCCATCGTCGAACTCGTTGAATTTGTCGTTCTTGCCGGCGTCGGATTCGTACAGCCCCTCGCGCCGAAAGACGACCGGGATCGTCTTTACGATTATCACTAAATCGCGCCACCACGACCAGGTGCGGGCGTATTGCACGTCAAAGGCTAGTTTTTGCGGCCACGTCAGGGCGTTGCGGCCGCTGATCTGCGCCAAGCCGGTCAGGCCGGGGCGAACGCGCAGTCGCTCGCGTTGCGTCTGATCGTATTGCTCGACGTGTTCCTCCAACACCGGACGTGGACCGACCAGCGACATGTCGCCAAGCAGGACATTGATGATTTGCGGCAATTCGTCCAGCGACCATTCGCGCAGCCAACGGCCCAAGCGGGTGATGCGCGGGTCGCGCTCACCGACATTGAGGCCATTGCCCAGGTCCGCCGCGCCCGTCACCATCGTGCGGAATTTCCACATTTGGAAGGCGCGCCCGTCGCGACCGGTCCGCCGCTGTCGGAAGAATACCGACCCGCGCGAATCGACTTTGATCGCCAGCGCCGTGACCAGCAAAAATGGAGACAGCAATACGAGCGTCAGCGCCGCGCCCAGCATGTCGATCAATCTCTTCAACGCCGGTTCGAGCCCGCAGGTTTTCTCCAACTGGGACGTTTCCAACGTGTTCAAGACCTCGGTGGCCAGCTTGCCGCGTTCGAAACGTTCGCTGAGACGGCGGGCGTTGCGTCCGAGCGCGGCGCGACGTTTTGGGTCCGCCGCGAGTTCGGCTACTTGGCGCGCGGCGTTTTCAGGATGTCGCGGCAGCAGCAGGCCGGCTTCGTTCTCGGCGAGCAGTTGCGCGGTCCAGCCGTTGGTATTGACCAGCACCGGCAGCCCGGCGGCCAGGTAGTCGAAAAACTTGTTGGGGCTGTTGGTCTTGAGCACCGGCACGTCGGCAAACGAGACGATGCCGAAATCCGCCGCCCGCACGTAAGCCGCCGTCGCCGCGCGCGTCACCGGCCCGGCGAACACGACGTTGGTCAGTCCTTCGCGCTCGCAGCGACGCTCCAAATGGGAACGCCGGCTACCTTCGCCCAGCAGTAACAATCGCAGACGGTGCTCGTCCGCTTCCAGCCAGCCCCGCGCTAGATTGAGCAGCCAATCTCCGTCGTTGGAGGGGCCCAGGTTGCCTGCGTGAATCACCACGACATCCTCGTCGGCCAACCCGAGTTCCTCGCGCACTTGGCCCGCGTCGGCGTCGGCGAACAAATCCAGGTCGCAGCAATTGGGCACCAATACGATGTCGTCCTCGGGCTTCCCAGCGTCGAGGACCCCCTCGACCATGCCGGGACTCAGGGCGACGACTTTCACCGCCGTTCGGTAAAACAGCTTTTCCGCCGCGCGGGCAAGGGCAATGGCCATTGGATTTTTAATGGCACCCATTTCCATCGGGGCGCGCGGCCACAAATCGCGTACCTCGAATACGAAGGGCGTGCCGCGCAAGCGACTGATCAAAACCGCGGGCACGCCGACGGTCAAAGGTGTGGAGGAGGCAAACACCACGTCGTGACGGGCCGTGAATAGGCCGACCAACGCCGCCCAAAACATAAAGGCGAGAAACGCGCGCAGGCGACCGGCCACGCCCATCTGCTGAGCATACGGAACCCGCACGACGAGCACGTCGATGCCGTCCACGTTCGTGCGGCGCAGCAAGCGCCGTTGCGGCTCCATATCCAGATGGCTGTAGCGACTCGTGCCGCACAGCATCGTGACTTCGTGCCCGGCTGCAACCCAACGCCGGGCGAATTCGTAGCCGCGCGTGCCGCTGATGCCCTGGCGCGTGGAAAAATACTGGTCGATGTACAAAATCCGCATCAGTTCAGCAACTCCTCGACGGCGGCCAACACGCTCTCGGGCGTGACGGCGTTCAGACAATGACTGTGCGGGTAGGGACAACCGGAGTAATCGCCCAGGTCGAAGCATGGCGCGCAAGGACGTTGGGCGACCACGATCCGGCCGCGAGGTCCGAACGGCCGAGTGCGATGGGCCTCACTGGGCCCGAACACGGCCACGGTCGGTACACCCGAAGCTGCCGCCAGGTTCATCAGGCCGGAATCGTTACTGACGACAATTTTGCAGCAGGCGATCAGCGCCCAGGCGTCGGTGAGGTCGCCCCAGCCGTCCAGGGCGTGCACGGGAGTGCGGGCCAGTTGCGCCACTCGGCGGCCGCTACCCGGTTCGCCGGGGCCGTCCAGGACAACCGCGCTTAGGCCGTGCTTCTCGTAAACGAGTTCCGCGAGACGGGCGAAATGATGCTCCGGCCAACGCTTCTCGACCCAGCGGCCATCACAACCCGTGTGCAAACCCAAATGCAATTGCAACGGATCAACACCGTGTTCGGCTAGATAATTGCGGGCCTTGTCCTGCAGTCGAGCCGACGGAAAAAACACCGGCCACAACGCGGCGGGGTCATGCGGCAAGCCCAGGTGCTCCGCGAGTTGCAGGTTGTGTTCCAGGTCGTGGGCGCGGCGCATCGTCGGCAATGCCGCGGTGAGATTGCCCGCGGCGCGTCCCACTTCCGCATAGCGATGGCCGATGCGTGCCGGGATGCCCGCGGCGCGGATGAGGCGGTAGGCGTTGGCCCCCGAGGGAAAGGAAAACACCGCCGTGTCGTAATGCCGGCGGCGCAATTCGGCCAAGAGTCGCAGGCGGCCGCGCCACCCGGTATACGAGGCGTCGTCGGCGGCGATCACGTCGCGCACGAAGGGAGCGTGGGCCAACACCGGTACAGCCCGGGGTGAGAGGGTCAGTAGGTCGACGTCATGGCCGCCTTGGCGCAGTGCATTGGCCAGCGGCAACGCGAGCAGGGCGTTGCCGATTCCTTGCAGGCTTACGACTAGGGCGGCGTTAGCCATGAGCCAGTTCCTCGTACAAACTCAACAATCCGCGCGCATAACCGGCGAAGGTGAAATGCTGCGCCCGCACCGTGGCCCGCCGCCGCAGGGCGTCGCGCAGTTCGGTGTCGCGCACCAAGCGGTCGATGGCGGTCGCCAGATCGTCGCTATGATCCACCGGCACGACCAAGCCCGCGTCGCCGACGACTTCGGGCAGGCTGCCCGCGTTGCTGACAATCGCGGTCGACCCGCAGGCCATAGCCTCGACCACCGGCAGGCCGAAACCCTCGTGAAAACTCGGAAGAATCAGCGCCACGCAGCCGCGATAGAGGCTTAATAGCTGCTCATCGGTGGCTTTCGGCAGCAAAATGGCGCGATCCGGAAGCTTGTCGCGCAGCATTTGACGGGTTGTGTCGCGCATAGCGGAGTCGTCGCCTACCAACACGAGGCGAGCGTTGCCGGCGGCGTTTTCATGCACGGCGGCGGCGAAGGCGCGAAGCAGGCCCTCTTCGTTTTTCTGCCTTCCGAACTGACCGACGAAGAGGAAGAAGGGCTCCTTTTCCAGACCGATCTCGGCAAGCCAATCGTGGTCCGGCTCACCCGGAGTAAAACGCGGGTCGACACCCGGATACACCACCCGCACGCGCCGTTGCGGGATCTGAAGTTGACTGGCGATTTGCTCGGCGCTGAACTCGCTGATCGTGTGAATCATGTCGGCCTTGCGCGCCAGGCGATAACGCAGCCACGTGCGTCCCCACGAACGCGCCGACCGCCCGGAGGAACGTACGAACGACGTCGTGCGCCGCGCCAGGTCATACAAACTGAACAAGGTGCGCGCATGTTCGTCGTACACCGGCGTCATTTCCAGCGTGCAATGCAGAACATCGATGTTGTACTTGGTCAGGCATGAGCCGATGTGATGCCGGCGCGCCGTCTCCATGGCCAACGGACCCAGCCAAGGCCACGGCGAAATGCGTTCGTAGCGAAAGTTCTCCGGCATGGAATCCGGCGGCCAAACTTCGGGAGCGAAACCGAAAATGCGGTAGAGGTTCTCACGGTCCAATTCGAACTGTTGCGCCATCCCCAATTGCACGAGTCGCCCGGCGCCGGTCGGACGGGCGGCTACGAAGGGTGTGGCGTCAAAGAGTATCTGCATGGCGAACCAAAACCTCTTCCAACGCGGCCAGTACTTTGGCCGGAGCGATTTCCCGCATGCAAGGATGACCGACAACCGGGCATCGTTCGCAAGCGCACGGCGCACAATCCACCGCGTGCGACAGAGCCGTCGACGTGGCGGGCGCCCATCGCGCCGCGCGGTTGGTGCCGCTCATAAGCGAAATCACCGGCGTGCCGACGGCGGCCGCTAGGTGGCCGGGGCCTGAGTCGATGCCCACCAGCGCATCGGCCGCGGCAATCAACTCCGCCGTTTCACGCAGCGAAAAGCGTCCTGCCCAGTCGGCAACGGGAAGGCCGGCGGCGATCGCGGCGTTCGGTTCCCGGTCGCTTGCGGATCCGATGAGCGCCAGGCGCGTGGGGCGTTTGTCGCCGAGCATGGTAATCAACTCGCGCCACGAGGCAACCGGCCACATTTTGGCTGCCGTGCGCGCGACGGCATGCAGCACGATACGTGGGCCGTCGCCCGGTAGCTCGTCCCAAGCCGGCGGCGAGGCGGCGGCAAACACCGGCGGCGGCGGGTCGGCGGCGTCGATGTGCAGGGTCTCGCGCAGCAACGTGACGTGGTTTTCCGCTTCGGACCGATTTTCGAGCGGCGGCGACCCGGGATGGCTGGCGAAACGCGCCGCGTCGCGATGGTCGTAGGATACCAGCCAACGCGCCCCCAACCACCCGCACAGCAGTATGTCGCGCACGTCGTGGCGCAGGTTGACTACCAGGTCCGGACCGAAGGCCCGCACTTGCCGCCGATACGCCCGCAAACGGCCTTGCCCTCCGAGAAAAGGGCTGTCGAAACCGTACGTAGCGATATCGAGGGGATCTCCTTCGAACAGCGCCGCCGCTTCGGGATGGCAACCGATGGTGAGCGCGGCGTTTGGAAAGGCGGCGCGTAGGGCCGCCAGGGCCGGGCGGGCCAGGATGGCGTCGCCGAGGTGGTCGGGTTTGTGGACCCAGATTTTGTGCACTCGTTCCGGGCTGTAATCGGCGCGGCGATGCCTGCGCGTGGCGATCCACGGCGCGGTTGCCAGGCGAATCAAGGCGTACGCGGCGTTCATGATGGGGCCTCGTCGCCCGGTGGTGCGGTCGGTGCGGCGTCGGTGAGTTCGACGTCGGGGTCAACGATAACCCCGGTGCGAATCCGGAAGATCGCGGTACTCATAGCCCATAGCGTAACGATCAAGTACGAACTGTGGTGCGGTTTGAACAGAAAGGAGTCGAACAAGCCGCTGCCGAGGAAGAAAAGGAAACCGATGAACACGCCGCGCGAAAGCAGATGCATATCGCGGGGTAGATTCGCCCGGAGGTTGGTTTGCATTTGCCGCCACAAACGAATGATCATCGTCGCGTAAACCGAAAATCCGAGGATACCCGTTCCGGTGATGACATCCACGTACATATTGTGTGGACTGCCGTACATGCGCGTGATGCCTTCGACGATCGAGTACCGTCCGTACACGAAAGCGTAATTGTTGTAGCCCACGCCCAGCAAAGGATGGTCGATAATCACGTTGATGGCGCTGATCCATCGCACGATACGCGATTGCGCGCTGCTTCGCGAGTAATAGAAGAAATCGACCACCTGCTGTTCGACGTCGATTTCGCCGAATAACGATGTGGTCATCAGGGCGACGATGCCGCCGATCAGCAAGGCGCCGACCAAAACCCGCCGGCGTTCGATTTCGCCGAGAATCACCATCACCGTCAGGCCCAGTAAAATGCCGACCCAGGTGCCGCGATTGAAGGTAAACACAATGCACGTCATCACGGCGACCATGAATGCGATACCGCCCATCCGCCGCAGCTTCGTATTGTAAAAAGGCACGAAGTGCGCGCCCAGCGCGGCGATCACCGCGTAGTAAATGCCGGTGTAGCTCGTGGAGCCGGCGATACTGGCCATGCGCAGAACCTTCGTGCGCATGAAGATGTAAGCCGGCTGCATCGTGAGGATGTAGTACCAGAAGGGTGACAGCGTCAGATAAATGTAGGCGCTGACGGCCATCATCCATACAGCCCAGATCAGCAGCCAGAAAGTAAGACGCAACAGTTGCTTCTTGCTGTCGAGTACGTCGGTCATGACGACGTAAAACAGCAGCAGCAGCCACAACCGCATCAACTCCTTAATGTTAAACAGCAAATTACCCGGACTGATCCACGCGACTTTCGTCAAACACAGTACGGCAATGCCTGCGAAAATTAGAAACGGTATCAGGATGTTGTCGTTGCGCGGAATGATGTACTTGCGTTGAATGATTCGGCGCGTGAGGTAGCCCGCAAAAATCAACAACACGAACGCGTCTTGAATCGTCACGGCCCAGGGGCCGGGGATATCCAAACCAATATTCGGTACAGAAATCACGACAGGAAACAGGAAGACGATCGAATGCCGCCGGAAAAAGGAGACCAGAAACACGATCAAGCCGCCGACCATGATCAAGAAACCAAACTTGCCGCCGGCGATGCCCTTGCCGACGATCCACGCCATGGCAATGCCGATCATCACGCCGATCACTTCCCGTGCGTTGCGGTGAGTGACGATGCGCTGAATGAATTGCTCAGTCGAGGACATCGCCATCGTCTCGCTCCAACGCCATGACCAGCGCCTTCTCCAGCCGACGCGCCACGGCGTCGTCCGTATATTTTTCATGCGCGCGCTCACGACCGGCGTCGCGTAGGCGCTGCGCCAAGTGGTCATCGCTGAGTTGCGCAAGCGTAGCGGCAATGGCCCGCGGGTCGTTTTCCGGAACCAACAGCCCGGCCTCGCCGACGACTTCGGGGATCGCTCCGCAGCGCGCGGCGACGACCGGCACCCCGGCCGACATCGCCCATGCCAGCACGTGGCCGAACTGCTCAACCCACCCCGGAACCGACCGGCTCGGCAACACCAGAGCGTCGGCTTGCGCCAACCACGAAGGCACGTCTCGATGCGGCACCGCGCCGACAAACCTAACACGTTCGGCCAAACCCAACGATTCGACCTGCCGCTGCAGATTATCGCGCTCGTCGCCGTCGCCGACAATCACCGCGCGCCAGCCCGCGACATGGGGCAGGGCGTCCAGCAGCAGGTCGGCCCCTTTTTTACGATCGAGCCGCGCCAGGAACAGAGCCGTTTTTGTGCCGCCCTTTTCGGCTGCCGGGCGGGAGGCGCTCGGGACAGGCACGCCCACTTGCGGCACCACGGTGACCGGCCCGCCGTAACCGGCCCGCCAGGCGGTTTGCGCCGCACCTTGTGAACCGACGAGCAAGCGGCGGGTCGCCGTATACACCGGCCGGGCCGCCCATGCGGAGCGCCCGGTAAGCGGTAGGTTCTCCCACGCGAAAGGCAGCAGCGACAGCCCGAGACTCACCGCCAGAAGCGCCGCCTGCCATGAGGCGACACCACCCGGTTCGGTTTCGGCCACGAGCACGTCGACCCGTCGGCCTCGCACCGCGGCAAGCAGCGAGCGAAAAGGGTACCCGTACCGTCGAACGTGGCCGTGACCCGGGCAGGCGAAGGTGTGGGCTTCGATGTCCGTCGCCACCTCGAAGGTGCGCAGGCCGAAATCGGTTTCCCGCCATTGGTGCGGCGAAAACAAAATCACTTCGTGACCTCGCGCCGCCAGCCGTCGCCATTTGCCGCGATTGGCGTCCACGACGTAGGTATGGCCGAGCACCGCCACGCGCATCACGACACCCCCGCATCGCGGTACAGCGCGTCGAACTTGTCGGCGACGGTTTCCCACACGTACTCACGCCGGACGTGCGGGGCGACCTCTTCCCGAATGTGGCGACGCACGTGTTCGCCATCGGACATCGCGCGAGTGATGACTTCGCTCAGAGCAGCGGCCGTCACGTCGCCGGCCAGGTATCGGTCGTCAGCCACCGCCAGCACTTCAGGCAGTGATCCTGCCGGGGTGGCGGCGACCGGCGTGCCGCAGGCGGCGGCTTCCAGCACGATCAGGCCGAAGTTCTCCTCCGCCCGCGTGGGTACGACGAACAAGTCGGCGGCGCGGTACAAGCGCGGCAGGTCCTCGTCGGGCACAAAACCGAGAAAGCGGACGCGGTCGGCGATACCGCGCTGCCGGGCCTGCTCTTCCAGGGCGTCGCGCAGGGGGCCTTTGCCGCCGACAAGCAGCCACACGGGCCGCTCGGTTTTCAGGTCGGCCACGGCGTCAATAAGCAGGTCGATACCCATGCGTCGCACGAGCCGCCGCAGCGTGAAAACAACGAAAGCATCGGCGGGCAGGTCGAGCCGGCGGCGCATTTCCTCGTCGCGGGGGCCCGGCGTGAAGCGCTCGGTATCGATCCCGCCCGGAATTTTCTCGACGCCGTATGTGCGATGCGGCGCGAGCCGGGCGATCCACTCGCGACTGAAATCGGAGAGAACGGCGATCCGCCGCACCCCATTGAGCAGCCGGGTTTGCATCCGCCGTTGCATCGCCATTTGGGCCCGCAAGTACGCGCCGTAAAGGAAACCCGACCGCGCGGGCATTTCCTCGACTTCGACGGAAAATTCGGCGTGCCACGGCCCGTAGAATGAGTACACCGAAGGCAGCTCGCGTGGCAGCGCCGAAAGCGGGCCCTGCGACGCCAACGTCAGATGATAGTGCACGAGATCCGGCTTTTCGTGGCGCAACAACTCCGCGGCTTGTCGCTTGCCGTGCCGGTAACTGGTCAAATACACCCACGGCGCGAATCGCGTCGCGTGGCGATAGCGCACGACCCGAATGCCGTCGGCGCGGTCTTGGGTGAGGGGGGCGTCGGCGACGGCCTTGGTGAGTACGATCACTCGGTAGCCGCGACGGACCTGGGCGGCGGCGAGACATTCAACGACGCGCTCAACTCCCCCGGCTTCCGGTGCGAAAGCGTCGGTAACGTGCAGGATCGTGCCGTTCAAATCCACCACTCCCTACAAACATTACACGGGTCGAGCCAGTCCCATTTGCCTTCCGTGTGCAGGCGGCGGATACCCTCCCAGCGTTTGCCGTGCCATAGGTCGATCAGCCGCTGATCGCCCGCGTTGCCGACCGCCAGTTTGTACAACACGTCTTTGCAGCAAACCGTCACCAGACCATCCCAGCCGATGGACATGTCTTTCCACAATTGCCGGCATGCGTAGCGATCGGCCGGTTCCCGCCGCTTCTGGCCGGTCAGCCGGCGGTCGGATACCTGCCCGCCGAAGGTGTCGACTTCCTTGATCAGGATACGGTCGCTTAGGCCGAGTTCCGGCACCCATCGTTCGCAGAACGCCTCGAGTTCGGAGGCGGTTTCGTCCATGTAGAGAATTTGCAGTTCGATTTCCGGTCGCCGCAAACCGCGCTTGCGTTTGGCGCGCAACAGCCGTTGGACGCCGCTTTCGACGGTTTCATAGGGTTCGCCGGGTCGCACTTTTTCGTAGGTTTCCTTGCCGCCGTCGATCGAGAGGATGAGCTGGTCGAACACCGCCGCATCCAACACTTCGTCCACTAGGTCTTCGGTGAACTGGGTCGAATTCGTGCTCGTGTAAATCCGCCCGAGACCGGCGGCTTTCGCGTGGCGGGCGAAGTCGATCAACTCCTTGTGCAAGAAAGGCTCCCCGAGCCCCATCAGCGCCACCGATTCGATGTAGTGCCGGTATGGCCGAAGTTCGGCGACGATTTTTTCAAACAGCTTGCGATCCATGAAGCCGACGTGGCGATCCATACCGGTTCGCGGGCACATTACGCATTGCAGGTTGCAGGCGTTGGTCACTTCGATGTGGATCGCCTGGGCGAAAGGCATCGTTTCGTGCGGGTGTAGGCGGCGGTGCAGCTTACGGCGCAGATCGTTACGGACGCCTGCGGGGCCTTTGTCGAGGGCGTTACGCACGCGGCGCAGCCCGCCGCGCCAGCCGCCGCCGCTGGTGTCAGAGAAAAACACGACCTTGTCGCCGAAACGCGCCAGATTCATGGCGCGTCCTTCTCGACCTGCAGCACGACGGTGATGTCCCGCGCCGGCAGAATCCATGCCCAGTGGAACTCGTAGAAATCAAGAAGGCGGTTGGCCAGCCAGGCAAAACCACACCAGCGCCAGATGCGCGGAAACGAAAGAGACACCGAGCGCCGCGTAAACGAAGGAACTCCGGCCAGCGGTTCGTAGGCAAAGCGATGCTCGAACAGATAGTGTGCGGCGATCTGCGCCGTGTTAGGCCGCCACGGCGGCGTCCCGGTGATCAGGTCGAAGGCGCGCACGGAGAGAGCGCGGCGATGGGTCGGATCGGCATAGGCGCAGCGATTCGAAAAATGCGGTGTGACGATTTCCACCTGCGCACCCGGCGCGGCCACGCGGTGGATCTCCTTCATGAAGGCGACCGGATCGGCCACATGCTCGATAATGTGATGCGCCACGATGCGCTCGTAGGCGCCGTCGGCCAAGGGCCAGGGCAGGGAGTCGAGGTCGTGAGTCAAATCCACGCCTGTGAAATCGTACCGGTCGACCCCGAACGCTCCCGGCGTTTTATTCGCTCCGCAACCCAAATCGAGAATCGTCACGAGGGACTCGCCCCTTTCAAACGCTCGCGTAAACGACGGTAATCATCGCGCAAGGCGCGGCCCTGTGCGAGTAATAACAACGCGGCTGCCGCGCCTGTGAACAATGCCGCCTTGGCCAGTAACCGCCACACTACGTCGTCCACGGGCCACACGTACAACACTCCCCATGCCACGCCGCCGGCAGCCAGGCAACAAACAATCGGCACGACAATCAGCCGCGCCGCGTCAATGTTAACATGCGGGCGAAGCGACCGATAGGCCAACACGACGCCCAGCAGCATGACGAGCCCGACCGCGATCGCCGCGCCGACGGCTTCTAAGCCCCACACCAGCGGCGGTGTGATGACGATCACGGCGGCGGCCTGGGCGATTTGAATGCGGCTGATTTTGCGCGGGTGGCCGATGGCGGTAAACAACTCACCCACGTCGTCGAAAATCGGCCGCAGCAGCTCGTAGAGCATCAACCAACGTACCAGGGGAACCATCGGCAGCCATTTGGCGCCGAAGACGACCAACACGAATTCCGGCGCGACGTACGCCAGCCCCACTGCCGCCGGGGCCGAAAGCAGCACGATCATCCGCAACACCGTGCCGAACGCCTCGGTGAGCTTTTCCCCGTCGTGCTGCACGTTGGCGTAGATCGGAAAAGCGACGCGCGCCACGATGTGGGTGATCATTGTGGTGGGCAGCACGGCCAGGGCGTAGGCGCGGGCGTAAAAGCCCAGCGTTTCTTTGTCGATGAGCGTGCCGACCAGAAAGTCGTCGAATTGCAGTACGGCGAATGTCGCCAGCCCGGCCACCCAGAGCGGCGCGCCGAAGCTCAAGTACCAGCGCGCCAAGCGCAGGCTCGGACGCGCCAACTTCATACCCCGGTTGAGCCGCCAATAGCCGATGGCGCCCGTCAGTTGCGCCGCCACCAGGCGAAGCGCCAACACCCACACGTTGGGCCACAACAGCGCCGCGAGCACCGCCGCCGCATTGACGCCCACCGTCACGCCGAGGTTGAGCAGTTGCAGGTTGCGGAACTCGACGCGCTTTTCGAGCATGATGCGCGGCGTGTACCCGGCACTCTCGAAAGCGGCCCCCACGGCCACGATCACCAACACCAGAGCCGTGATGCCGTCGTAATGCACCGCCACCAGCGGATAGCAGATCGCGGCGAGCGCAATCACCAGTGCGGCGCTGGTCAGGTGCAGAAGTAGATGGGTACCGGCGGCGGCGGGCAGTTCCTCCTGCCGGTGCACCAGGGCGTGATTGAAACCGAAACCGACCAGCTTGCGGCCCAGCGTGGCGAAAAATACCGCCAGCGCCAGCACGCCGAAGGCTTCCGGGGCGATTAGCCTCATCAGCGCGACGTTGGCAAAGAAAGCGACGAACTGGCTGGCGTAGGTCGTCACCGCGACCCAGAAAGTCGCCCCCACGGCTTTGCGCGCCAGGCTCATGGCAGCTCCTTACGGAACCTGCGGAAGAAATGAATGCGACCGAGCCCCGTGGCGATGCCGCCGAACAAATTGACAAACGGCGTCAGCCAAATGTGCGGCCCGCGGCCGACCCCGCCCAGCGCGCGCAAACGCGGTACCCGAAAAAGATCGATAAAAAGCCACTTTACCGGCGATAGCGCAAGTGCGCGAGCCAGGGTCAGGACGTTCTCGTCTCCCTTTTTCATGCCGAAGCGAACGGTGCTGCCGCGCCGCCACATGGTTTGCAGGAAAGAGCGTAGGTCGTCGACCTTCAAATGGGTCACGTGGGTCGCGGTCGTGCGGCGCAGGCGGAATCCTTGGGCGAGTAGGCGGCGCGTCAGGTCGGCGTCGGCTCCGTGCACGAAGCCCTCATCGAAGCCGCCCACGGCATCGAGCGCGCTCCGGCGCAACGCCATGTTGTTGCCGTTGAGGCAGATGCCCCGGTAGTCGCCGACGAGATCCGCGGGGCGCTCGAATTCTTCGATGTACCGAAGCACTTTTGCCAGTTCCACCACCGTGCCGCGTGAGGGGATCAGGTTGCCGCCGACACCGTCGCACGAGCCCAGTTCCGCCATGGTGTTTTCGATCCAGGTGGGAGGCACGACACAGTCGGCGTCGGTAAACAGCACGACTTCGCCGGTGGCCAGCGACAGCCCTTCGTTGAGCGCGGCGCTCCTACCGCGGTGGGAGATGCGATGTACGCGCACGCCCGCTCGCTGGGCGGCGGCAGCGGTGGTGTCGTCGGAGCCGTCGTCCACCACGATGATTTCGGCGGCGTCGGCACCCCGGCAGGCCAGCAACGAATCGACCGTACGGCCGATCGTGCTCGCGGCTTGATATGCCGCCACCACGATGGAAACCTTCGTCATCACTTCGTTTTTTCCGTTGGCCTGCGGGTTATGCAGGCAGTTTGCGCGAAGTGGCCCGGCGCGGTCAAGCCAAATTGACTCAGCCGCCCAGGCAAACTAGAATCCGCCGGTACGTTGGAAATATGGAGAACAACATGAAAAAGAATTGGTATTTGCTTCTGAGTGTTGTTTTCGTGGTCATGGCGATGACCTTCGGGGTCACGTGCGGTGATGACGACGACGACGACGACGACGACGACGACGGCGCCGGTGGTCCGTGCGCCGAGTTTTGCAGCACGATCAGCGAATGCGGCTTGGCTGGATTGATCGGCGCGGTGAACATGGACGACTGCCAACAGTTCTGCGAATTCGACCTTGCCGCGGATGTCGGCAATTGCGTCATGAATGCGGAGAATTGCGCGGCGGCCGAGGCCTGCCTGGAAACAGCGGACGACGACGACGACGACACCGCCGGCGACGATGACACGACCGGGGACGATGACACCGGCGGCGACGATGACGACGACGACGAAGGCGCGCCGGTAGTCAAAACGCCGGTGATTTCTCTTGCGGCCGACGGCTTCAGCCAGCTCATTTGGAGCGAAACGAACTTCATGCGTGAGTTCAATGAAGTCGAACAGGTTTTCATCGGTTTGTCGGTAACCGATTTGGAATGCGACCTGAACGGCGGCAAGATGTACTACAGCCTCGATGAAGGCGGGTCGGTCGAATACGACACGATTCCCAGTTACATCAAGTGCAGCGAGGCGCAAGCCGGAACCAACATGTTCGGCTACTACCTCAACGAAATCGAAGGCGCGATGGAGCGTACCGACAGCAAGGCTCCGCACATCTTCCGGATGTGGGTGGAAGACTCCGCCGGGCACATGAGCAACCAGAAAACGTACTCCTACGAAGTACAATTTTACAACACGAATATCGGCGGCACGATGTCCGCCTTTGAAACCGAGCCTCTGCTCGACAAGGACGGCAACGAAATCAACTTGTCCGACCTAAGCGGGAGGATCGTCGTCTTCACCTCCTTTGCCAAGTGGTGACCGTCTTGCAGTAGCGAGGCAGGTGACCTCGCAGAAGACGCGGCAGAGTACGATTCGAATAGTGATCCGGTCACCATCATCGGCTTGATGGGTCAGACCAACAGCAGCTACGACGTGGAAGCAGCCGACCTGGCCGATTGGGATTCCGATCACGGTTGGGACGCCTACGACAACATCTACTCACTCGACGACGGCGGCTTTACCAACGCCGACCCGTATAACATCAACCAATTCATCCCCTACAACTGGATCATCGACGGCGACGGCGTGATCCGCTTCAAAATGGTCGGCTACGGCACGATCGGGGGCCTGAGCATCACCGATTGGGTCGTGCAGCAATTGCTGGACGAAATGAAATAGCCGTAGGATCATTCAGCGTAACACTCACCGGTCGGGCCTCGCGCCCGGCCGGTTTTTTGTTTGCGCCGCACTCCGCCTGCGGCTAACGTACGACCCATGACTCGCAAAACCGCGACACAGCACGCCGCCTGGCGCGCCGCCGAGATCGGCGAACCGCTACCCCAACGCGGGTGGGGGCGGGCGGTTGCCGTCTACCCCGGCCCTTACAACCTGGCCATGGCGAACCTCGGCTATCAGTGGTTGATGCACGCCTTGGCCAAAAACGGGTTGGCGGTCGCTCGCGCCGTGTGGCCGGAACGTGGCTCCAGCCCGGAGACGCTGCGCTGTATCGACGACGACCGTTCAGCGGCCGACGCGGACATCTGGTTCGTCTCGGTGTCGTTTGAAAACGACTTGGTGCACTTGGCGGCGATGCTGCGCCTTGCCGGGTTGCCCGTGCGCGCGGCGGAACGACGCGAACGCGATCCACTCATTGTGGCCGGCGGCGTCGTGCCGACGATGAATCCGGAGCCGATTTCCGAACTGGCCGACGTGTGCCTGCTCGGCGAAGGCAACGCCGCGCTGGCGCCTTTTTTGGAGCACTGGCGAGATGAAGCGCCGCGTGACCGTGCGGCCTGGCTGGCGAGTCTCGCGCACGTTCCCGGCGCGTACGTGGGGCGCTTCTATCACTCGCGTTACGAAGGCGAACGACTCCAAGCCCTCGAAGCACAAGCGGGGTTTCCGGCCCAGGTCAAGGTGGCGCGGGAAGCGGCCATCAACCCGGTCGAAAACCGCACTCACCTGCGCGCGCCGGGTGCCGTGTTCGGCGATTCCATGCTGGTGGAAGCCGCGCGGGGCTGCACGAATCGCTGCCGGTTTTGTGCCGCCGGACATGTGTTTCTGCCCTATCGACCCGCCGCGCCGCCGTCGGAAGTGCCTTCCTTGGGCGAAAACGTGCTCGGTCTGGTCGGGTCGAATGTTTCGGGGCATCCGGACTTGGCCGCCTGGCTCGAGTTCGCCGGCGACCGCCGCGTGGCGTTGTCTTCCATTCGCCGCGACACGCTGGATGAGGAAACATGGCGCGCGTTAACGGCGCGCGGCTTGGTATCGGCGGCCATCGCTCCGGAAGCGGGCAGCGAAGGTTTACGCCGCGTCATCAACAAGCCGGCGACCGATGAGGAAATCCTGGTCGAGGTGCGACGCGCCATTGACGCGGGCGTCCAGAATTTGAAGCTGTATTTTATGGTGGGCCTGCCGGGTGAAAGTGGCGATGACGTGCAATCCATTGTGTCCTTGGCGCAACGGTGCCGCGACACGGCGATGGACGGCTGGAAAAAAAAGGGTTGGGCCGGGCGCATTACGCTGAGCGTCAATCCATTTGTCCCGAAACCGCACACGCCATTCCAATGGCACCCATTCGGCGCCGAATCTGAACTCAAGAAGAAGCTCCGGATGATCGCCCAAGAACTACGCCGCACGCCGAACCTCGAGATGCAAAGCGAAAGCCTACGAGCCGCGGTGTTGCAGGCGCTGCTTTCGGTCGGCGACCGGCGGGCCGGGGAGTTGGCGCGCCTGGTTGATGCCGAGGGGAGTATTCGCCCGGCGTTGCGGGCGTGGCAACCCAACCACCAAAGTTTGTTGGCCGCGGCATTTCAATTCGACGATGCGCTGCCGTGGGACGCGGTGGACATGGGCATCCGGCGTTCCTACCTCGAGCAAGAGTATCAAGAGGCGCTCGCGGGGCGCACGACGCCGCCGTGTCGGCCTGAGTCGGGATGCCGTATCTGCGGCATTTGCGGCTGAGCGACGCGTCACAAGCGGCGTTGAGGTGCGAGCGGGCGTCTTGTTCTCGGCGGCGCGAATGTGCTTAGATTGCCGCCATCTCATCATTCGGCGGAGGAACCATGGCGCGATGCCAATCTTGCGGTGCGGAAATCAGCGAAGGCATCAACTTCTGCCCCTACTGCGGCGCAGCCGACCCGGTGCGCACGGCGTCCGCGGAGTCAGGTAGCCAAGTTGTCAAGGTTGACGACAACGGCGGTTTGAGTTCGAAGAGCGCGGGCGGATCCGGTTTCGGCCGGGAGATGAAAACCTTTTCGTGCAATTCCTGCGGCGCGAAGGTGAGCTACGACCCCGCCCTCAAGACGCTGGCCTGCGCGTACTGCGGTTCGACCTATGTCATCGAGAAAGAGGCGAAGGAAGAAACCGAGCGACCCGGACGCATCGTGCCGTTTATGCACAATCAGCACAAAGCGGAAGAGCTGTTTTGGACGTGGTTGGGCAAGGGGTTTTTCCGGCCGCGCGATCTGACGAAAAAGAGCGCGATCAGTGAAATACGCGGCATGTACATGCCTTTTTACGCCTTTGATGCCGACGTGGATTCCCAGTGGTCGGCCGACTCCGGTTATTTCTATTACGAAAAAGAGCCGTACTCGACAAAAGACAGCGAGGGACGCACCGTCACCAAGTATCGCGATGTGCAAAAGACGCGCTGGCAACCGGCAACCGGTCAGCACGCCGCTCATTATGACGAGTGGCTCGTGTCGGCTTCCAAGGGGCTGGACCAAGAATGGGTGCACAAAATCAGCCCCTTCCCTATGGCGGACGCGAGATCGTACAACAGCGACTACCTGGCCGGTTTCGCGGCGGAGAACCCCTCGATCGTGCCGCGGGACGCGCAACAGACCGCGGGCGCCGAAATGCAGCAGGCGGAGAATGCCGCTTGCGACAACATGGTCCCGGGAGACACCAGCCGAAACCTGCGTGTGGACTCGGTGTTCCGCCATTGGCATTACGACTTGGTGATGCTGCCGTTGTGGATTTCGGCCTACCGGTACAAGGGGAAAGTCTTTCGTTTCCTGGTCAACGGCCAGACCGGCGAGGTGCAAGGCAACGCACCTTTCTCGTGGCTGAAACTGATTCTATTGATCCTCGGCATTGCCGGCGCGGCGGGCGTCATCGCACTGCTCTACGACCTTTTCGGCCACTAATTACACGAAGTTACAATACGTAAAACCCGACCCTTAAAAGTTGGTGCCTGGCCCCAATTTTTGAACCCTCTATTCTTGTAACTTATTGAATAATAAGAATACAGGTTTAAGAAAACCTTGGTGCCTGTCCCCAACGAATTGGTTCATTATGGACCACATTCACTCGATGCGTTCGTGGTTAAATTTACAAAAATAAGGGAAAAAGGCAGGTCAGAACTCGAATGGAGCCGTCATGAATCGTTTGGCAAAAGTGCTTGTTTTCATCGTCGCCATCGGCTTGTTCCCCGGCGTGGCGGGTGCGACGTGGTTCGCAAATACCGAAACCGGTGTCGTGTTTTCCGGCTACAACGACGCCCAAATTCCCGGCGACGTCGGTACGCGGTTTTCGTTCGTGGACGACCTCCGCACAGCGCCGCACCCTTATTTTCGGCTTCGCGTCGGCAAAACGATCGCCCGGCGGCACACCATCGCCGCCCTCTACGCACCGCTGACATTGTACGCCGACGGCGAGTTCGATCGCGCCACGCGGTTCGACGAGAAAACCTATCCGCCTGATACCTCGTTGCGCGGTACCTTCCGGTTCGACTCGTACCGTCTGACCTACCGCTACGATTTCTACCTATCGGAAAAACTCGAAATCGGAGCGGGTTTGACGGCGAAAATCCGCGACGCCGAAATCGCCTTGGGCAGCTACGGATACACAAACACCGGTTTCGTGCCGCTGGTAAACCTGCGACTCAAGTGGCGTTTCGCAGACTCCTGGGGGTTGCTGTTGGAGGGCGATGGTCTCGTCGGTCCGCAGGGCAGGGCGGAGGATTTCCTGCTCGCTTTCGAAGCCGATCTCAACGAACACGTCGCCGTCAATTTCGGCTATCGTATTCTAGAAGGCGGGGCCGACAACGACAAGGTTTACACCTTCAGCCTGTTGCACTATGGAGCGCTCGGCGTCACCGCCCGGTTTTAGTTCCGAGGCCGTGCCTGCCCCCAGGTCATCGGCCATAACCTATCGAAATAATCCGATTTAGTCCCCGTGCCTGTCCCCGCGTTGCGGGCTACTTGCCGCCCCCGGACAAAAAGTAGAGGCAGTTCACAAACAGTTTCAAACCGGTTTGCGTGAAGATCGTCGGGTCGGATTGATAACCCCAGAAAATCACGTTGCCGTCTTCGATGGCCACGGCGGAAAAGCCCGAACCGGCCGGCCGTTCCAGCGGGGCGATCACTCCGTACGGTGGAATGATAAAATCGTGGTAACGCAACCACACACCGAAAAGGTAAATGTCGAGAAAGGAGCTTTGGGCCGCCGCGAGGTCGTAGGGTTTGTTGAAAATATCTTCTTGGTAGAGAGCAACGACTCCCTGGCTGACGTTGGCCTCGTCGAAACCGCCCGCCCAGCCAGCTTCTTTGCCCAATTGGTTGAGCAATTCGCCGCCGCCTTCGTAAATGCCCAGGATCGGAATGCCCTGCGCGGCGATGTGGCTGTATTGGTTGATGTTGTACCAAGAGGTGTCGGATTCCACTACGATCACGTCAATACCCGCGAAGTCGTTGGCCGTGACTTGGTCTTCTCGAATCGGCACCACGCCCACGCCGAAATCGGGCAGCAGGGATTGGTAGTCGCCCACGAACGCGTCGCTGTTGAAAATGTAGGCAATCGTGATGTCGGTTCCTGCCGTGTCGTCGTCGCCGGCGGTGTCATCGTCGGTCGCGTCGTCGTCGGCCCCACCGCCGCCGTTTCCGTCACCGCCGCCGATTCCGCCGATTTCGGAATCATCGGCGGCCTTCTTGTCGTTGTCGTCGCCGACGGTTTGGCAAGCGATGAACGCCAGCATCAGCGCCAACGAGAGCAAGACGACCAAAATTTTACGTTGCGTGTTCATGGCTGCTCCTGCGTAGTGTCAGGTCTTAATTTAACCCATTGAGATTGCTCAGCAACCCCTTGCGTGTGTTATGCCTTTCGAGTAGGTTTTTGTCTAATACAGTTTTCATGCAGCACAAGGCATATTAGGCAATCCATTGCGGCCGGATTTCTCGCGCCATAGGGGGCGAGCCAACTAATTGCGGAGCGGCGGCGTGCGCAAAACGAAACCCAAACGGGTACGAGCCATTCGGGAAAATCGCGTTTGCGGTGCCGACGGCGTGCCCATTTGGTATCGCGCCACCGGTGACGGACCGGCGCTGGTTTGCTGTAACGGCCTGGGTGTTTCCACTTTCTTCTGGCATTACATCGAAGAATATTTCGGCGCCACGCATCGCATCGTCGTCTGGGATTACCGAGGCCACGGCAAAAGCGGCATGCCCACGGATTTCAGCGATTGGTCCATGGACATCAACATTCACGACCTGCAGGCCGTGCTGGACGACGCCGAAATCGACCGCGCCGTGCTGTTGGGGCATTCGATGGGCTGCCAGGTCGTGTTGGAAGCCTGGCGCCATATGCCGGAACGCATTGCCGGTTTGGTGCCGATGCTGGGGGCGGCGGGCTCGCCGATAAAAACCTTCCTCAACGCCGAATTGTCCGAGCATGCCTACCGGGTCGGTTGGTTCTTGGCCATGCGCGCCGATCGTTTCGCCAATGCCGTGACGCACTTTATCGCGCGGCGCAAGTTCTCGTTTCACGTGGCCAGGCAGTTTGTGATCGATCGCCAATTGGCGGGCTGGGAAGATTTCGAAGCGTATTTTCAACACATGGGCGACTTGGACGTACGCGTGTTTTTCGCCATGGCCGAAGCCATGAACGCCCATTCGGCCGATGACCTGTTGCCGAGTATCGACGTACCGGTTTTGGCGGTCGGCGGTGAGCGTGACCTGTTTACACCCTTCTATTTGACCGAAAAAATGGTGGCGACGATTCCCGACGCCGAGTTGTTGCGCATCAAAAAGGGGTCGCACGCGGCCGTGGTGGAGCAACCGGAACTGATCAATTTGCGTCTGGAGAAACTTTTCCGGGAGCGAATTCCGAAATGGTTCGAACCGTTGACAGTTAAAGCCCAAGGTCGGTAGGATGGGATCATCGGGAGAAAGACACTTTCACGCTAGGGAAAGAATCGTGTATCCGAATTTCGCGGGAGGACAGTATGTCTGATGCGTCGGTCAAGGAGGGGTTCGTCAAGGGCTCTTTGACCCAAGTTCCATTCCCTAAGGTTTTGAATTTCGTCAACTTGGCCGGTAAGAGCGGCATCCTTGCCTTAAGTCAAGGAAAACGGAAGGTACACATACATTTCGATCGCGGTGAAATCGTGTATGTGACCAGCTCCTATTTCCCCGAAATGTTGCTCGGTGAATACCTCGTCAACGAGGGACTGATCGGCAAAGAAGTACACGAGGAATCCATCGAAGTCGTACGGGCCGAGAAGGTAAAACTCGGCGCGTACCTCGTCGAAAAAGGGCATTTGTCGCCGCACGACTTGTATGACGCCCTAAACATGCAGGTCTCGAAAAAACTTTTCAAAATGTTCGCCTGGACCGAAGGGGACTTCTTCTTCCGTGAGGGCGAGATCATCGGCGAAGAACATCGCATACTCAACATTTCTTTCCCCAACCTGCTTTATCGCGGTATCCGCTTCTATATGCCGTTGACCAAGCCGCCGCAGGGATTTCGCGGTCGCAAGGAAGACGTGTTGGTCAAGCGCTTGGCCGGCCGATACCGTATCGAAGACCTACAACTCGGCCCGGCCGATGTGCGCGTGTTCAATCTTCTTAACGGCGAACGAACGCTGAGGCAGATCATCGCCGCTTCGAACATGAGCAAACGCTCGGCATACAAAGTTCTTTACGCGCTGTTCCTGCTCGAACTTGTCGGCTTCCCGGAGGCCTACCGAAGCGACCGGATAACCACCGAAAAGAAGAAGAAAAAGCAGGCGCGCGAGAAGAAAAAAGGCGCCGGCTTTGAAATCCAGGTATCCAACGATCTCATCGCCGAAGCCATGGCAAGCGTCGATCGCATCCGGCAAGAATCGGAAACCGACGTGCAGTTCGGTGACTTTCAACCGTCGGATTCCATGCAATCCGCGCAGCAAATGGCCGGCCTGTCGCATAGTGGACGGGGCGCGGCCGACCCGGCAGCGGAGTTTCTTTCCAAAGTCGACGCCTCGCTGGCTGACGCGCCGGAAACAAGCTCGGAGGATTTCCTGACCGGGGAGCAGCGGAGAACCGCCCCCGCCCCCCCCGAGGAGAGCGCTGATGATTACGGCCTGGCTGCCGCTGCGCCGGATACCGACCCCTTTGCGACGCTCGGGGGCGGTAGCGATTTCGGCGATGTCGATTTGGGCGAAGCGGCGGATTTGGGAGACGGAGGAGTTTCGGTCGACGACTACGGGCTCGACAATGACGGGGATTTCGACACCGAGCAAGAAGCGAGCGGCGGTGGCTTGTTGATGGATGTGGACGACTTTTCCAATCCGGAGGACCTAGTCAAGCAAGCCGGCTATCTGCTGGACGACAGCAATTGGGAAGAAGCGCGCCGTTTCCTGCAGAAAGCGATCGAGATCGACGAGAATAATTGCGACGCCTATGCGCTACTGGGTTGGGCAATGTTCAATGCGAACCCGCACGATTCCGACAACGTGCGCGAGGCGGAAGGCGCGATTAAAAACGGCATGAAAATCAACCCGAATCGCTATCTTCACTTCCTGTATTTGGGAAAGATCTACGCGGCGACCGAACAGTTCGAGTTCGCCGAATTGCATTTCGTCAAAGCATTGGAACTGAATGTCGAATGCAGCGAAGCGAAAGAAGAGATCAAGCGTATTCACAACCGCTGATAAGTGCTTATGAATGATCTGCCCGGTGATTTTGAGCAAATGCGCGCCAAGCGCGTGCGCTATGGTCGGTATTTGTTGGCGTGTATCGCAACAATATTCGCCGGCCTTCTCTCGTTGCTCGCCGTGACCGCCTGGAAAATCGTACTGATTCTGTTGATCGCACCGACGTTATTCGGCGGCTACGCCTCGGGAGTGTACGCCCGCAACTGGGCCAAGGAATACCTGCTAAACACGGGCCGCCCGCCGGAAGACGCGGAATTGGGGTCCATTCTGTCGGGAGTTAGTACCGGGTTGGCGGGCACAATCGCCTTGGCCATCGTGCAGTATCTGGCCGTCGTCCTGTTTTTCCACATTGGCGCGCTCGTTTAGTCGACAGACAAAAAGAATCCGGATCCTTACCCTCTGTGTGTTGACAGCCGCCCGGCTCCCGGATAATTTCCATACGGCTTATTGCTTCGACTCTTCCACTGGCCGATGAGGTGTTCAGCCATGACGAAAACACAAACGATTATCGAACAAACCGAACGTTACAGCGCTCACAACTACAAGCCCCTGCCGGTGGTCATCACCGCCGCGGAGGGCGTCTGGATGACCGACATCGAAGGTCGACGCTATCTGGATTGCCTGTCGGCTTACTCGGCTGTGTCCCACGGGCATGGTCATCCGCGCTTGCTTCGCGTGATGCACGAGCAAATCGACCGCTTGGTCGTCACCAGCCGCGCGTTCCACAACGACCAACTCGGGCCCTGGGCGCAGGAACTATGCGAACTGTGTGAAATGGAAATGGCGCTGCCGATGAATACCGGCGCCGAAGCGGTCGAAACCGCCATCAAAATCGCCCGTAAATGGGGCTATCTAGTCAAGGGTGTGCCCAAGTACGACGCGAAAATCATCGCATGCCGCGAGAATTTCCACGGCCGCACGACAACCATCATCACGATCTCCACCGACGAACTCTACCGCGAAGATTTCGGCCCCTTCACGCCCGGTTTTGAAGTCATCGAGTACGGCGACGCCGACGCGCTCGAGGCCGCCATCGATGAAAACACTGTGGCCTTCCTTGTCGAGCCGATTCAGGGAGAGGCGGGCGTGCGCCTGCCGCCGGAAGGATACTTGCGGCAGGTTCGGGAGCTTTGCGACAAGCACAACGTATTGCTCATCTTTGACGAAATTCAAGTCGGCCTGGGCCGTACGGGAAAGATGTTCTGCTGGCAGCACGAAGACGCCAAGCCGGACTTGATCACCCTGGGCAAAGCGTTGGGCGGCGGCTGCGTGCCGATCAGCGCGTGTGTGGGCCGGCGCGACATACTAGGCTTGTTCCGCCCCGGCGAACACGGATCGACCTTCGGCGGTATGCCGCTGTCCTGCGCCGTGTCGCGCGAAGCCTTGCGGGTGCTGATCGAGGAAGACCTCACCGAAAAGGCGCGCCTCCAGGGCGAGAAACTGCGGCGCGGGTTGGAATCGATTCGCTGCCCGCAGATCAAGGAAGTTCGCGGCAAGGGCCTATTGCTCGCCCTCGAACTGGAGCCCGGCAAGTGGACCGCGCGGCAAGTTTGCGAAGCGTTGCAGGAAGAGGGCATCCTGTGCAAGGAAACTCACGAAACGACCATCCGCTTTGCTCCGCCTTTGATCATTGAAGACGCCGAAATCGACATGATCATCAAGGCGACGAAAAAAGTGCTGGAAACCTAGCACACACGGCTAGGTGAGAACCTGCTTGCGTCGATAAATAACCGTCTTAGAATAGCCTCGGGCCGGGGGAGCCCGTTTCCCCGTCATCCCCGCAAAAAGGAGTACGAACATGGCGAAGATCAGCCGTATCCACGCTCGGGAAATTCTCGACAGCCGTGGCAATCCAACGGTGGAAGTGGACCTGCAAACTGATACCGGAATCCTGGCGCGCGCGGCGGTGCCTTCGGGCGCCAGCACCGGTGTGCACGAAGCCATCGAACTGCGCGATGACGATAAGGGGCGGTATCTCGGCAAGGGCGTGCTCAAAGCCGTGAACAACGTCAACGAAATCATTGCCAAAGCCCTGATCGGCAAGCCCGTCGACGAACAAGCGGCTCTCGACAAGGCGATGATTGAACTCGACGGCACGCCGAACAAGGCGCGGCTGGGCGCCAACGCGATTTTGGGCGTTTCATTGGCGGCGGCGCGCGCGGCAGCTCAAGTGGCCGGCGTTCCGCTGTATCAGTTGATCGCGAGATCCGACAGCGCCACGCTGTTGCCGGTTCCCATGATGAACATTCTCAACGGCGGCTCGCACGCGACGAACAACGTGGACATCCAAGAGTTCATGATCGTCCCTGTCGGCGCGCCCTCTTTTCGGGAAGCGTTGCGCTATGGCGCGGAAGTCTTCCACAACCTGAAAAAAATTCTGGTGGCCAAAGGCTACGCAGCGGGCGTGGGTGACGAAGGCGGCTATGCCCCCAACTGCGCTTCCAACGAAGAAGCTTTGCAACTGGTGATTCAAGCCATTGAACGCGCCGGATACGAGCCGGGCAAGGATATTTTCATCGCTTTGGACGTGGCGGCCAGCGAGTTGTACCGAGACGGCGCGTATTACTTCCCGGCCGAAGGGCTGGATGGCGTACAACCGGAGGAATTGACCGCTCTGTACAAAGGCTGGCTGGCGAAATACCCGATTATTTCGATCGAAGACGGCCTGGATGAGGACGATTGGGACGGCTGGCAGAAACAGACCGCCGAGTTGGGCAACCGCGTACAGTTGGTCGGTGACGACATTTTCGTGACCAATCCCGAACGACTGCAGCGGGGCGTCGACGAGAAGATCGCCAATTCCATTCTTATCAAACTCAACCAAATCGGCACCTTGACCGAAACCTTGGATGTCATCCAAATGGCGAAGGACGCCGGCTACACGCAAGTGGTCAGCCACCGCAGCGGCGAAACATGCGACCCCTTCCTGGCCACCTTGGCCGTGGCCTGCAACACGGGTCAGGTCAAAACCGGCAGCGCCAGCCGCAGCGAACGCCTCGCCAAGTACAATGAACTCTTGCGCATCGAGACCGAATTGGGAGAACAGGCCCGCTGGATCGGCAAAAATGCCTTCCCGCGATAGATTCTAGGAACGGCTACCAAGCCGGCCGGCGAGTCGTCAGTCGGCTTGGTTTTTTTGCGTTTGGCCCTTTGACAAAAAGGCGTTTTTCATAGTACCTGAAAATGATTGATTTTTGGTCTCATGTAAATCACCCTGACCGAGTGGAGGGAAAAAATGAAGAAACTATGGTTCGTACTGATTGTGATTTTGGCTTTTGGTTTGTGTACTTTTGCAGCTTGCGATGAAGGCGGCGGCGGTGGCGGCGGCGACGACGATACCACGCTGCCCACGGACGATGATACGGCCGGCGACGACGACTCCGGCGACGATGACGCGGTCGACGATGACGACGATACCGGCGGCGACGATGACGACAACGACACCGGCGGCGACGACGATACCGGCGGCGACGACGATACCGGCGGCGACGATGACACCGGCGGCGACGACGACACCGGCGGCGACGACGACACCACGGCCTGGGATGGCACCTGCGTCGAAGTGGCCGATGCCATGATCAACATTTGCGAAACGACCTTGCTGGACGGCGACGGCGTGCAGCAGAATCAAAGTGGTCTCACCACGTGGTGTGGCCTCAGCGAAGGCTTGTACGGCAAGACCGATTCAGTTTTCTGGAATTGCATGGGCGAGTGCGCCATCAACCAGGGGTGTAACGCCGGTTGCTTCGACGCCTGCCTCGCTCCGGGAGATCCCGGCGGCACGGGTTGCGCCCATACCTCGCACGACATCTACAACTGCGAAATCATTTTCCTGTTCAACGGTACTCGCTATTGGATTCCGGAACTCGACATGCACAACGTATGCGACACCTTCAGAGATCCGTGGAGTTGCTACCAGACATGCGTGGACAGCGAGTGCGACGGCAGCGCGAGTCAGGGCGAAGATTGGATTACCTGCATCACGGCCAACTGCTCCTAGAATATCGACGAATTTTTACGGGGCCGGGCGTTACAGCCCGGCCTTTTTTGTATCCAACCGCCGGGATCGTTGCGTTGGTAAAAGCCTTTGACACAACGGGACGCTTTGTAATATGGATATAGACGAGGCTTTTTAGTGGCCGTGTGAAGTTTTTGTATTTATGGTTTTTGGAGGTGTGAAAATGAGCGCGCTTGTTTTACAGCCGAAGTTCGTTTTCACGCTCGTTCCCGCCTCGCCCCTTATCAAACAGCTTGCATACGACAACATGGTCCGCGATCTCGAGTACCACACCGCGTCTCGCGGGGCGATGATCGTGGCGGCGGTCGGCGACCACTAAACGTGCAGAGACAACGCGACCGGCGCGTCAACGCGGGCCGCTTGACGATTGGACGTGTTACCAACGCAGCGTGGCGATTTCACCATGGATTGCTTTCAAACGTTTGGAGGATGCCATGAATCGGCGAATTTTCTGGTGTTGGCTATTGGTGGTTTTTCTATCTCTCACTTTATCAGCGGTTACTTGTGGCGACGACGATGACGACGACGTAGTCGACGACATCGTCGCGGCCTACGGAGAGCCCGACGATTGCGACATTGTCGGCGCTGGGCTTACGGAGGTGACGGGGGCCGTCGTCAGCGAAAATTGCCAAGCGCTTGGCCTGACGCTAGGGCTTGACGAACTACTGGTGAACCCGACCTTCAAGATCTACGAGGCGCGCGGGCAGTACGCGATTACCAACGACAACGAGTACTTCATTCGCGGGCTCGGCCTCGGCGAAGACGACTGCTACGACAGCCTGCTACACAGCGGCGTATTTACGATTCGCGTTCAGCTCATGGAACCCGGCGACACGGTGCAATTCGACGTGGTCACTGTTACCGCCGGGCATGCGGGCGCGTTCTGCTCCGTCGTGATCGAAGCCGATATCGATGCGCTGGGCGACGACGACGACACGTGGACTGACGACGACACGTGGACCGATGATGATACGTGGACCGACGACGACACATGGACCGATGATGATACGTGGACCGACGACGACACGTGGACCGACGACGACACGTGGACCGACGACGATACTTGGGTCGACGACGACGACGACACGGTATTTTCGGATAGCTGCGAGTCCATCGCCGACGGCATGGTCAATATATGCGCCATCTCGATACTGGACGCCAATGGAGTCGTGGCTGACGAATCGGGGCTCGTCGAATGGTGCGAACTCAGCGAAGGTCTTTACGGCAAAAGCGAGTCGGTCTTTTGGAATTGCATGGGCGAATGCGTGTACGATGAGTTCTGTAACGACAACTGCTTCGACGATTGTCTCGCGCCAACCGATCCCGGCACCGGCTGCGGGCACACCGTGCACGGCATCTACGACTGCGATGTCGTGTTTCTCTTTGACTACACCAGCTACTGGATTCCGGAACTCGATATGCAAAATTCATGCGAGTTCTTTTCCGACCCGTGGGCATGTTACCAAAGCTGCGTCGACAGTGAATGCGATGGCAGCGGCCAGCAGGGCGTGGACTTGATTGACTGCTTGAACGCGAACTGCTGAGTCGGCGAAAGGAAGAAACGATGAAACGACACTTGATCATATGGGCCATCGTTTTGGCGACGGGCATCGCGGCGTGCCTACCCTTCGGGAGTTGGGACGATGACGACGACGATTCCACCCCGGTCGATGAAAATAGTTGCCGCATCGACGCCGGGCCGATGGCCGAGGTGGAAGCCGAAATCGTCGCGAACAACTGCGAAGCGCTGGGCTTGGCGATCGTGCTGGATCAACTGCGGGTCGATCCCACCTTCACCGTGTTCCAGGTTAGCGGCCAATACGCAATCAACAACAACAACTCGTTCTATCTTCGCGGAGCGGGCGTCAACAATGCGGAATGCCTCGCGCCCATCGCCCACGCGGGAGTCTTCGAGGTGTGGACACGTTCTCTGATTTGCCAGACCAGCGTGCGGCTGCAGGTCGTGGCAAGTGCCGCGCCCGACGCGAATCCGTTTTGCGAACTCGAAATTAATACGTCTTTGCAGTGCAATCGTGACGAAAACGACACCGATGACGACACAGCCGGCACCGATGACGACACCGGTGACGACGACTTGGTGACCGATGACGACACAAATAGTGACGACGACACTGACGAATGGCCGGCCTGCGACGACATTTACTCGTTTATGTATGACATCTGCGGGTTCGCTTTTTTCGACAATGACGACCAAGAAATTCAGTTGTCCGACGTAATCGCCATGTGCGAGTCCGACGATGAGGACTTCGGCATCGAAAGCGATATCGCTGCATGCATTATCGACAACTACGGCGATTGTGACGTGATGGCCGATTGTCTCGTGGCTTTATTCAAATGATTTTCAATATACGCCGAAAGGAAAGGACCATGAAAATCACGTGGTTGCCTTTTTTGCTTTTGATTGTGATCGCCACAGCGGGCGCTATGGCGCTCGGCTTCTCTTGTGACGATGACGACGATGACGACAACAACCCCGAACCGGTGGAAGCAACCTGCGACATCTCGGCCACGGACATGACGAAGGTCGAGGCGGCTTTCGACGCCGAGGATTGCCTGAACGTGGGCGTGCAGTTCGTGTTCGACCGCCTCATGGTTGATACGAGCGGCACGATCTTCCGCTTGCAGGGCCAGTACGCCATCACCAACGAAAATGTGCTTTATTTACGCGGGCGTGGGGTCGAGCGCTTGTGCTTCGACCGCATCGAAGGCGCCGGCGTGTTCAACGTGTGGGTCGAAACGATGGCCCCGGATGACGATTTCTTTGTCGAAGTCGTCTCGGCAATGGGTACCGACGCGCTGCCCTTCTGCCGCATCAATGTGCAAGCGCAGTTCGCGCCGATCGACGACGACACTTCTTTGGACGACGACACGGCTGGCGACGACGACACCTGGTCCACCGATCTGTGCGCCGACCTGTACAACTGGTTGTATCTGGTGTGCGGCCTCTCCTTCTACGACGAGGATGAAAATCTGATTGACCTCGACGACATCATCGACGAGTGTGAAGCCGAAGACGACGTGTGGGGACCGCAATCGGATATTTTCGCCTGTTTGGCGCAAAACGACGAATGCGAGGCGGCCGCCGAATGTATTTCGGATATTCTCACGTAGCGCGGGCCGGCGTCGTTTGCCCCTCCGCGCGGTAGATGTTAAGAATGCGGTAAGGTTTCAATCATCAAGAAGGGGTGGTACGCCATGGCACTGGTCGATTTACGTCGGCAGGCGACACGGCGGTCGCCGGACCAGCTTGTCGCGCAACTCAATAGTTTCGAGTTGGATCTGAAATTTTCGGCTGGTATTTGGTGCTTTTCACCACCGGGCAATCGCTTCCACGACAAATACAAACCCGAGATCGACATCGAGCAGCGCCTGGAGATCGCCGCCGGATTGGCCGACAGCGGTTTGGTCGGGTTGGAAGCCCATTACCCGAACGAAATCAACGAAAACAACCTCGATCTCTGGAAAAAGTTCTGTGCCGATACGGGCATTCGCCTCGTAACCGTCGTACCATTACTGTTCCACGAGGCGCAGTTCGAATTCGGCTCGCTTTCCTCGCCCCTGCCCAACGCGCGACGCGCCGCCATCCAGCGCGCGGTCGAAGCCTTTCAACTCAACCGGGAACTCGATACGGATTTCGCCGTCGTGTGGGCCGGTATCGACGGTTTTGAGAATCCCTTCGGCATCGATTTCCCCGCAGCGCGGGACCGTTTCGCCGAGGCGCTCGCCGTGGCGCTCGACGCCGTGCCGGGGTGCCGGGTGGCTTTTGAACCCAAGCCCTACGAGCCGCGCGGGCGACAGTTTTACGGCACGACGCCGGAAGGTCTGCTGCTCGGTTTCAAAATCGAGCGCATGCTCGCCCACCAGGCGAATCACAAGTTGATGCGCGAAGGCCACTCGCTGGTGTGTCTCAACCCGGAAATCGGCCACATGCTGATGGCCTACGAGGACCTGGCGTATTCTTTCAGCCAAGTGCTGGAATACGGCCGCTTGGCCCATATTCACGTCAACAGCCAGCCGCTGGGCAACTTCGATCAGGACCTGAACGTCGGTGTCGTCAGCCCCGAGCAATTGGAGGCGGCGCTGTACGTGTTGAAAATGCACGGCTACCAAGGCTACTTCGGCATCGATATCAATCCCGAGCGGCAACCGATCGAGCAGGCGATCCGCAACTCGATCGACGCGATCCGCGCGGCTAACGACCGTATTAATGAATACGACCACGAAGCGGTGATCTGGGCCACGATGAACCCCCACCGCGATCGAGGTTGGTTGGAGGCGTATTTGATTCGGCAGCGCGCTCCGTATCCGGACCGCCTGCCACCGTTGCCGAATCCCCGGCGTGAATAGGGGGCAACCATGGCCTTCCTGCTCGGTATCGACGTAGGCACGAGCGGCGCCAAAGCCTTGATCATGGACGAAAACGGCGCGGTGCAATCCGTTCATACCGAGCACTATCCGCTTTCCACGCCGGAGCCGTTGTGGTCGGAGCAGGATCCGGAGCATTGGTGGGAAGCAACATGCGCGTGTTGTCGCGCTGTGCTTGCCCAAAGTGAAGTCGCGCCCGCAGACATCAGGGCCGTGGGTCTGACCGGCCAGATGCACGGCTTGGTCTTGCTCGACAAGAACGACGAGGTCTTAAGACCCGCCATTCTATGGAACGACCAGCGCACCGAATCCCAGTGTCGCGACATGATTGCGCGGTTCGGGGTCGACGATCTGCTCGACTTGACCGCCAATCCCGTTTTGCCGGGGTTCACCGCGCCGAAAATCCTTTGGGTGCGCGAACAGGAACCCGAGATCTATGAGCGGATCAAACACTTTTTATTGCCTAAGGATTACCTTCGCTTCCGCTTGACCGGCGAATTCGCCACCGAGGTTTCGGACGCTTCAGGAACATCGTTGTTCGATGTGCAAGCGCGCGAATGGTCCGAAACTTTGTTCCACGCGTTGGATATCCCGCTTGCCTGGGCGCCGGTGTGCGCTGAATCCACGTTGCTGACCGGGCAAGTGAGTCGGGAGGCGGCCGCGGCGACCGGCCTGGCGCCGGGAACCGTTGTGGTGGGAGGGGCGGGAGACCAAGCGGCACAGGCCCTCGGTTCGGGTTTGTCTCAAGAAGGCTTGGTGTCGGCCACGCTTGGCACGTCCGGTGTGGTGTTCGCGCCCACGAGCGACCCGTTGATCGACAACGAAGGCCGCCTACACGCCTTCTGTCACGCCAACCCCGGCATGTGGCACGTGATGGGAGTCATGCTCTCGGCAGGAGGCAGCTTGCGCTGGTTCCGCGACGCGCTCGGCGATGAAGAGATGCGGGCGGAAGTAATCGGCGGCAAATCAGGGTACGACCGACTTGCGGAAGAAGCCGCCGGGATCGAAATAGGATCCGAGGGGCTGTATTTTTTGCCCTATTTGATCGGCGAACGCACGCCGCATCCCGACCCCCACGCTCGCGCGTGTTTTATCGGTTTGACCCTACGGCACGGCCGGGCGCACATGGCCCGCGCGGTGTTCGAAGGCGTTACTTTTGGAATGCGGGATTCCTTGGAATTGATTCGGGATTTGGGAATCGAACCGGCCCAGATTCGCGTCTCGGGCGGCGGTGCGAAATCGGCGTTTTGGCGGCAAATGTTGGCCGACGTCTTTTCGACCGAGATCGCCCAAGTCAATGTGACCGAAGGAGCCGCTTTTGGCGCCGCTCTTTTGGCCGGTGTCGGCGCGGGCATTTACAGCGACGTTGACTCCGCTTGCGACCTGATCGTGCGCGTAGTCGATACCCTATCGCCCGACTTAGAGCGTGCCGCCCGCTATGAGGACCACTACGAACGCTTTGGGAAACTTTATCCGGCGCTGCAATCACACTTCCGAAAACGCTACTAACGGGAAAATAACAGAAATAGAATCATTTGCGTCGTGAAAGAACAGGGAAAACATCGAGAGGTCAATTCCCAGTTCACACGGCAAGTTAGGGCTTCTCCGCTGTAGTTATTTTGATGATCAATCGGCGCGCGAAGAGATAAGTATTACGAAATGTATTGATTTTTTCCCTAATAAAAACTAAAAAAGGACCGAGTTCCTTATATGAGGCCGTGTGCAAACTATCGGCGGTGAGATCGGAATATACCGCGAACGATGACGCATCGGATGTTTATTCGCTCCGAATTTCTTCGATAACCACAGGTAGACACGGTTTGTTATCTATTGTAATCGCTCAAGGAGTGTCGCAATGGTTGCCAACACCGAAAAAACTCAATAAAAATGCAAAGAAAGATGCACTGACTCATATCAAACCCCAGTTCCAGGTTGATTTGCCGATTTTCGTTGAATTCGAGCGATCCGGCGAAAGGCAGAAAGCGAAGTCGCAAATCATCGGTTGGCGGGATAATACATTCCTGATCATCAATACACCTGAAGTGGACGGCCGTAAAGTGATGCACCAGACGAAAAACAATATGGTCATCCGCTATTTGCACGAAGGATCGGTGTACGGTTTCGTCTCGGAATTACTGGGGGTTCACCGCAGTCAGCCGGCGGATCTCTGGTTCCTGGAATTCCCGGAAATGGCCGAGGCGAAAAACCTCCGCCGCAGCCGGCGGGTTAGAACCTATCTCGACGCCGAGGTTTCCGATGGCGGCAAATGCAAAATTCTCAATCTATCCAGCCTCGGCGCGTTGGTGATGGCGGATCGCGGCGCCCCGGTCGGCAGCGAAATCGCCCTTACTTTCCGTTTGCCCAACAACACGGAAATACAACAGTTGCGAGCGATTGTCCGCCGTTTGGAAACGGTGAACGGCGGCATCGCCATGGGGCTGGAATTTCACGCGGAAGAAACAAAAAAACACGAAGTGATTGAAGAATACGTCAGTGCGTACTTATCGATCCATCAGGACATTTAGACCGCGCGACGCCCTTTTCAAACGGTGAGTTCAGTCTACTTTCGGGGTAGTTGGTTCCGCAGCCGCGGCGCAGTTGATCTGCCGATGGCAGCCTAAGCCACAGCGCCACATCTTCTCGCGGGCGTGGGAAAACGCCGCACTCAGCAAAAATCTCTGCCAAGTCGCTCGTACCGACGTTACCTACTGGTCGCTACAGTGGTAAGCAACACCCGGCTTCGCCGTCGTCACGGGGCTTCGCGATGTCGATCGCGTCGTCTGCTGTCGAGCCGGTCGGACTATTTTCCGCAGCCGCTGTCGTCATTATCGTCGTCATCATCATCGTCGGCCGGTGCGTCCGTGTCGTCGTCGTCGTCGCCAATATCCGTATCGTCATCCATCGTCGAGTCGTCGTCATCCGTCGGGGTACCAGCCACCTGGAAACCGATGGTGACCTCGTTGCTGACCAGACCGCACAAGTCGCTCACGTAGATCGCCAGGGTGTGCTCGCCTGAGGCGAACGGGCCGGGGAGCATGAGCGTGAAGGGTTCGTCACGGGCGGCCTCGCTGGTGCCGACCAACTCGCGCATCGGCTCAGCGAAGCGCAGAGCATCTTCGTCGTCGATCGCGTAGAACAGCTCGCCACCGCGCAGATTGGCTTCCCCGTCGGCGTAGGTGAAGCTGATTTCGAGGTCGGCGTCTTCAGGCAATTCGCCCACGGCGTTTAGGATCGCCAAGCCGTCGATGGCGGGGGCGGTATCGGCGCCGCAGAGGGTTTCGTAATCGACCTGGACGTCGACGGACTGGTAACTGAAGCGCAACATGCCGGTTTGCCAACGCAGGCGGGCGTAGCCCTCTTCGCCCCACTCTGTGCCCCAACTGTTTTTGATGATCCAATACTGTTCATCTTTGTCGTAACCGATCAGCGCCACGCCGTGCCCGCCGAGGATCTTGCCGGTGACGTGCTCGTAGATGCCGCCGGTGTAGTCCTGGAAGTCTTCATACACTTGCATGCCGGCGATAATGGGGCCGTCCTGCAGTGCGGCGATGATCTGCTCCTCGTTCGGCCACATGAAGAAACGATAGTCGGTGGTCTGAAAGCTGCGGGCGTCCCAATCGGCGCAGGTATCCTGGCAGGAGGGCCGTTCGCCGGCGAAATCGCAGTTATAGGGCATGCAGGTTTCATCGGGCGCGCCGGAGTTTTTCAAATAAATCATCGGGTGAAAGAGGGTGTAGGGGAGGGGCCCCTCGCATGAATAGACGTGCTGTTCGGAGAGGTCGGGTTCGACGAAGGCATTCCCCACGGCGATTTTGATCAGCGACTCGAAGGCGGCGATCGAGGAAAAAGTCGCGCAGGTGCCGCAGGGGTGCTGATCCTTGATCGGCGTCATGAAATTTTCGCCGTCTATATTGCGCCAGTCCAAATGCGCGGGCATGTCTTTAGGAATTTCGATTTCGTTGATGTAGGACATCGGAGCGGGCGGATCACCGAATTCCCAACTGCAATACTCGGCGAATTCATCGGCCGATAAGTGCGAAAGCGAAGTGTAACCGGCGGTCCATTCGGCGCCGGCTTCGGTGATGGCTTTCTGTACGTCTTGGACATCCGCGGCCGCGGATACCGACGCAAAACCGAGTAACAAAACGAACATGAGAGAGAGCGTGACTTGTTTCATGATAAATCTCCAGCGTGGGTCCTTAGGCCTGCGGACAGCGCATAATAGCGGAATGTGGTTTGTTTCTCAATCATCCGGCGCAAGCGGCACTACCTGTCGATCACCATTGGTCTTGGTGAATCCGATCCTCGCGGTAGTAGTCGGCGGGGCCTTTGCTTTCGGCGGGATGCCCCACCGGCACCAACGCGAAAGGAATCACGGTGTCGGGCAGGCGCAAGAGTTTTTTCAGCCCCGCGACCCGGTCCTCGCGAGGGTGTACGCCCAGCCAAACGGCGCCAAGACCGAGGTCGGTGACCGCCAGCAAGAGGTTTTGCGTCGCGGCGGCGCAGTCTTGTTCCCACATGCCTGCATGGCTCACGAGCGACATGTCGGCGCATACGGCGATAGCCACCGGTGCTTCCACGACCATTCTCGAGTAGGGGTGAACATCCGGCACGCCGTTCTTGATGTCCGGATCGCGCAGCACGACAAAATGCCACGGCTGCTGATTGCCGGCCGACGGCGCCGCCATCGCGGCTTTAAGAATGGCGGTGACTTGTTCGTCGCTCACGGGCTCGGAAGTATACCGGCGGATGCTGCGGCGCTTGAAGATCGTTTCCATATCGTCCGCTCCAATGGGAAGGTTGCGGCTTCAGTGTACAAACAGGCGGGTGAGAAAGTCCATCCTTGGCGGACTGGTGCACATGTCGTCGCAGGCTGGAAGGGAAAGAAGGGCGAGAAGTAGAAGAAAAACGGCGAAACACAAAATCATTCGTTCCATGCCGAACTTCGCGATACCCCCGAATCAACATAGCAGTTTTGCCGCGCGACTTCCAGGTTTCAATACGCGTCGGCGGCGACGAGGAAGCCGGTGGGGTATTCGCCTTCAGGAAATTCCATCAGTCGGGTGATTTCCATGCCGGTGATGAGGTAGAGCACCCAGTCGCCTTCCTCCCGGACGATCCCCAAACCGCTGCCGCCGGGCGCGAAAGTTAACCAGCGAAAACACGGCCAATCCGTTTCGATGAGTTTAGCGTAGCCTTCGAGGACGACAACGCCGTATCCGAAACCGCCCATTCGATAACCGCTGTAGGCCGTGTGTTCATCATCGATACGGACGAGAAACGTCGGGTACCGAGTGTCGATCGTTCCCTCGATTCTGTCGTCAATCCTACAAGTGCCGTTTTGGCAATGCGTCAACTGCCACCAATCCATATCCGCGGTTTGCAGCGTCAACGCATAAGCGACTTCCTCCGATTGCAGCACGAAGCTCGCGTGCCCGGGAAACAAGCTGACGTCGGTAAGCAGGGGCTGGTACGCCGACTCAGTTTGGATGCCGAGGTTTTTTCGGAAACCATTTAGCAGGCCTACACCACAGGCGCCGGATTCAAGGCAATTGTAAAGGGCGCAATCGGTACAAGTCGGTTTCCAATCTACGTTATCCCAAAAAAGCACCGTTCTGGTCGGTGAGCAACTTATCGCAGCGCCACTAAAACCGAACAATTCGACTTTGAGGAAGTTGAATCCGGTATCGTCGCCGGCGCACGGGGGTTCAGGCGCTACAATTCCCCATTTATTTCCAGAGTAGGAAAACAGGTAGTACATATCAGTCGCCCACGCATGATTCACCGTCGCGTCACCGAAGAAAAAGGGTGAGGAATCCGGCGCCGACACCGGCACGGCTTGGCCGTCGGCGATTTGCCACAAACTACCCCACTCATTTTCCGCCGATCGAGAAGTCGCAACCCAGCCCACAATCGGCTTCGGATCATCCGGCCAGGTGCCCGCCGGGGACGCGTCGTCGCTGTCGTCATCATCCGCCGGCGTGTCGTTGTCGTCGTTATCGTCGTCGCAGGCCAAACCCGCGATCATGAGAAGTGCAAGAACTAAAACGATGAGACTTCGAAACACAAAACGGTTTTTTTAATTGCAGACATCACAAGCCTCCGGTTGCGCGTAGGCAGACCACGTAAAAACCGCTCGAGGTAAAAACATGTCGAGCATCACGATTATCAAAGGCGAAAACTCGGAACGCAGACAAATATAGTGTAAAACGCCTACACGGATACCATTCGTAAAGAACTAATCCATATATACTCCGGTGTTTGGCTGGTCGCAAGGAGACAGGGGAACGGGCGATTCCTCAGCCGATGATCATCTGCTCGACTTCCAGGCCGCCGTGCGCGAAGCGGTCCAGATTGTAGGCGGTCAAATCCTCGCGCAATTCACTGCCGTCCAGGTGCGCGGCGATCATTTCCGACATCGCCGGGGCGAACATGAAGCCGTGTCCCATCAGGCCGTGGTACTGGTAGAAATTCTCGGGCTCGGTTACATAGCCGATGATCGGGCTGGTATCGGGCGTGATGTCGTAAAAACCGGCCCACTGGCGCAGCACTTTCACGCCGCTGAGGCGCGGCATGAGGTCAATCATCAGCCGGCTGACTTTGCGCATGAACGCGAACGAGGTGTCGTAATTTTCGGCGGGCGCTTTATCGAGGCCCAAGCAAGCATAGAGTTCGCCGCGCATGGTCTGCGTCACGTATATGCCACTGTTCATCGGCACCAGGTTCGGCCCCATGAACGAGTGCAGCGCTTCGGTGACAATCGCCTCGTGCTTCTCCGGATAATTGGGCATCTCCACGCCACACATGCGGCCGATTTGCGGTGCCCACGCGGCGGCGCAATTGACGACCAGGTCGGCGGGAAACTCGCCCCGGTTGGTCTCGACGACGGTAATTTTCCGGTTTGCGACACGCAGCCCGAGCGCTTCGTGGAAAGGCAGGACGCGGACGCCCAATTGCCGACAAACTTTCGTGTAACCCCAGACCATGGCGAAGGGGAAACAGACGCCGTCCTTTTTGTGGAAGCAGCCCAGGACGATCCCGTCGGTGTTGATGCCCGGCACGCGGCGTTTGACCTCGCTGGGCGACCACAGTTTGGTCATCACGCCGTTTTCGTGTTGCAGGCCCACGCTCTTTTCGAACTGCTCGGCCTGCTGGTCGCTGTAGGCGAGGAAAAGGTAACCGCGTTGCTGGAACCAGTTGTTGAAGCCCGTGTCCTGCGGAAAGCTGACGAACAAATCCAGGTTACGCTTCATGATGCGGATGTTGTCGGCCGTCGACCATTGCGCCCGCACGCCGCCGCCGCAGCGCGCCGAGGCCCCCGCGTTGAGGTGGTCGCGCTCGAGCACCGTGATGTTATCCCAACCGAGCTTGGCTAGATTCCAGGCGAGCGACAAGCCGACGATGCCGCCCCCGATAATGACCGTGCGCGGGCCGCTCACGAGGGGTCTCCTTCCATCTCACCCGCGAACGCGCCCAACGGCACCCAGGCTAGTGGCGTGCGGCTGACCATGGGTTTGATTTCCTCGCGCGGCACGTCCGCCTCGGCAAGAATGCGGGCGACGTGGGCCAGGCAGGTTTTCCCCTGACACGGGCCGGTGCCGATGGCCAGATAGCGTTTGAGTGATTCGATGTCGCGCAGACCGTGTTCGATGGCCTCTTGCACGTCGGCGAGCGTGACGTCTTCGCAACGGCAGATGATGGTTTTTCGCGGCATGGCATTAGCTCCCGAGTAGCGCGTCGAGTCGAGCTTGCAGGGCGTCGGTGCGCTGGAGGTCGAGGACCGCGGTGATCCCGGCGATACGGCCGCGGCGAATCACTTCATCGGGCGACGCGGCGCCGAGCATTTCGCCGGTGATCAATACGTGTTCTTGCGACGTGCGCCCGCAGGAATCGGCCCGCGCGACGAAACCGCCGCGTTCGGGGTCGTATTCCGCTTCGGCTCCGGCTTGGGCGGCGAGTTCCCAACTAGGGGCCGGGGTCGTGGCGACGCAAACGGCATCGCAGCGCGCCCGCACCGCTGCGCCGTCGCTGTTTTCGGTTTTCAGACCGCGCAAGCGTTTCAAGCCTATGGCGGCGGTCGGCTTCGTGTTTAGAAAAACCGGCACGCCGCGGCTTTGCACCAACTCGGCCCGGTCGCCGTCGCCACGGATCGCGTCGCCCGCTTCGATCAGGCCGACGACTTGAATGCCCGCCTCGGGTAACGTTTCAGCGAGCGCCAAGGCGGTGTCGTTGGTGCCGATGATGGCGACCGATTCGGCCGCGCGTACGCCCCAGCGGTGCACCAGCTTGAGCATGCCGCGCGCCGAGAAGATGCCCGGTAAATCGTTACCGGCGAACAGCGCGGGTTGGTCGTAGGCACCCGTGGCGACGATGGTTCGCTGCGCTTCGGCGAGTATCGACGCGCCCTGGCGGTGGATGCCCCAGAAGCCTTCATGAAAGAAGCCGATGCACTCGGCGTCGGTCGTGACTTCCACTCCGGCCTCGGCCAATCGCGTGCGATTTTCGGCGATCCACGCGGCGCCGGTTTCCCGGTCGTCGACGGCATTGGGCCAACCCACCAAGTGGCCGCCGAGTTCAGGCGCATCTTCCACGAGCCAGACCTTGGCGCCACCCGCGGCCGCTTCTAAAGCCGCGGCGATACCGGCCGGCCCGCCGCCGATAACCAGGACGTCCACTTCATGTCGGCTGATGGGCGGTGTTTCGGCTATGTCGGTGGGCAGGTCGCCGGTGCCGGCGAATTGCTGCACGGCGGTTTGGAGGGCTTGGTTGACCCAGCGCGGCTTCGTGAACATCTCGTGATAGTTCATGTGACTCGGAAAGGCGAAATCGAAGGTGCGCAGCAGGTCGGTCGAGGCTCCCGGCAGGCTGTTTTCCCGCACGACGGTCATGCCGTCTCGGCAACGCACGTGGCAGGTGCGCACATTGGGTACGCCGTCGACCCGCGCCAGGCAACTCATGCACCGACCGCTGAGGCAGAAGGCACCGCGCGGCCGATGGTACTTGAGCGAGCGCGAGGCGACGCGCACGTTGTTGGCGAGCAGCGCGACGGCGACCGATTCCTTGCTGAAAGCGCGTAAATCATGTCCTTCAAAGCGCAAGGTCACGGGCTGCCCGCGGTCGAACTCGCCCTCACGGAAATCGTATCGCCGCCGATCCCGGATTGTTTCCATTGACTAGAAACGCTCCGTGAAGCTCTTGGCTTGCAGGAACAGCAGCAAGTAATCCGAGCCGCCGGCTTTGGAATCGGTGCCGCTCATGTTGAAGCCGCCGAAGGGCTGCAAGTTGACCAGGGCGCCGGTGATTTTGCGATTCACGTACAAGTTACCGACGTGAAGTTCGCGCCGGACGCGTTCGATGCGCTCGCGCGAGGTGGAGCACAAGCCGCCGGTAAGCCCGTATTCGGTGGCATTGGCCACGCGCAGCGCCTCTTCGAAATCCTTGACTTTGATCATCGCCAGCAGCGGCGCGAAGATCTCTTCCTGATCGATGCGCGAGCCGGGTTTGACGTTATCAACCAGCGTCGGTTCGCAGAAATAGCCGCCGTCGATGTTGATTTTGTTGCCGCCGATGACAATCCGCGCCTGGCGCTTGGCGATCCGCACGTACTGCTGCCATTTCTTCAGCGATGCCGGGTTGATGACCGGACCCATGAAGTTGCGTTCGTCGGTGACGGGCCCGACGGTGATGCCGCCGATCAGCTTGACGACTTTTTTCTTGAATTTTTCGTAGACCTGCTGCACGACGATCACGCGGCTGCAGGCGGAGCATTTTTGGCCTTGGAAGCCAAAGGCGCTGGCCACCGCGCTGACCGCGGCGTGATCCAAGTCGGCGGTTTCGTCGACGATCAAGGTATTTTTGCCGCCCATTTCGGCGATTAGGCGCTTGATCCATTTCTGGCCGGGCGCCATTTTGGCTGCTTTTTCGCTGATCCCCAGGCCGACTGCCCGCGAGCCGGTGAAACAGATCATCCGCACTTTCGGGTTCGTAACCAGCTCCTCGCCGCAGGTCGGTCCGGGGCCGGGGACAAAATTGAGCACGCCGCGGGGAATGCCGGCGGCAAAGAGGAGTTGCGCGACCTTGTAGCCGATCAACGGCGCGTCGGAGGCGGGTTTCAGGCACACCGTGTTGCCGGCCACGAGGGCGGCGGTGGTCATGCCCGCCAGGATCGCGTTCGGGAAATTCCAGGGCGGAATGACGCTGATGACGCCCAGTGGGATGTAGAAGGTTTCGTTGCGTTCGTTGGGGTAATGTCCGACCGGTTGTCCCTTGTCGTAGCGAACAGCCTCGCGGGCGTAAAACTCGAAGAAGTCGATCGCCTCGGCGGTGTCGGCGTCGGCCTCGACCCAATTTTTCCCGACTTCCAGCACCATCGTGGCGTTGATCTCATACCGGTGTAGGCGCATCAGCTCGGCGGCGCGAATGAGGATTTCCGCTCGACGCTGCGCCGGTTCGGCGGCCCAATCGGCGAAGGCCTTCTCGGCGGCGTTGATCGCCTGCTGAGCTTCTTTTTTGCCCGCCTTGTAGAACGTACCCAACACTTGTTTGGGTTTGGCGGGATTGACCGTGGTGAACGTTTCCTTCGTTTTAACTTTTCGCCCGCCGATGATGAGCGGTATGATTTTTTGCTGCTCGGCCTCCGCAGCCACGCGAAGCAGTGCCGCTTCCATCTCGTTTTTGTTGGCGGAATCGGAGAAGTCGATCAGGGATTCGTTCTTGAACGGTCCAAACATGTTGTGATCTCCTTTCGGTTCTTAAATCAAAAACGGCAAGCTATTTGCTTGCCGTTAGTTGTTTCTCCTTGGCACCGCGGCGGGCGTGGGAGGGAGTCAAAATGGCACGGTCGAATAGGCATGGTGAACCTTCGAAAACGCCAATTAATCGGGTTAGGACCACGCGCATCCTAACGCTGAGTCGGGGCCGGCGCAACCCATTTCCCGGCGTCCGTTGCGGCGCGTATCGACGTCGAAAAGTCGCGTTTTACTCGCCTTCAACTTCCAGGTAGCAGTGGGCGACGATCGGTAAGCGAGCCCGCACGGCGGCCTCGGCGTCGTCGAGGAGTTGCTCAATTTGGTCCGTCTCGAGACCATCGGCAAGATGCAGTTGCGCTGCCACCAGCACGCGCCGCGGTCCAAGGTGCATCGTCTTCAGATCCATTACTTCGACGACGTTTTCCGTCTGGCGCAACGCGGCCAGAATTGCCTCGCGATCTTCAACCAGCACCGATTCGCCCACGAGCAGGCTTTTCGTTTCGATGGATAGCACCGCGGCCACACAGGCCAAGAGTAGGCCGATGGCAATACTGGCCGCGCCGTCGAGTTGGGGAATGCCGAGGAAATGCGAGCCGAGCAAGCCCAACAGGGCAAGAACCAAGCCCAGCAGCGCCGCAGAATCTTCCAGGAATACGGTGATGGTCACCGGTTCCTTCGAGGCCCGCACGTACTGCCAAAAGCTACGGCCCCGCAAGTCACGGCTAATGGCGTTGGCGGCAAGAAGGAACGACGCGCCTTCAAAAACGATGCCCGCGAGGCACACTCCCACGCCCCAGCCGATCGACTCCAACTCGTGAGGGTGAATAACTTTCTCGACACCTTGCCAGACGCTGACCACCGAGCCGACGACAAACATCGTGATCGCCACGACAAATGCCCAGAAGTAGTTTTCTTTGCCGTAACCGAAAGGGTGGGCGGCATCGGCGGGTTTCTGGGCACGTTTGAGCCCGACGAGCAGCAAGACCTGGTTGCCTGTATCGGCCAGGCTGTGCAGGGCCTCGGCGAACATGGCGGTCGAACGCGTCACCGCGGCGGCGAAAAATTTGCTGATCATGATCGCAAAATTGGCGGCCAACGCGGCGTATATTATTTTCTTATTACCGCCCGGCTTCACTATTTGTTCTCGTTTTGAAGCGCGTCGAGGAAGCGCGGCGCGAGTCGTTCAAGCAGTTCGTCGCGGTATTCGGGCACGACGGGAATGACTTCAAAATCGTGGCCGAGGCGCAATTGCACGAGAGCGGCGTCGATCAGTTCCTCGCGAATCACCAGCAGCGAATGCCGGGCGCGGCTGATCGTATGCAGAACAGGGAAGAAGCCCTGCCGGCGCATTTCCAACGGCCCGATTTCGTCCACGGCCAGCAGATCGTGTTTCATCGCGTTGCCGATGGCGCGGATCCCGGCGAAAATTCCCTCGTAGCTGAAAACGAAATTACCTTGCTTGGGTCCCGGCCCCTGGCGTGCGGTACTGGCTAGCAACGTGGACTCGCCGCCATCGAGATTGTGGACCATCAACGTGCGCTCCTCGGCGTGCATGATCGTTTCGGTCCAGACACCGCCGACCGAATGTCCTTCTTTCTTGACCGCCTCGGTGATGCGGCGGCACATCGTGCTTTTGCCGACCTGGCGTTTTCCGGTCAGAATGACGTGCATGCTTGGCTCCTGCGGTATCGCTGAACGATAACCGATTTGCCCCCCGCTTCAAAGACCGGCCTTTGCATCAACGCCGCTTTGTGGCACAAGAACGGGGTGGAAACTCACAAAAAATACGGTGTCGAAAAACGCGGGCAGGTCGTAGCGCCCGGTCGACTCTCGCGCCGCCTTCGTCCGCTCGTGGTCGCGCTGCGCCGCCGCATTCCGGACCGGTGGATGCGCGACTACGTATATGGCCCGCTTTCGTCGCAGGCCCGCCGCCGCTACGAACAGAATTGGCGCTTCCTGTTGCCGGCGACCGTGAGCATCGAAACCCGCACGATTTGCAACGGGCGATGCAGCTTCTGCGCCGCGAGCGTGGATAACCGCACCCGCGCCGACGCCGCGATGTCCGTCGAGGTGTTTGAAAAAATCATCGACGATCTCACGCGCGTCAACTATGCCGGGCGCGTGGCGTTTTTCGTCAACAACGAACCGCTACTCGATAAGGGGCTTGAACAGAAGGTCGCCCACGCCCGCCGCTTGCTGCCGCGCGCGTTTTTGCAGGTTTCCACCAACGGCCTGGTGCTGACTCCCGACCGCGCCCACGCGTTGTTTGAAGCCGGCCTGGATGACTTAACCGTCAACGATTACACCGAACAGCAATCGGTGCGGGACAACATTGAAGCCACGTTCGCGGCGCTGACGCCCGAGGAGCGTCGCAAGTTCATCGTGTACGTGCGCGAGCAGGAAGCGGAGCTTTTCAACCGCGCCGGCTCGGCGCCCAACAAGGAAGCCGCGCCCCAACCGATGCGGGCTTTTTGCCAGATGCCCTTCACGCAGATCAACATCGTGCACGACGGCACGGTGTCGTTGTGCTGCCAAGATCTGAATGTGCAGGAGCCGGTCGGTAATGCCTTTGAAGACGGCGTGTGGAGCGTTTGGTTCTCTGAGCGCTACCACGAGATTCGCCGGAAGCTGCTGGCCAAAGACCGGCACGCCACCGATCTTTGCACGGTGTGCGATTACCGCGGCTTCAAAACCCTCACCGGTCCGCTGCGTCCGCTCAATCGCCTTTTCAATGTATTGAAGTAGAGCCCGTCAAAGCGACGCGGGCGAGCGCACGTTCAGCCAACGCCGCACCATGTTCCAGGTCAGTTCCCGGCTCTTGATCATCAGCACGGCGCGCCAGCCGAGTTTGGCGAAACCCAACAGATCCGACAGCCAAATGAGCGGCCGCGGATTCCGGCGCAGCCGTTCGCTATTCGACCAGCGGCGGATCCACGCCTTGGGTACGATACGCTTGCTGGTTAGGTGGTACAGCGCAATCCAAAATTGCTCTTCGACGGGTCGGTCGGCGCCCAGATCGACGCGGAATTGCCGCAGCACTTTATTGTCGGCGCCTTCCACGTCGTTTTCGGTGATGATGCCCTCGGCGACCAGTTCCTCGGTTAGCCGCGCCCCGGGCCAGTAGGACATGGAGAACGTGTACAAATCGAAAGGGCGGGGAATCGCCAGCAGCAGATCGAGCAGCGCGCGGCGATCGTCGCGGACCGTCTTGGGCGTATCGAGGATAATCTGGTAGCCGCCGGTTACGCCGTGACGATGAAGAATCTGCGCCACCTCGCGCACCGTTTCGTCTTTTTGATGGCGGTTGAAAAGCTTGCGATTCAATCCTTCGGCGGCTTGAATTCCCAGCAGTACGTTATCCAAACCGGCGTCGACCAGGACGCGGATGTCGTCGTCCTTGATCACGCGCGGGTCGGAGAGGATGTCGAAAGGAAAGTCGAATTCAGCCTTGTAACGCCGGGCGAACTCGCGAATCCACTCTGGGTCGACGGGAAACAGTTCGTCGTCGAAACGAATACGGCGCATGTTGTGAAACACGCGCACGGCATAGCGCAACTCGGCGAGGATGTTGTCGACCGAGCGAACGCGAAAGAACTTCCCCTTGCCCCGGTATACGCGCCGCAACACGTTGACGTCGCAATACGAGCAATTGAAGATGCAACCACGCGTGCTGAGTGTCAGGTAGATCGACTCGCCCACCAGCGGGTCGCCGCGCGACACACGCCGACCTTCGATCCAATACTTGAAGTCGTGGCTGTGGTAGTCGCGGAAGGGGAAACGGTCGAGGTTTTGTTCCAGCGGGCGCACGTCGTTACGGATGATACGGTCGCCGCGCCGCGTCCAGATGTTGGCAATGTTCTCCGGCGAACGGCCGTCGGCCAACGCCTGCGCCAACTCCACGATCGCGTCTTCGGACTCGCCGATGGAAAGGTAGTCCGCAAAACCGACCACCTGCTCCGGAGCAAACGAAACGTGCGGCCCACCCCATATAACCGGTACGCCGAAGCGTTCCTTGACCAGGTTCGTCAGGTCTCTGGCTACAGCCAGGTAGGCCCCGGCGCGCACCGAGAAACCGACGAGGTCGACGTGCAGGGTGGTCAACAATTCGATGAAGTTATCGATCTCGCGGGGCGTCGGCTCGTCGAAGTGATGGTGCCGGTAATCTTTGAAATAGATTTCGTAGACCGTGAAACCAGCGTTACGCAACATCGCGGCAAGAAACCGCACGCCGTTGTTTTCGATCACGTATAAAGATACGAGGGCGATTCTAATTGACATCTACTCGGCCGCTGTTACGTTGCCCAACATGATGGCGAGCTTAGCACAGAAGTGAGCATGGAAAAAAACAACACCGGCATCTACTTGCACATTCCTTTTTGCACTACCAAATGCGGGTATTGCAGCTTCAACTCCGTTCCACTGCCCGGTGAGGCCACCCTCGGCCGATACCTGCGCGCCCTGGCGGCGGAGATCGACTCGCGCGCCCGTGAATTGGCCCACTTCGGACCCGAGACGATTTACTTCGGCGGCGGCACGCCGTCGCTGGTCGCGCCGGCCGATATCGAAGGCATGATTCGTCGCGTTACTTCGCTTTGCGCGGCGGGCAGGGTGCGTGAAGTAACGCTGGAAGCGAATCCCGTTTCACTCGACGAACACAACCTGGCGGCGTTTCGGGCGGCCGGGGTGGATCGCCTGAGCATCGGCGTGCAGACTTTCCGCCCGCGCGTGCTGGAATTTCTCGAATGCAGCGTTCGAGAGGGGCACGCCGTGCGCGCCTATCAGACGGCCCGTGAGCTTGGCTTTGAGAACATCGGGCTGGATTTGATCGTCGGCTTGCCCGAACCCTACGACACCGTTTATCGCGACGACCTCGAAACGCTTTTGCAGCTTCGTCCGGAGCATGTGTCGGCCTATTTGCTGTCGCTGGAAAGCGACGCCGCGATGTACCGCCGCCTCGCGGCAGGTGAGTTCGCGTTGCCCGACGGCGATCGCCAGGCGGAAGTGTTTTTGGACGTGAGCGAAGCGCTCGCCGCCGCCGGTTACGAACACTATGAGGTGTCGAACTTCGCACGGCCCGGTTTTGCAGCGCGGCACAACAGCCGATATTGGACCGGCGAGCCTTATCACGGTTTCGGAGCGGGCGCGCACTCGCTCGTCCAGCGCGACGGCCGCTGGATTCGCTACGCCAACCTGGGCCTTCCGGCCGACTACATGGAAGCCGTCGAAGATGGCAAGTCGCCGCTGGCGTTTCAAGAAACCTTGACCGCCGGGATGATGGTTCGAGAGCGGATGATGCTGCAATTGCGGACCGCGGCGGGTTTGGCCCCCGCCGACTTTCCGGACATCGCCTCGGACATCATGGCGAACCTGTCATCGTACGTGAGCGATGGTTTGTTTAGTTGGGATGGCGAGCGTTTTCGCCCCACGCCGGCGGGCATGCTGCTGGCTGACGGCATTGCGAAACAACTTTGGGATCTCGTGGCAGATTAGTCGTCGCCCGCCTTGAGCACGGACAAAAAGGCTCGTTGCGGAATGATGACGTTGCCGACTTGCATCATGCGCTTCTTGCCCTTCTTTTGCTTTTCGAGCAGCTTGCGCTTGCGGGAGACGTCGCCGCCGTAACACTTGGCGGTCACGTCCTTGCGCAGGGCGCCGATCGTTTCGCGCGAGATGATTTGCCCGCCGATACGTCCCTGGATGGGGATCTTGAATTGCTGGCGGGGAATTTCGTCGGTCAGGCGTTTGCAGATCTGCCGGGCCCGCTCGACGGCGCGTTCTTCGTGAATAAGCACCGAGAGCGCGTCGACCGATTCTTTATTGACGAGAATTTCCAGCTTCACCACGCGGGTTTCGCGGTGCTCGATGAATTCGTAGTCGAAGGAAGCGTACCCGCGCGAGACGGATTTCAGCTTGTCGTAGAAGTCGTAGACGATTTCCGCTAACGGTAGTTCGAAAGTCAGCTCGACGCGCTTCTTGTCGAGGTAATCCATTTTTTTCTGAATGCCGCGACGGCCGATGCACAGCGAGATGACAACGCCGAGGTATTCATCCGGCAAGATGAAATGAGCGCGAACGAAGGGCTCCTTAACGATTTCGACCTGCATCGGGTCGGGGAAGTACACCGGGTTGTCGACGATGATTTCCTCGCCGGTCCTTAACGTCACGAGGTATTGCACCGAGGGCGCGGTGAGAATGACCGACTGGTCGAACTCGCGCTCGAGGCGTTCCTGGACAATCTCCAGGTGTAGCAGGCCGAGGAAGCCGCAACGGAAACCTTGCCCGAGGATGATCGACGTATCTTTCTGATACGTCAGGGAGGCGTCGTTGAGCTTCAGGCGTTCCATGGCGTCGGCCAGGTCGCGGTAGTCATCGGTGCTGACCGGGTAGATGGACGAGAACACGACCGGCTGAACTTCCTTGAAGCCCGGCAGGGGTTCCGGGCACGGGTTTTTCTTCGTCGTGATCGTGTCGCCGATGGCGATTTCGCTGACGCTTTTCACGCCGCTGATGATGTAACCGACTTCCCCGGCGACGAGTTGCTTTTCGGGCTGCAACTTCAGTTGCATGAAGCCGACTTCTTCCACTTCATGCACCGCGCCGCCGTGGTGGAAGCGGATTTCGTCGCCCTTCGCCAAGCGGCCGTTGTACACCCGCACGAATACGAGCACGCCGCGATAAGGGTTGTACGCCGCGTCGAAAATCAAGGCTTGCAGGGGCGCGGTCTCGTCGCCCTGTGGGGGCGGAATGCGATGGGCGATCGCTTCGAGCACCTCGTCGACGCCCTGGCCGGTCTTGGCCGAACAAAGCAGCGCTTCGTCGGGATCGAGGCCGAGTTCGCGATCGATTTCTTCCTGCACCGCTTCGATGTCGGCCTGGGGGAGGTCGATTTTGTTGATGACCGGAATGATCTCCAGGTCATGTTCGAGGGCCAGGTACATGTTGGCCAGGGTTTGCGCCTCGACGCCTTGGCTGGCGTCGATGAGCAGCAGCGCGCCCTCGCAGGCGGCCAAGGCGCGGGATACTTCGTAGGAAAAATCGACGTGGCCGGGAGTGTCGATGAGGTTGAGGTGCATCTCCTGGCCGTCCTTGGTGACGTAGGGCAGGGTGACGGCCTGGCTCTTGATGGTGATGCCGCGTTCGCGCTCGATATCCATCGAGTCGAGCATTTGTTCGCGGCGTTCCCGCTCAGCGATCTGCAGGGTGCGTTCGAGCAAGCGATCGGCCAAGGTCGATTTGCCATGGTCGATGTGAGCGATGATGCAAAAATTGCGAATGTGTTGCACAGACCGTCCTTATCGGGCTATTACTTTTTCCCCGGCCGCACCCAGGTGCCGCCGGATTCCACCCGGTTTTTGGTGCACTCGATGACCTCGGGCAGGTCGTCTTTGGCCATGGAGTTGACGATTTTCGTCGCCACTCTCGAGAAGGGGCCGAGATCCAGCGCGACTTCAACTTGGTATTCCGCCAGCAGGACGCCGGGTTCGATTTCCTCGAGTTGCCAGTAACCGCCGTTTTTCTTGAAGAACTTGTGCGGGCGGTTCATGTCGAGTTTCCAGTCCATCCGCGTCTTGTCCGCGGTGACCGTGCCGATCGTTGTGTAGGTCAAGGTTTTGATCGTGGCGTCCATTTTGAACTCGATGGTCGCCAGCGAATATTTGTTGCGCTCGACAACTTTGATGCCTTCCAAGCGCGGATAAAAATCGGTGTAATTTTCGTGATCAAAAATCACTTTCCAAAAATCGTCAATCGTGCCGCGAATCACTCCGTAAGCGACGCCCACACCGCTCTCTGAATTTTCTTTAATGTCGTTTTTCACGATCACTTTTCCGGCTTTCACCGCCGCCAATTCCTCGGGCGTGAGCTTGGAAGTGACAGGCCCTGCCCAGGCAACGGTCGTCATGGCTACGAAAAAAACAACGGTGGCTAACATGATGAGACGAATCGAAAAGCGCATATTCATTTCCTCCTTGAATCGAAGCCAAACAAGTCTTGTTGGTATAGGGCGCGCCGCCGCTGCGGTCAACCCGGCGGCAGCCGGCGCGATTCGATTCACGCGTGTCCATATGGGGTTCTTAGGACCCCCAAGCAATGAATAAGCCCGGCCGGAGAGCACCCAGCCGGGCTTGTCGAAGGTTGTCGGAGTCGGCTATTTGCTCTCGCCCTGCCAAGCGAATATGAAGTCGAGATCTTCGTCGGCATCAACGGCGAAATGGTTGACATATTCGCCGTGTTGGAACTGGTCGAAGAACAACAAATGGGCTTCGCCCGGTAGCGCGTAGAGGCCGTACCAGCCGTCGGCCATCACCAACGCATCGATCGAGACATATAGCGAGGTCTGCGCTTTGCCGTCGCCGTACCCCACGTCCAGGATTTCGTTGGACACGGTCACATTGCCGCCGGCGCTGGGTGTGACGCGATCGGGTTGGTACACCCGCCCGGTGATTTCGTACATTTCGAGATCGTAATCGTGACCGACGCCCGGCGCGAGGTCGACGCCCAGTTCGGTCACCTCGAAGAATGTGAAGTTGAACACGCCGATGATCGCCTCTATCTCGACGTCTAGTTGGTAGGTTTCACCGGCCTTGACCGGCACGACGAAGCTCCCGTCGTCTTCTCCCCAGGCGAAATACTCGATACCTTCCGAATCGGTCAGGTAGATGTCCAGGAACACGAACGAAACGGGGAAATACGAGGCGGGCGCCTCTCCGTTGATCGTGATCGTGCCGGAGAAGACGACCGGCGTTTCGGTAAAGTGGAAGTTGAGCTCTTGCTCGTCGTCGGTCACGACAACGTCGTGCATCACTTCCGGCACGTGGTCATCGACGTTGACGGGGTTGAACGTGAAGTCGTAGGTACCTTCCGGCAACCACAGAGAATACTCACCCATTTCGTCGGTGTTTTGATAGGCGCGAATGGCCTCGCCCTTGGCGCCGAACGCGCCCATCTCAGCCTCAACCTTCACGTCCTCCATCGGCAGATCATCAAGGTCGGTGACGATGCCGGTCACCTCGACGAGAGGCAAATTGACGTGCCAGTCACCGGCGCCGGTGACTTGGATGCTGAAGCCGTCATTGAAGTAACGCGTGTACTGGCTGCCTGCGTAGGCCGGACCGGTGATATCCATCGTGGCGTTGTAAGTAAACGAACCGGTCGGCAGATCGATCGTGACTTCGTAGTCTTGATCGGCGTGCCCCGTATAAGTGTTGCCGGCATAGGACATCGCGGCGTCCATACGCATGTAGTAACCCCAGCGATGCTCGATGCCGGTTCCCACATCGGTCAGGCTCAAGTCGATGGTATCCACGACTTGCGTAAACTGGAAGTTTTTGGTGAGCGGAGCGCTGACGGCCACGCCTGTTTCACTCGTTTGGGGCAAGCCGCCGCCCGCAGCCGGTTTCCAAAGGAAGATGTAGTTGTCGTAGGTGGGCACGAATAGCGAGTAGGTGCTGGTCGCGCCGTCGGTGCGCCATTCGGCCGAGAATTCCAGATGCGTCGGATCCTCGCTTGCCGTCTCCGGCATGGAAACGATCACCTCGCAATCGCCGACGGGCCCGCTGCCGGGATCGGTGATCTCGCCGCTGACGGTGTGGAAGGTCAGTTCGATATCCTGCACGATGGGCGTATCCGCAACCACGATGTCTTCGGCCACGTACGAATCGCGGAAAGACCAGGAATAGTCGTTTTCGTTTTCGTCGGAATGCCAGACATCGACGCGCATTTCCACGTTGTAAGTACCGGCGGGCACGTAGGGAATACGATAGGCGCTATCGACGTCGAGCAGGCCGTAGTAGGTCCGATCGTCGGCTTGATTCCAGAAAATCACGTAGACATCGACTTGATCGAAATCGCCGAACAGATCGAAAAACGACGAACCGTTGGCGGTGCAGTTACCGCCGGCATGCACGCCGGGCGGTTCGTGGTAATCGATATCGCAGACGTTCGTCGTTTCGTTGCAGACTTCCCCCTCGCCGCACGGGTCGCCCGTGTGGTCGCATTCGTCGCCATCTTCATCGCACGATTCGTCGCCGTCACAGAACTCGCCATTGTCGGGACAAGGGTTGCCCACATGTTGGCTGCACGAGCCGGACGAGCAAGTGTCGTCGCCGTTACAAAACACGGAATCATCGCAGGTTGCCCCGTCGTTGAAGGACCATCCGAAGGGGTTTTCGTCGGGGTCGCAAATCAGGCAGACGTTATCCGGGTGTGTATTTCCGCCCGGGATGGTTTGTCCGCCGATGTCGCAATCGGTGGGCGGCGCGGTGTCGTCGTCATTGTCATCGTCATCGTCGTCGTCATCGTCGTCATCGTCGTCATTATCGTCGTCGTCGCCGCCGGTTTCGTCGCACGCGTCGGTTTCTTCGTTGCAGACTTGCTCGGTCGAGCACGGATCGCCGGCGTGTTGCTGGCAGGCCCCCGCCTGACACGTATCCGCGCCGTTACAAAAGGCGCCGTCGTCACAGGAGACGCCGTCATAAAAGGACCAAGAGCTTTGGCTGACGCTTGTGTCGCAAATAAGACACGGGTTGTTTGGATGCGCCTGTTGGTCGTTGTACAATTCTCCGTCGATCACGCACATATTCGGCGGCATCGTGTCGTCATCGTTGTCGTCGTCATCTCCGGCCGACGAATCATCATCGTCGGCGCGCGCGCTGTCGTCGTCATCGCCGCTGCAGGAGATCGACGTAACAGCCAGGACGATAACCAATACGAAGAAAAGGAACGACCAGGATAAACGAAACATCATTTGACTCCTTTTGGCGCTTGGAGGGCATGCGGTAAAAACTCTGCAGCGCCTTTTTTCCTTAAGGGCAACATACTTCCAATTGAAACGGCTTCGGTCGGTTGCAAAATCGAGTCGCGCAAAACGTCAAGACGACGAAGGCCGCCTCATGTCATGATGATAAAATCCGTTTCGTTGAGACCGGCCTGCCACCGCGTTAGTCTATTGTCAATGCTTCCCGAGCGCGAATCAAACGCGCCAGCATGTCGTTGACCGGGGTCGGAACGTCGTGACACTTTCCCAATTCAACTACAGCACCACAGATCGCGTCAATCTCGGTGCGACGCCCGCGCGACAGGTCGCTGGTCATGCTGCCGAAGTTCGCAGCCGTGTCGGCCACCACCTGCCAGGATTTTTCGATCACGCGGGCCAGTTCGAGGGACACGCCTTCGGCCCGAGCCACCGCCACGGTTTCGGCCACTGCGGCTTCCATGAGCGGCGCCAGGTCCGGCAAATCAGCCAGGCGGCCGTTGGGTACGTTCAGCAAGGCGGCGAGCGGATTGATCGCCACGTTGACGCACAGCTTGGCCCACAGCAACGGACCCACGTCAGCCGCGGCGCGCGTATCGATGCGGGCGGTGTGAAAGGCGTCAGCGACTTCCAACACGCCGGGCGAAGTTTTGTCGGCTACCGCCCCGATCGTTGTGTCACCCTCGCCGGCATGGCGGCAAAGCCCCGGCTCGACAAGCGTGGCGCCCATGGTCGTCGATCCGGCGAGCAGGCGGTCTTTTCCGAGCCGGGCCGCGATTGTTTCGATGTTACCGATGCCGTTTTGCAGCGACAGGATCCAGTGAGCCCGCGTGAACAGTTTGTGGTGCTCGTCCACCGCCGCCGCCGTGTCGTAAGCCTTAACGCAAAGCATCACCAGATCGGCCGCCGGCACGCGGGAACCTTTTTCCTGAATGGATACCTCGACCCGGTAGTCGCCGCGCACGCCCTCCAAACGCAGTCCGTTGTGGCGAATGGCTCGCACGGTTTCCGGTTGGCGCTCGATCAACGTGACGTCATGGCCGCCGTGAGCCAGCAACCCCGCAAACAGCGAGCCTACCGCGCCGGCGCCGACGATGGCTACGCGCATCACATCGGCCCGCGCGGAATGTCCGGCAGCGGCGGCCGGCGGTCGGGTTGGAAGCGAAGCAACGGGTCGTAATGCACCGAGAGCTCGCTCGCGGTGGCGGCATCGTGCTCGCGCATGGCCAAGCCGACATGCTGCACGAGACCGGTGACCAGCGAGCGGAAGAAGCCGTCGCCGAGTACATCGGCGCCGCGGCGGTTGGGATGGGTCATGTCGCCGGCGCACAGCCGCGGCCGTGTCCGATACCAACGCGCCATTGCTCCGTGACCACCCATCGCTTCGTACGTGTCGTAAAACGCGCAACCGGCCTTAAGAGCCGCGCTGCGTTGACGCGCCACCAGTTTCGGGATGATCGGCTTGGTGGTCAGACCGTTGGGCCCGCGGTCGGCCCGGTCGGGCGGCGCCATGACGAGGCATGAAGCCTGCGGCACGGCAGCGCGCACGGTTTGCAGCACGCGCAGGTAGTCGTTTTCCACGGTAGGCAACGGGCGCCCGACATCTTCGGATTCATTGGTCCCGAAGTTGAGGATCACGAGGTGAGGATTGCGCAGGCGCAATTGCTCGGCCCAAATCTGGGGATTGATGCGCTCCAGCGTACGCATCCGGCCACCGTTGATGCCCAAGGTGTCGTAGACCACGCCGGGCGTGTCGCGCTCAAGTACGACGCCGAACAGTCGGACCTTGCCGTCGCCGACGCATTGCACGCGGAATTTGTGCGGACCGTCGGAGGCCGTCACTTTGTGAACGCGGCTTTTCCGGGTGGTTCCGGCGGTCTTGACGGTACTGTGCGCAACGCCGTCGACCAACACTTGAAACGAACCGCCGTTCGGCTGCTGCAGATAATGAACTTCGAAATGCCCGGCGCGCCGGCCGAAGACACCCTTACGGCTCGTGCCAAAGTTGATGTATTGCTGTGGCCCGGTGCCGTCGAAAGCGTAAGCGCCCAGTCCGTAATACCCGCCGCGTGTTTTGGGCTTCATAATGCCGTCGACGAACCACGAACTACTCGTCCGGAACGAGACATCCCAGTGCTGGTACCAGGGCCAGGGCTTGCCCACGAGCATGTATCCGTGTCCGGCGTCGCCGAACTGGGCTTGCAGGCGGCGGCGGGCCTGACCGGTGACGAAATCGACCACGACCAGCGAGTCACCGTAGTGAAGTATTCGGGTTATCGCTCCTTTTTCCCCGCGTGCCGTGGCGGCCAAGGCTTCATAAAAGGACTGCATGGCCAAGCCGGAGGGGTCTTCGATGCGCCGCACGTCGCCCAGGAGGTCTTTCGCCTTCAAATCGATGCCGAGGGACGATGCGGCCGCGCCGATGTTGATGGGAGCGGCGCTGTTGGCGGAAATAACTTCGGCAATGGCGTCGGGTTCGGGGTTTTGGTCGATCACTGCGGCGCTGGTGGAGTACCACGATATGCCTTGGCTGGGTTGAAAGCGCAGCGACGCGAATAGATCGCGCGGGTCGCTATGGGAGAAAAACAGAGCAATTACGCAAAAGATGAGGAACCAGAGAATCGTCTCGGCCGTTTTGCCGGTCAAGCCTCCGGAGTTTTCCACTACTTTGCTTTTGTCTTTGCTCACGCCGCGCCCCAGTGTCAAAACTGGTAATAAATATAAGGTTTTCCATCCGTACTGGCGACGGAATATAACACGACCACCACGACAAACAAGACCAACGCCTGTACTGGCGCGGGGACGGCATCGAATCGGGCGCGCACGGCTTCTTCCCAATGTTGGGGCACCCAATGCAGCGCGTACCCCACCAGCATCAGGCCCAGCAGCGGTAGGGTCAGATTCGGAGCGTGGCCGACGCCGGCAAAAACGAGGCCGAGGATCTGCCACGCCGTGCCGATGGAATCCGCTCGGAAGAAGACCCAGGCGAAACACACGAAATGGAAGGTAAGGATGATGGTCAGGGCGCGTCCCCACCAGGTCACGGCGCGGTCGCGGCCGCTCCAGTGCTGCCAGATTCGGGTGGCCGTCACGCCGCAGCCGTGTAGGAATCCCCAAAAGATAAAACGCCACTCGGCGCCGTGCCACAGCCCGCACAGCATCATTGTCGCCCACAGATTGAAGTACGTACGCACCGCGCCGTGGCGGTTGCCGCCTAAGGGGATGTAGAGGTAATCGCGGAACCAGAACGACAGGCTGATATGCCAGCGACGCCAGAAGTCACGCAGGTTTCGCGCCGTGTAGGGCGCATCGAAATTGATGGGAATCTGGTAGCCCATCAGCAAGGCCGAGCCGATGGCGACGTCGGAATAGCCTGAGAAATCGCAGTATATCTGCAGGGCGTACGCGTAGATGGCGGCGAGTGCTTCCAGGCTGGTGTAGCGAACCGGATCGGAAAACACGAGGTCGATCAGGGCGATGTCGAGGTAATCGGCGATTACGACCTTTTTTAGCAGGCCGCCCATGATCAGCCACATCGCCATGGAGCCGCGGGTGGGGGTCAGTTTCGGTTTTTTGTCGAATTGGGGCAATAGGTCGACCGCGCGTACGATGGGTCCGGCCACGAGTTGGGGGAAGAAACTCACGTAAACGAGATACTCGTGATAGAGGTAGGTTGGGGTGAGTTTCCGGCGGTAGACGTCGATGATGTAGCTCATCGTTTGGAAGGTGTAGAAACTGATGCCGACGGGCAGAATGAGGTCCAGGCGCAGGCGAATGGGGTCCATTCCCATCCACACGACTGCGGCCGATGCCGATTCGAGAAAGAAGTCGGCGTACTTGAAAATCGCCAGAATCCCCAAGTTGGTGCAAATGCTGACCCCCAGCAGCAACTTTCGTAACCAAGGGCGGTCGGTCAGGCCCATCGTGCCGCCGACGAAGAAATCGAGCGACGAGGAGAACCAAATTAGCAGTAGAAAGGTTGGATTCCAGTTCGCGTAGAAGAAATAGGAGGCGGCGAGTAGGAGAATCATCCGCGCCAGGCGCACTCGCACGACCGCCCAGAACAGAAGAAACACGACGACGAGAAACACGCCGTATTTAACGCTGTTGAAAAGCAACGACCCCCCTAAACAAAACAAGGCCGGAGGATATCACCGGTGCCACGTCGTGGAAAGGGACGTGAAACCAATTCTGACCGAACATAAAAAACCCCTTTGCACCTAGGGCCAGGCACCAAGAGGTCAATTGTTATTTTCCAACTACTTAGATAAAAAAGCAACCCGAAAATTGGGGCCAGGCACCAAGCGTTGGGGGCTTGGTGTTACGAAATGTTACGGGGAAGAAAATGGCCTGCTCCGGAAGCAGACCACCAAGCGAAATCCGACGGGCTGGTCATTCTATCGGGTCTAGAATGAATTCGGCTTGGTGGCCTGATCCCGAAGCAGGCCGCCCCAGGAATATATCCAAAATCCCACATCGTCCCGCAGTGTACCCGTACACCGTGTGCCGCGACGATGAGTTGCGAAACTACGGTTTGCGTGTTGCGGCCGTCACGTCAGTCGACTTCGATGCAACTACGTACGTGGCGATCATTGAAACTAAGGCGAAACTTCCTAAAACAGCCACTTCTACCATCGTTTGGTCTCCTTTCCACATTGGACCTCCCTCCCATACTTCAAACTCGGTGCCAAGTGGTGCGAAAGAGAAAAACTCCTTTATTATCAATGTGTATCAATCATTAGAGGACGGCGGTATTCACGGCGGAAAGCGAGTAATCGAAAGGCTGGTTTACGAAATGTAAGGATTACCGTTGCAGCGCTTCGCGGTATAAATTGACCATGCCATGGGCGATGCCGGCCTCGTCGAGAATGCGGGTCAATTCGGCCAGCCGTTTCGTGCGGATTTCATACGTATTTTCGCCATCTTGCGAGTACCACTGGCACCAGTGCTCCGGCTGCGGCAGGACGATTCCGAATTCCTCCGGCTCTTTCTCGAGACGGCTCTGCGCCACCACAATGCATGTGGAAAGAGCGCTTACCTGATCGATCAAGTCCGCGTGATCACGAACAAAATCGCAGGTTTGACGGAAGGACTCCTCGGTCTCGCCCGGGAACCCAACGATCAAATTGGCCAATACGTGCAGGCCGGCGTCTTTGGCGCGTCGCAGCGTCTTTTGGGCGGATTCGGCGTCAAAACGCTTCCCCATTCGGCGCAATACTTCATCCGAGAAGCTTTCGACGCCGAACACGAGGCTGGCGCAACCGGCTTTCTTTAGGAGCGCGAAATCCTCGTCGGTCATATCGTCGCGGACGACGGCCTGCCCGGTCCAGGCCAAGCGGATATCTTGGTCGATCAGCAGCCGGCAGAGATGCCGCAACCGCGGCAGGTCGGCGTTGATAAGCAGGTCGTTGAACGAAAACGCAAAGGCCCCAAAGCGCCGTTTCAACGAAAGAATGTGGTCGACCAAGCGCTCGGGTGAAATCGCGCGGTAGCCGGGGATCATTTGGTGGTCGTTGCAAAAAGCGCAACGGTTGATGCAGCCGCGCCCGAATAGCAGCGGGAATTGATTGGTTCGGTATAGGTGCAGCGGCAGGTCGCCGAAGTCGGGCAGGGGTAGGCTGTCGAGGTCCTTCACCAATGGACGCGGCGGCCCGCAAACCCAGCGATCTTCGCGCCACACGGCCACGCCCGGCGTCTGATCCGACACCACGCCGCTTTTCAGGGCGCGAAGCACTTCGGGCAACGTCGCTTCACCCTCGCCGACGATGCACAAATCCGCCGCGGGACCGATTCGCTCGCGGTCGGCTTCCCAATGAATGCCGGGACCGCCGAAGATGGTCACGATCTCCGCTGCCGTTTCCTTGATACGAGCCGCTAAATGCACGGCGAGCGGTAGGTTCGATTCGTTGGTCGAGAACCCCACCGCCTTCGGGCGCAGGCGCCGGACCTCCGCGATGAAGGCCTCGATTTGGGGTTGGAAGTAGGCGATGATTTCCTCCAATCGCCCTTCCGGACTCCAGTACTTGAGATTGTCCAGCTTCCAGTAGTCCTGCATCCAACCGCCGCACGCGGCGTACCACTCGATGTTCAAATCACGAGTCGCCGCACGGAAGCCGTCGCTTCGCAAACCACCCGCCAGTTGCGCCAAGCCGAGCGGCGGGTACTCGACGCCCCAAGGCGGAGGCATGACCAGCAATACGTCGGGCCGCGGTGGCGGCACCAACGCCGCCGGCTCGGGGCGATTCGCTTCCTCCGGCTGGTGCGCGTCATCTTCCGGCGCGTCGAAATCGACTTCCGGCAGCGCGCCGCTCGCTTCGTCGTACAAGTTGACGGTGTGCACGCTGTGGTCGCGGCGGGCCAGCAGAGTAGTGAGCGCCAGCACGCGGCGGCGGCGTTCCTCGAACGTGTTGCCGTCGTCGGTGTACCACTTGATGGAACCGTCGCTTTGCGGGAAGCGAATGCCGTATTCCTCGTACCGGTCGAAAAGACGGCTACCAAGGTTAATCAGGCACGGACTGATCGAGGCGACCTGGTCGATGATCTCGAAATGATCGCGGAGGAAGTTGAAGGTTTCGCGGAACTCTTTGTCGCCCTCGCCCGGGAAACCGGCAATGATGTTGATGATGGTTTCGATACCCGCCCCGTGGCACGTGGTGAGCACTTCGTGCGCCAGTTCCGGCGTGTAGGGTTTGTTCATCAGTTGCAGCACTTTGTCGGAAAACGACTCCACACCGAACACGAAGCTTTGACAGCCGGCCCGTTTCATTTTCGCGAAAAGCTCGGGCGTCATTTCCTTGCGGATGACACCTTGGCCGCCCCACTGATATTCGCGTCCGTCGGCGATGAGTAGGTCGCACAAGCCGTCCAGGTCGCTGATGCTGCCGTTGATCAGCACATCGTGGAAGGTAAAGCGCAGGCGGCCGCGGTCGGCATGCCAGGCCATTTCCGCCGCGACGGATGCAGGATCGCGCCGGCGGAATTTTTGGTAAATGTGATGGTCGTTACAGAAAGTGCACCGACGAATACAGCCCCGGCTGCCGAGGATGGGAACGGCGTCGGTGCCGTACTCGGCGAAATTGAAATCCTCCAAGCGCGGGAAGTCGAGCGTCGCCAGGTCGGTACAAATCGGCCGCACGAGGTGGTCGAAATCGACCCCGTCGCCCACGCGCAGCACGCCGGGCACGTCGGGTTTCTGTCCGCGCAGCAGCGCGGCGAAAAGTTGCCGGCCGCTTACCTCGCCCTCACCGAGCACCATGTAATCGGCTTCATCTTCGGTGAGCGTGGCGATGTCGAAACTGTTGGTGATGCCCGGACCGCCGAGCACGACCAGCCGGTCCGGTCGCGCGGCTTTCAAGCGACGGGCAAAGGCGCGGCCGAACGCAAAATTGCCGGTGTTGAGCGAAAGTCCGACGATCTTCGCCGGGTGCGCGGTGATCTGCACGACGTAGTGGTCGATCAGATCGGCCAATTGCGCCATGGTTTCGGCAAAAAGTTCGGGATCGGTCCAATGTTTGTAGGCGTCCATGCGCCACAGCGACGGATTGGGCGCCCGGTTGTAGAGCTTGATGTTCAAATCGAGGCATTGGCTGCTGATGCCGTATTTCGCCAGATACGTATGGATGTAAGCGATACCCAGCGGCGGCACATCGATGCCCCAAACCGGCGGCATGACCAACAGCACGTCCACTTGCTGAGCGGACACGGATTCGTAACGCGGCTCGCCCTTTTGTATCGCAGTTTCATCGCGGGATTCAGCCGCGGCGACGGTGGGCATTTCCAGAGCGCGCAGGTCGGCGGCCTTTTCGTGCAAGTTGCTCACGCGCGCCGGGATGTCGAGTTCCTCGAGCAGCGCCACCAACCGGCGGGCGCGGGTCTGACGCAGCGCGGGCGTGTTTTCTCCCTGCACCCAGCCGGTATCGGGATCGGCGCCGGTCGGGATGACGATGCCCAGCTTTTCCTTGCTTTGCTCAAGGGGGCTGCCGAGCAGCAGAATGCAGGTGTTGATGCTGTTGACGCCGCAAATATGGGGCCGCAGCCGCCGCACGAGATCCAGCGTCAACTGAAAATCGGCCTCGGTCTCGCCCGGGAAACCGACGATGAAATTGAGCATCGTATTGATGCCCGCGGCGCGGAGGCGGGCCAAGGCGGTTTCGATGTCGGCGACCCGGTAACCCTTGGCCATTTTCTTGAGCACGGCGTCGCTGCCCGATTCAATGCCGAGATTGAGCGTGCGGCATCCGGCGCGTTTGGCTTTGGCGAGCAGTTCCGGTGACATGTCGCCACGCGGCGCGGCCAGGGCGATCCATTCCATATCGGCGTCGGCGGCAATCAGTGCGTCGCACATTTCATCCAGCGCGTCGAGATCGCCGTTGATGAGTTGATCGTTGAAACGGAAAGTGTGAGCACCGGTCACGCGGCGATGGTGCAGCATCTCGTCGGCCACGTCGCGGCCCGGCCGGCAGCGGAAACGACCCATGGCCGGGTGATCGTTGCAGAACGTGCAGTGCCCGATACAGCCGCGGCTCATCAATATCGGCAGGTCGCGCGTGCGGTAAGAAGACAAGGGGAACGGGGTATAATCGGGCGGCGCCAGCGTGCCGACGTCGGCAATCAATTCGCGGGGCGCGGCCCCGGCCAAGTGGTGCCCGTCGAAATAGTCGATACCCGCCAGACCGCGCGGATCGCCGCCGTCTTTCATGCACTGCAATAGCTCGATGAACGTGGCTTCGCCTTCGCCGACGACGAACATATCGACGCTGCCCGGCGGGAAAAGCAGGCGCTCGTTGGCGGTGTGTACGCCGCGACCACCGACCACGATGGTGCGCGCGACGTCGAGCTCCTTGAGACGCTTGCACACTTCGATCGTGAAGCGACGGTTGGGCGAATAACAAGAGAGGCCGATCACCGGGCGACCGGTATCCAACAGGCGGCGCGCAACCCAATCGATCTCGCTTTCCAGGTGCGGCAGCAAGCGGCGCCACTCGGCGTGATCGGTCCAATGCCGAAAACTGTCTTCCTCCCAGAACCGTTTTAACTCGGGCCGCACGCGGCGATAGACGTCAATATTGAAGTCAAAAACGACCGGCGCGAAATCGGCGCGTTGCGTGTTAGCGGCCAAACTGGCCAGCCCGTACGGAGGCATGTCCACGCCCCACACCGGGCAGATCGCCAGCGCCACCATACCGCCGGACGAAGGACGCGGACCGTGCTCGAGCAGGTTGTCGGCGGCCAGCGCGAGGTTGACGAGCCGTTGGTGTACGCGTCCCAGGCGTTCGTCGAGTGCCGTGAGACGCTCGGCGAAGCGCACCTTCTCGCTGACGATTTCGTCACGGTTGGAAAACTCGACCGGCACGCCCAGGGCGTCGAGGTGGTCGAGCAAGCGCCGGCAACGCTCGGCTCGGATTTCGGCGTTCAAGTCGTCGGTCGCCCAACGCCGTTCCCAGCCGGGCTGATCGCGCTGCGGCGGTTCCAGGCCGAATTTCTCGGCGTGTTCGCAAACATCGGCTCCAGGGATCAACAGCAGGCCATTAACGCTGCGTACCAGCTTCACATGCGGCGCAATGCTTGCCACCGCGTCCAGGGTGGCTTGGAAATCAGCGTCGCTTTCGCCCGGGAAGCCGACGATCAAATACAGCACGACATCAATACCCGCCGCGTCGGCGGCGCGGCACATGGCAAGCGCTTCGGCAACCGTGTAGCGCTTATTCATGGCGCGCAGCACGTCGTCGGAGCCCGATTCCAAACCGAATTCAAGACGGTAGCATCCGGCGCGGGCCAGCTTTTCAAACTGCTCGCCGCTAAGCTGGTGGTTCGGGCTCATACCCGCCGACCAACGTAATTTCCAGCCGCGCTCGAGGATGCCGTCGCAAATTTCCTCCAGCGTTTCAGGGCGGCCGTTGAGCACGGGATCGACGAGGCTGAGCCACTGTGCGTCGTGACGCTCGATGAGAGTTTCGATTTCGGCGAGTACTTGTGCGGCGGTTTTGGTGCGATACCGCCGCCAATACTGCCGGATGTTGCAGAATGCGCAGTTGCCGGTGCAACCTCGCGACCACTCCACGTGCAGAGCGGGCGCAGTGTAACGATCCAGGTCGAAGTCGCGAAAATCGGGCGTCGGCAGGTTCGTGATGTCCAGTGCGTCGGGCGGGTCGACGAAGGTGGCTTCGCCTTCGCGATAAAACGCAACGCCGGGCAGCCCCTCCGGGCTTTTGCCGCGGGCGTGCCGCTGGAGCAAGGCGCTGAGCACCGCTTCGCCTTCGCCCACCACGAATACGCGTATCGCACCGCGACAAAGGTCGAACAAGCGATCGCGGTCTTCGCGCACCGCAGTTGCGGGGCCACCGGCGATCAGCAGTTTGTCGGGTGCCAGACGGTGAATCTCACGGGCCAGGATCGCGGCCGCGATTTCCTTACGGCTGGCCAGGCTAAAGCCGATGACCGGCGCGGGATGCCGGGCGATGCGTCGCGCCAACTTGCGCAGTTCCGAGCCGAAGAGGCGCTCGACTTCCCCCGCGCGTTCCCACACGCGCCCTTCCTCCCACTCCCACAAACGCTGCTGCGCCGGAGGCACGGCGTCGTAAAGCTCGATGTTGACGTCGAAGGTTTCGACCGTGAAACCGTCGCGGGCCAGCCACGACTTCAACGAGGCCATCCCCAGGGGCGGACCGGAGGTCAACCAGGGCGGCGGGTGGACGAGCAGCAGGGCGGGCGGCTCGGAAGACGTTGGTTGCTCCGGCTCCACTTCCGCCGTGTCGCTTTTCGTTGTTGCGGCGATGTCGGCGGGGATCGCGTCTTCGCAGCGGATGCAAAGGTGATCGTCGGGCAGCGGCCGGCCGTCCATCTGTTCGAGGAAATCGCGCCGCTTGTCGCCCTGCCATACGGCGAGCAAGCCGGCCTCGCCGACATGGCCCCACACCGCGCGGCGCCGGTAATCCATGCAGCAGGGCACGACGGCGCCGTCGAAGAGCACGTGCGCCATTTCGTAAGCCCACACTGTCTTGCAGCCCAGAATGCCGGGGTGCCGCAGGGCTTCGTGTTCGAAAACTTCGACGTTACCCGCGCGGCTGACGTATCCGTCGACGAGGTCCAGCCTGGTCAGGCCGCGTTCGCGCCAGAAGGCGATGCCTTCCCGCCACTCTTCATCGCCGACGTGGGGCCGGATGCGGGTCATGTTGACCATCACGCTATCGGGCCCGTGACGGGTAATGGACTTTTCGACGAATCGCACGATGCGCTTGCGCACTGCATCGAAATCGTTGCGTCCGGTGATGGTGCGGTAGGTTTCGGGGCGCGCGGCGTGCAGGGAAAACCCCATCCATGTGAGTCCGGCGTCGAGTAGGCGGTCGGTCAGTTCGTCGGTCAGCGCGACGCCGTTACTGACGAGGTAGATTTCCGTGTCGGGCAGCGCGGCGCGGGTTTTTTCCACGCGTTCGACAATGCGCGGGTCGAGCAGCGGTTCGTTCATCAGGTAGAGCATGACGCGTTTGAGAAGCGGGAACTCGGCGATTTCCGCGATAAGCGCCGCGAAGGTTGCCTCGTCCATCTCGCCTTGCGGCATCTTCGTTCGGAGGCGCGGCTGCGGGCACATGATGCATGCGGAGTTACAGCGGCTCGTGGTTTGTATCATCACGGCCTGCGGGTGAGTTAGTGCCATGGCGTTGCGCGGGTTCATTGTCTTTTTCCACTCACAAGGTAGGGCCCGATCGCCAAATAGGTGAAACCGGCGGCGAAATATGCGCGCAAGGCGTCGTGGGGCGTCATGACGATGGGCTCTTCGTGCATGTTGAAACTCGTGTTGATCAGCACAGGTACACCGGTGCGCTTCTCGTAGGCTTGCAGAATGGCGTACATGTCGGGGTTGTCTTCGCGGCGGACGATCTGTGGGCGGGCGGTGCCGTCAATGTGCACGCACCCGGCGGCGACGCGGCGCATGAATTCAGTGCAGTCGAAGCACATGTTCATGTAGCGGGCCGAGAAACGCGCGCCGCCCATGCCGACAAAACAACGGTCGGCAGCGGTGTCGAGAACGGCCGGGGCGAAGGGCATGAATTCGCTGCGCCCAAGTCGGTCGTTGAGCCAGTCGTTAACCGAAGGGTCATCAGGACGGAAGTAGATCGTGCGGTTGCCCAGCGCGCGCGGCCCGTATTCCATGCCGCCGACAAAACGCGGCACGACTTTGCGCTGAACCAGCAGTTCGGCCACGGCGTCCGCGATGGATTTCGGCTTCGTGTAAATCGCACGCGCCTCGTCCAGCGCGGCTTTGATTTCCTCGTCGGTGTAGCTGGTGCCCAGGTAGACAGTGGGCAGGGGTTTGGGTTTGGCGCCCGCTTCGCCCAGCGCCGCGCCCGCCGCCAAGCCGCCATCACTCATGTTGGGGAAGATCGACACGCGGCTTACCGAGTCCAGCTCGCGCACCCGTTGGTTGAGCTTGACGTTCTCGAAGATGCCGCCGGCGAGGCAAACGTCGGCCAAGCCCGAGCGTCGGACCCAATAGTCGACGAATTCCGTGACGGCGTCTTCGAGTACGTCCTGGCAGGCCGCGGCGACGTCCTCTTTGGATTGGTCGTAAAGATGCCGGTACCATCCGAAGTGGCGGCTGTGGCGCAGCGGATTTCCAAGGTTGGAGAAGCGGCCGTTGCGGGATGTTAACGTGCGGCGGAAGTGGGCGCCGAGGCGATTCGGATCGCCGTACGCCGCCAGCCCCGTCACCTTTCCCTCGTGGCGATTGGGGATGAAGCCGAGGATTTCGGTCACCCGGCTGTAGTACGGATTGAGCGCTGCCAAGCCGGATTGCTCGAACAGGGCTTCCAGGTGGCCGTCGGGATGGCCGATGCTCACCGTGGCCGTCACGCCGTCCCCCATGGCGTCGGCGGTGATGACCAGCGCTTTTTGGAAGGGACCACATAGGAATGCCGCTTGCGCGTGGGCTGTGTGGTGATCCCGCATGCGAACCGCACATCGCAAACCCAAGGCGCGCAAGCGACGGGTCAATAGTTGCTGCGACAGCGCGCGATCGATGGCGTAGGGCAGGTGCCAGGCGCGGGCTAAAACCTGGAAATACGTATAGGCGGTGAACAGAAGGCCGAATTGTCCCGACTGGTTCTTCGCGCCTTGGTGCAGGGCCGGCAGGCTGCGCAGCAGAAAGCTGGGCGTGATCTCGCCCGCCACGCAAACGAGGTCGATCTCGCTCGGGCGCAAGCCACCTAGTCGCAGCACTTCGGCGATGGCGTTTGTTGGAAACGCCAAGGCATTCTTTCGCCGGATAATCCGCTCTTCGTTGAGGGCGAAGCGAAGTTCGCCGTCGACGACAAGGGCGGCGCCTGCGTTGTGGTTGTCGCTGATGCCAAGCACTCTCATGCGGCCGATTCTAGCCTGGAGGCCGCCGGGGCGTCTACCGTGCGAAGTTCGTGGAGATTATCGGTATTACTTGGATTTGTCGGGTCCGGCGTCGGTCGGCGCCGATGGATCGAAAACCAGCGAAGCGCCCGGGGTTCGGCTTTCAGGCGGTTTTTCTTTCTGAGCGCGGGCCGGCTTTTTCTCGGTGTTCTGCTCGCGAGCCGGGCGCTTTCGGGACCCGCGGCCACCGCGCTTGCCGCTGGTGAAAAGCAACAAGTCTTTTTCCTGCGCCAAATCATACACCGACTGAGGCAAGCGTTCTTTACGACCGCGCGCCTCGATTTGAAACAAAATCAGCGCCGGGGGGAAATAGACTTTGCGCAGCAGTGAGCGCGGTACGCGGCCGTCGCGCGCCAGGGAGGTTTCGAGGTTGAGCAGGCCCACGAGCACCATGGAAGCGGCGTCGGCGTATCCACGACTAATACCCAGGCTCTTGAGCACCGGTTTGAGGTAATCGCGAATGGCCCCCGGCAGGAAACCGCGGAGTCGGCGCGGGTCATCGACCTTCGCCGGGAAATTCTGCGCCTTCACGAGCGGCGCGGTGAATGCGGCGAAAATCATCGGTTGGGTAATCTCGACCCGTTGTCCCCGTATCGAGATCGCCTCGTCGAGAGCGTCAAGGTTGGCCAGCCAATGGACGCGGGTCGCCGCGGCGCGTTCGGTTTGCGCGAGCGCGTCTCGGGCTTCCGGCATGATGTGTTGCAGTAGGCCCAGTTCGATCATCAAATTGATGCTGCGTGCGGCGCGACCTTCGGTGAGTTCCCGCATGAACTCGTCGCGCAGCCGTGAAGGATTGGCTTTCGTGATCTCTGACGCGTGCTCCTGGATGGCCTGTCGGGTGGCCGGCTCGATGGTGAAACCGGTGCCGGCGCTGTGGCGTATCGCGCGCAGCATGCGGATGGGATCCTCACGAAAGCGCAGAGCCGGGTCGCCGATTACCCGGACGATCCGGTCGCGGATATCGGACATGCCGCCGACGAAGTCGATGATGTTGAAGGTTTTGAGGTCGTAATACAGACCGTTGATGGTCAAATCGCGCCGGCAGGCGTCTTCGGCGGGGGAGCCGAAGGTGTTTTCCTCTTTGATCGGCGAATCGCTATCGGGGTCGAAGGGAACGCCCTTCCGGAAGGTGGACACCTCAATGATCTCGCCGCCGTGGAAAAAGATATGCACCAGGCGAAAGCGTCGGCCGATCAAGCGGCTGTTGCGGAACAGCTTACGGACTTCGTCGGGACGCGCGTCGGTCACCAGGTCGAAATCCTTGGGCCGGCGACCGATGAGGATGTCGCGGATCGATCCGCCGACCAAATACGCCTCGTAACCGTGCCGGTTGAGTCGGCCCATGACTTTAAGCGCGTTGATGGCGATCTTCTTACGCGAAAGCGAGTGTTCCGGGCGCGGGACAATGAGGGGCTCGATGGTAACGTTCTTCGCCACTGCTGCGCCGCAGGGGTTGGGGTGTACGGCGGCGGAGACGGTCACAGGCTCGTCATTTTGATCCGCATTTTCTTTGCCCGTTATCCGCCGCAACCACTTTAACACCGAGTCTCCTTCGCCGCTTGGAACCGACTTATTATCCGTTACTTGCTATCACGCAGGTTTTTTCGGGGTCAAGGGCAATCCTTCTTGAGCACCCGTTTGCCCTGCTTGCGTTGCCCGCAAGTCGCGGAAAAGTGCTATATTCCGTATTTGAAGTAAATGCAACCGCGACCGGGCGGCGTGGCGCTTCGCAGACGCCGGCGGGCGACTTGAAATCGGGGAACCTTCACCCGTGAGCAAACAAAGGGCCGAACGAGTCGCGTTGGTTTACCTACCCGTCGAGGACGGCGGGTGGATGGTCGCCGAAAAACGCGAATATGGCATGAAGCGCGTGCCCGCGCTGGGTCTGCAGTATTTGGCCGCGGCGGTCAAAGGTGCGGGGCGGCATTGCCACATCTACGATCAATCACTGGACAACTTCGACTTGCCGCGACTAGCCCGGCTGCTGCGGGAAGACGAAATCGATGTCGTGGGGTTTTATACTTCCACTTTCCTCAAACAGAGCGTCATTGCCGGTATGGGGGAGTTACGCGAGCGGGGATTTTCCGGTCCACTGATTGTCGGCGGTCCCGGCGCCTTCAGCTACGAGGAGTACCTGGCGGCGGGGGCGGACATGGTTTGCCACGGGGAAGGCGAACGAAGCATCGTCGAGATGCTCGAGTATTTTGGCGGTGAGCGTGACGAAGCGGTACTGCGTGGCGTGAGCTACCTCCGAGACGGCCGCGTGATCATGGCGCCGCCGCAGGATTTGATCGATCCCCTCGACGAAGTGCCCTTTCCCGATCGCACTCAGCATTCGCCCGATGGCTTCTACGATTACCACTACTTCGGCATGCGGCAGCCCTACGCGCCGATGATGACCAGCCGCGGGTGCGCCAATCGCTGCACGTTCTGCACGTCGGCGGCAATTTTGGGGCGGCGCGTTCGGCAGCGCAGCGTCGAGAATGTGATGGCCGAGATCGAACAATGCGTGCGCGATTTCGGTTTGCGGTATATCGGTTTCAAGGATGACATCTTCGGCACGAAGACCGAATGGGCCGAGCAGTTCGCCGAGGCGATGATCGCCCGCGGGCACGACCTGCGCTACGGCGTGTTGCTTTCCCCCTTTTCCTATCTGGGGCGTCGCGAGCCGACATTGCGGCTGATGAAACGTTCGGGCCTCGACCAGGTGGTGGTAGGAATCCAAAGCGCGGACCCGGAAGTCATCCGTAATATCAAACGGCGGCCCGAACAGTTGGAAGCGGCGGTCGAACTGGTGTCCACGGCCAAGCGGCAGGGCATCACGACGATCATCGAATTCATTTTCGGGTTACCCGGCGACTCCGACGCCACGATGCGCAAGGCGCTCGACTATAGCCTGCGCCTGCGGCCGCATCACGCGCTGTTTTTCGTCTTGACGGTGCTGGAGGGCTCGGAAATATTCGAGCAATACGGCGCCGAGGGACCGGACACCGGCTTTACGCTCGAGCAGTTGCGCCGCCGCTGCTCAGGCTACCAACGGCATTTCTACACACGGCCGGGTGTCTTTTTCGGTAACCTTTGGCAAATCCTGCGCACGAATCCGCGTTGGTTCCTGCGTGTCTTGCGCTACCTCCCATACCTCATCAAAGCCATCGGAATGAAACGAAGTGCGAGCGCCAAGGCCATGCCGCCCGAGTGAGCGGGGCCGGCGCGGTGATGGGCATATCAGATAGTCGGCCCTGTGAGGCGGTGGTTTTCAATAATTGTTAGGCGTCGGTCGTGGTCTTAAGAGGCGCGCACTCACCGGCTCATGTCAAAGAGCGTGGCGCGATCGAAGTACACCTCGTTGCGGGTGATTTTCCCTTGATCGTTGCGTTCCACCAGGTCCACGCCGAAGCAGACGCGATCGTCCAACTCAACCCGCCATTTGACGACGAAACCGTCAGGGATCGGATGCAATTCCTGGGCAGTGTACCGCCAACGGCCGAATTTGCCGAGGAGTTTTGTGGCGTGGGCGCGAAACGAAGCCAAACCTTGCACGCCTTGCGGAACGGATGCGTCGCTGTAAAACACGTCGTCGGCGTAAAACGTAAGCAGGGCGTCGACCGCCGCTTCCAGGTCGCCCGCCACCTGGGTCCACGCCGCCAACCAAGCGTCACAGAAGTCACGATTTTCGGTTGCCATGACACGACCTCCCGCGGTCCATTTGAATCGAAACACGTTCGCCGGACATCACTATATCAGACTCTCGCTGCGCTGAGGATAACGTCGTGACACGGAGTCAGACAAAAGAAAGGCCGCAGACCGAAGCTTCGGCCCGCAGCCGGTTTTCACGATCGATTAACGGCTTGCCGCACCGGCCTAGCTCGTGCGGCCAATCACCTCAGCATTTCTTGGCGCAGGTTGTGTAAGCGCTGCAGCCTTTCGCCTTGTTGGCGCACTTGGCGCGGCATTTCAGGGACTTTTTAAAGCTGCCGCTTTTCGCGGCCTTCTTACCCAGGTCCTCGACACATTTTTGATAGTTTTTCTTGGTGCACTTTTTTTCGGTGAGGAAGTTGCACACGTCCGCCACTTCCTTGGCGTAAGGCACTTTGTCGTCCAGACCGGTCTTTTTCGCGATTTTGGATGCCGCGCCGGCGTAATCGCTGGTTTTGCAGCCGACAATGGGCATCAAAGCCAAGGCGGTAACGATGACGGTCGCGACAAACCACATCCACGTCCTATTGCGAGTTTGCATGTTTCACCTCTTTATATGCAGGAGAGCCAAGATTCATGATGCATCGATTGTAAACAAAAACGCGCCGGGGAACAAAGCCGCAAAACTCAAGCACGCAGGACGCTTTCGGCGAGCCACTTGGCGATCGTTTCGGCCACCTTCTCCCAGCCGGGGGCGTCCATCAAATTGTGCGGCATATCGAGAAAGACCTCGAAGTCCGAGCCGTAGGTGCGGGCGAATTCTTCCATGTAGGGCGGCGACAGGAAGTGATCGTGCCCGGCGGCAAGAACCAAACGCGGCGGATTACCCAGTGGCGCGGGCGGATCGCCGGCGAACTTGCCCTTGAGCGACAACCGGCGCAGCGCCGCGGCGCTTTCGGGCACCATGCGCGCGAAGTTCTTTTCGATCAACTCGGCCGGCGTGTTGGGCAAGTAAAAGTGATCACGCACTTCCGCGGCGGTTTCGAAACGCCTGCCGCGGCGCAGCATGGATATGGTTTTGAGAGGGCTTTGAGACAGAATCGTCAACAAGACACCGTTCCAGGGGATCCCGTAATACGGTACGCCCGCCACGAAGACCGCGCCCCGCGTTTCGTGTTGGCCCAGATAGTGCTGTATCGTCAGGCCTCCCATGCTGTGGCCGATCAACACGACGTTGGCGTCGCCGCCGGTGACTTCTTCGATACTATGCGTGTAGCGCTCGATTTCGTACGTATTGAAGTCGTCGGGTTGAGGGCCGCCGTCGTGACCGGCCAACGTAACGCGGTCGCATGTCCAACCAGCCGCCGTGAAGAACTCGACGAAGAGGTCCCAACTCCAAGGGCCGTGCCAAGCGCCGTGCACGAACACGAGTTTCGGTTTGGCGGAAGAGGACGTGTCGCTCATGGGAAACCCCCGCGGGCGTTTTTCGACAACGATGAAAGACGCGTCAGCTAATCGACGTTGTCTTCGGTTGATGGTTTTGGTTCAGGTGACTCGGGCGGCGGTTCCTCGGTCTCGTCCTTGTCGGAAAAGAGCCACCCGGTGACGGACTTTACGGTAGCCCGACCGACCAAGCGAAGCAACTGCCAAAGCGACATGCCGCCTTCACCAGGCTTGGCCTTACCGCCCCCGAGTTTTAGCTGCAGCAGCAAGTCTTGCTGCTCTTGGAGGCGGCCGAGATCTTCCAACGTCATTTTCGCTTTTTTTGCCTGCCGGCGAAGGCTCTTATCGTTGATGAAGCGCAAGTCCTTGCCCGCCAACAGGGAGGCGGTGATGCCGCTTTTGGCGGCAATCGCCACTTTGAATTCGTGCAGCCTATCCTGCGCTGCGCTGAGTTCGGCACTGCGGGAGCCAATCGTCTTGTCGTCTTCGGCGCGCGAGAGCAACAGGTCGATAAAACCTTCTACGAAGGAGGCTTTTCGAAAGGCGATTTCGGCGTCGGCCAGCGTCAGGCCCGCCACGGGTTGAGCCGTGATGCGCTCGACGGCTTCCAATGCAAAGGTCACTTCCGGCTCGCCAAGGCCCAAATCCCGGCCGTCGAGGTCGTCGGTTTCCAGAAGGGTTTCGGTGATCTTGTCCCACGCTTGCGTGATGCGTTGGCGAAACAGGTGGATCACCTCCTCGCGCGAAAGGCCGACCAATTGGTCCTTTTCGATGATCTCCTTGATTTCGGCGTCTTGCGGATCGGCCTCGTCGCGGCCGATTTTGAGCATATGAACCACGATTTTCTCGCCGATCCTCTGCCGGAGTTCATCCGGATCGACGCGGTCCATGCCGTCGGTGATGACCAGGATTTCCGCGCCGTCGAACATGCCGTCGAAGCGAATATCGTTGGCCGCCACCTCAAGCGCGTGGGCGATGTCGGTGCCTTTGCCGCCGGGCTCGATAAACAGCAGGCGGCGAATGAGAGCGTCGTATTCTTCAGGCGAAGTCAAGCTCTCGAGCTCGTAGACGTCGAAGTCGAAGGGGCGGAAAAACAGCTTGGCGTTACTTTTCTTTTTGCGGCGCAAATACTCGATGGCCAGAACTTTGGCGTAAAGCAGACGGTTGCGGTGGCGCATGGAGTACGAGCGGTCCAAGAGCACATAGAGCTTTTGCTCGGCCGCGTTGGCCATCGACCGTGTGCCGCGATCGGTGATCGGCGCGGTTTCCGGGGCGGCCTCGCCGGCGCCGGAACGCACGAGCACGCGCACGTTTAGCTGCCGTTCTTCGGCCCTCCGCAGCAGGTCGGTGAAGTCCTCTTCGGCCACATCGCCGGGCCGCGCCAAGCCGATTTCTTCCAGGCCCTTGATTTTCCGAGTCCCGAAATGCGGCTCGTGATCGGTGAGAATCGGCACCTCATCGGTAAGATGTTGTTTGTCCGGCCGGTCGGTGGGCGCGGTGCGTTCGGCGCTCTCGCAAATGTCGAAGAAGCCGCGAAGTTGGCCGTTGAGGGCGGCTTCGGGGGTCTTGATCACCCGCGCGATTTTGAACAGAAGGAAGAACGATTGCGGCACGAGCCCGTGCAGTTCTTCGAACAGTTCGAGAAAGTCGTCGAAATCATCGGATAGAGAAGGGAGCGCGGCCGGGGCGGCTTTTGCGGAAACCTGTGGTTTAGCCAGCCGGGTCAGTGCGTCCATAAGATTTGGCCCCCGCCACCGAGGTGCAGAGCCGCAAGTTCTTGAAGTTGCTTATGGCAGCCTTCCGCCAGTTCCTGAATGTACAGGTTGTTCGGTTTGATCTCCGAAAGGACCGAACGAAGCTGCTCGACGGTCAGATCCAGCGAACCTTTCTTCGCCAGCTTTTCCGCCATTTCTTCCCGCCAGCGTTTTTGCGGCGGCAAAACGCCCAGCGCTTGCAAGTCGATAGAGCCCGCGCGCTTGGGGTTGGCCTTGAGGATCTCGATAACGTTAAGAATCGTAGTGAGAATCACGAGCTGTTGGCGGAAATCGGCGTCGTTGTGCAGGTAGCGGATGGTCTCCTCGGCGGTCTTGGCGAAGATTTTTTCCTCTTCGTCCTCGGCGCCGACCATGCACAGCATCAGATTCATTTTCGGAAGGTCGGTCTCTTCTACCCTGGTGCGTCCGTTAAGCAGCGCCCAGGCGCGCAGGTGGTTGATGACGCCCGCTTGCCGCCGCGGACTGAGATAGTAGCTGCCCTTCGCCTTCTTCATGCGGTCGATGAAGTACCGCAGGATAATGTTTTTCAGGTAGAGGACTTCGTCGCTGATCTCAATGTTGATGTCGCCCATCTGGCCGCACACGACGCGCGAGAGGTAATCGATTTCGCCGCGCGAGATGGGCTTGGTCGGCCCGTGTCCGCCGCGCTGCTGGCCCATAAACGAGCGGTCGATGCGGTATTGGTCGAAGGTATTGGTTTCGGCCGTAATCACGCTTCGGTAAGCGAAACGGTCGACGACCGCCTCGGTCACTTCGTTGAGACGCAGGTAGTTGGTGGCCGCCATCAGGCTGTGCAGGCGGGCGTGGTAACGCTCGTTGCCCTCAAAGAGCATGCGGTCGGAAAGCAGCAGCATGATGTCGCGAAGGATCTGCTCGTTGGTGTCAAAGAGCTCGTCGACGAAGGCGAAATCGGCTTCCAGCACCGAGCCGCGGGTCCGCCGCACCTTGACGCCTTCGTCGCGGTAACGGGGAATGTCGATCGGGCCGAAATAGTTGTCCTTGGTGTCTTCGGCCGAGGCCTTGATCGAAAAGGTTTTCGCGCCCGAGGCCTTGAAAATCTCAAACAGTTCGTTGGCGAGCAGGGACTTGGCGATGCCCGTACGACCCAACAGCATCACGTGTTGGCGGGTCAGCAGGGCGCACGCGAATTGCAGGATGATCAACTCGCGCCCGATGACCTTCTCGGACACGCGGCTGAATTCCTCGTGCATTTTGGCGATGATTTGTTGGTGGTCGTAGGGCTCGAAGTAGTATTGCGTGGCCGGGGTGCGTATGCGCCTAACGTTTGCCATGAGTCCCTACCTCGGTCGGCGGTTCGAAGAGCTCGCCGCCCGATCCATTCCACCAAAGTATTGATCCTTTGAGGGAAAAAGTCAAACCGTTTTCTGAATGAGCGCCCATTCATTTTCCGGCGGAACCACATATCTTTTCAGGAAATTTTCAATAAGGGCCAATTTTGGACGGTTTGCCGACAGATAAATGCCGCGACGCGTTATCGAAGGAGGAATTTGGTCATCAACATAACGGCGATTCGGCCTCGAAAAGCTGGGCGATGCCCAAGGTCAACGGTGTGACGCGGACTTTCTCGAAACCCGCTTCGCGGAGCATGGCGACGAAGCGCTCGGCGGGTGGGAAGGAGCGCACCGATTCATGAAGGTAGCGATAGGCCTCATAAGAGCGCAAGAGGCGGGCGAGGATTGGCATGACGGCGCCGAAATACCAGCGATACAATGGCGCCAGGACCGGCAGCGTCGGCATTGAAAACTCCAACACCAGCAAGCGCCCGCCGGGTTTGAGAACCCGGAAAAAGTTGTGCAGACAGCGGCGGCGGTCGGCCACATTGCGCACGCCGAAGGCTACGGTCGCGGCGGCGAAGAAGCCGTCGTCGAAAGGTAGATCCAGCAAATCGCCTTCGACCAGTTCGACGCGCTGATCCAAGCCCAGGCGCGGCAGTTTCGCGCGGCCCACGGCCAGCATACCGGGCGAGAAGTCCAGGCCCACCACGCGGCGGTCCGGATAGCGCCGGGCCACGGCCGCGGCCAGTTGTGCGCTGCCGGTGGCACCGTCGAGCAGTGGTCCGGGAACCTGCGGGGCGAGGCGGCGCGCGGTGACCTGCCGCCACCAGACATCAATACCCATCGAAAAAAGGTGGTCGTTTAATTCGTAACGCGGCGCAAGGCGGTCGAAGAGCGCCTTGATCTGTTCCGGTTGTTTGATGGCTCGATTGTCCGTATCGGTCATCGTTTCGAATACCTCTGGCCCAGGGCTCGTTTCACGGCTGAATTTCGGGCGTTAGGGCGGGCGTCGCCGGGGGCTCGATACGGTACACGGCCATCAGCTTATCGGCGACGGCGGTCGTCTGATCGAATTGGACGCGAAACACCTCGCGGTACGGGACGTGAATATCGCCGGTAAGCGCGGGGAAGGTGACCAGATAATCCAGGCCCGCGACGACGCGGGGCGACAACGGCGCGATGTGCGGCGTGTTGAGCCCCATGATGTCGATCGTTTCGCGCTTGCTGAAGTAAGTGATAGCCCCCGCATCGTGAGTGCCGACCCGTGCGTCGGGGGCGGTGTTGGCGTCGAGCCAGCGACCGATTTTCACCTGCATGTGCTCAATTTCGCGGCACGCCGACGCATATTCACGGCGCTGCTCGGCCAAGTGGCGCGGCACGACACGAGGGTCGCCCATGAGCAGCAGCAACGCCACCAGCGTGAGGAAGACCGGCAGGTGCCGCTTGCGATAGGTGCGGTGCAGCACGCGTTTTTCGATCAGCAGGTCGGTGACAAAGGCGACACCGAGCAGTTGCACGTAGAGGAAAAACGGTAGCGCCGGGACGATGTAGCGGTGTCCCAAGAAACCGCCGCCGATGAACTGCACCGTCTGGCCCGCCATCAGCACGGCAAGCGCCCAGGGGAAAATCACGAGCACGCCGTAACGGATATCGCGGCGCCAGGCGATCCACAATAGGCCCAGCACGTAGAGCATCCATTGCAGCGGATGGCCGATGAACGAACCGACCGCGGCCAGGGTGCGAAAGATTTCCCCCAGGGGCGGCACGTTCGTGAAGAGCGACCAGCCGCCGGCCCGCACGTAGAAACTGGCCGGCAGTAAACGCCCCGTCGCCCGCCAATTAAGGTAAGCCCACAGCAGCCAAGCCAAAAGCGAGGGCAGCACGAGCCAGAACGCCGTTTCACCCCAACGGGGCATGCCTTTTTCCCGTTTACGCGCCATGATCGCCAAGTGCAGGAAGCCGAACGTTATCACGCAAAGGGCGGTCAGCACGCCGTCGGGACGCGCCGCGACCGTCAATGCGGCCAGCACGCCGGCGAGTCGATAGCGTCCTTCCAAGAGCGCCCACACGGCCCCGAACGCGGTTAACGAATAGAGCATCACTTCCATGCCGGAAAGCGAAGCGAACACGCCCACGGGGTCGGCGCAGACGAGCACCGCGCCAAGTATCGCGAGCGGGCGGTAGGTGTGTTTACGCAGCCCGACCAACACCAACGCCGCGAGGCCCAGTTGCGCCAGCAGGGCCAGCAGCTTGGCCGCGACGGGCGGGTAGACTCCCAGGCGTTGGGGAAGGGATAGGAGAATCACCCACAGCAGGCTCGAGGTGCCCGCGGCGGGCTCACCGGGGTTGTAATGCAACAGGCCTGTGCGCAGGGCGTTCTCGGCGTAAACGAAATGGATCCAGGCGTCGTCCAGCGGCACGGCGCGGAATGCTGGCGAAACGCCGTCGATCGCGGTACATTCGAACACGATCGTCAAGCCGATAAGCAGCAGGGCGCAGGGCAGCAGCCAGAGCAGGCTGCGGTCCGGGCGCTCAATGGACGGGTCAACGCGCATGAAATCTCGTTTCAATGGTCTGATCTGGGCGATGTTGCTGGCCGCCGTTGCGCTTAATGTGTTTTACGGCTGGCAAGTCGTCAATGGCGGATCGCTTAAACAATTCTTCCACGACAGCGACGTCAACGCAAAGACCGGCTGCGATTTCTATGGCTTATACAAGGCGGGGCACGCCCTGCGGCACGGAAAGGACATCTACGACGGCGATCCGCAACATAAGATAGTGCCCTGCTGTTACGCCTTTCGCTACCTACCGATCGGCGCGGCGGCCGCGTCACCGTTGACCTTCGCCAAGCCGCAGCAGGCATTCTGGTTCTGGCTGGCGTTGATCGAATTGGCGGCGCTGCTGGCGGCTTGGGCGACGTACCGTCACCTGCGCGGGACCGACGGCGCGGTGATGGCGGCGTTGTGGCTGGCGTCGTCGCCGGTCTACCTCGAACTGTACATGGGCCAGTTCAATATGCTGCAGGCTGCGTTTTTGCTCGGCGCGCTGCTTAGCCTTTCGGGCGGGAGTCGGCAGGCGGGCGAAGCCTGGCTCGGCGCGGGGATGTTGTGGAAACTCACCGCGTGGCTGGGCGCGCCGGTGCTGGCGGTCAAGCGGCGTTGGCGGACTTTGCTGCTCATCGCGGCGACGGCGGTGGGTACGACGCTGCTCTACATGCTGGCGACGGGGCAGAGCATCGACCCGTTTTGGGAGAACTTCCGCCCGGCGCGACCTGGGGGCGCCATCTACCGCGGCGACCTCGGCTTCATCATGCTGCTGCGGGTCGTGGTCGGAAAAAGCCTGCCTGCGTGGCTGTATTACGGTGTGCCTGTCATCGCACTCGGCGCGTGCCTGGCGCTGACGCTTCTGGCCCGGCGGGCGAAGGCGGCGAACCTCCTGGTACTGTGGTTCGCGGCGTACTTTTTCATCTACCCGACGATCTGGGAGCATCACTACCTGCTGCTGCTTCCGCCGCTGGTCTTTTTGTACGGGCAGGGGCGCTATCGAGTGTTGTGGCTCGCGGCGTTGTTGTTGGCGCTGCCGACGCCCTACCTCGTCGCCGGTCCGCAAGGCGCCAAGTGGGCCGGGATGTGGCCGGCACTTTATCACGCGGTGAAACCCGCCGCCGCGGCGATCGTCGTCGCCACCGCCGCCTGGCATTTGTGGAAGAAGAAGTAGGCTCTCGCGGTCGCAAATACCGTTCGCTTTGGCGGATTGATGGTCTTCTGCTAATCTCATTCATGATTGTTGATGAAGCTGTCATGTAGTTGCGAGGTTGCGGTGTGAGAAAGCCGTGGATCGCCGTATTCTTTGTTGTCGTGTTAATGCCGGGCGCGAGATCGCTCTGCCGACCTTCACGCGTGATACGGCGTTCAAGCTCAAGTGCTCGATTCCTGCCGGAGATGACGACGATGATGACGACAACAACGACACGGCCGCTCCCGCCGTCGCCGACGGTGATGACGAAGGCGGTTGTGGGTGTTAGACTAGGCGCACCATGACGAAGCACGGACCAGAACTATCGCACTTCGACGCGCTGGGCATCGGCGCGTTGGCGGTGTTGATTCGCATCAGCAACACGGTGCTGATTCTGCTGCTGCACCTGGCGGCGGTGGCGTTGGGTGTGCTGGTGATTCTCAACGCGGCGGCGATGCAGGTCATTCCGGCGATTCTGTATGCGATTACCGCGTGGGTGTTGTGGTGGACCGGCATGCGCATTCAAGCGGCCGTCGGCGAGCATCCCATCGACCTGGCGCGCAAACCGAAAGGCGTCCCCGAGCCGGACGCGCCGACCGAAACGTAATTTCCCGCGAGCGAATGAGTTACTTGGCGCGGTAAGCGCGTAGACCGTCGAGCACTTCGTGCAGCTTGTCGGGCATTTCCGAACCGAGCACGTTGCAGATTCCCGGCGACATGTGCAGGGCGTCGTTGATCACCAACAGTGGCGTCTTGGGCGGGCCGCCCAATTTCTGATACGCGGCTTCCAGGTTTTTCATTTCGACGTCGACTTTCTTTTGCCACGAAGGATCGGCCCAGGCCTCGCCAAGACCGAGGCTGGCGGCGATCGCGCCGAGAATTTCCTCGTCTTCCACCGACACTTTTTGTTCGAAGGCGGCGTTGAAGAGCGTTTCGAGCATCTTTTTTTCCAGCTCGGGTTTCACCAGGCGGGTAAGCAACAACAGGCGCACCGGCGGTTTGCCTTTGTCGGGGTGGAAGACAAATTCGTACTTCACTTCGACGTCGTCGCCCAGCGGTTTATTTTTCAACTCGCGGTGGAACAGAAAGCATTGCGAGCAAATGGGCGTCACCCATTCGGTGAGCGTGATTTTGTCGCCGCCGCGGAGTTTGGCGAGTTCGCCTTTGATTTGGTAGCAGCCGGAGAAGGGGGGCTCGAGCGATTCGGCCCACAGTAGCGTCGCAAAGGCCAGTGACACGAATACAGCTAGAACGACGATGTACCGGGTTTTCATGACGGCTCCTCTGGGGGTTATTTCAAGAGAAATAAATAGTATCATAGGCCGGTTCAATGAGGCATGGGAAAAAGAAGAAAAGTGAGCTTTTATGTCGAAAATGACACGTTGACGTCCGTTGGTCGAATTCCCTAATCTCTTGTGGACTGTGTTGATGAGACTAGAGAAGACATGAACCGATTAGGAACAATGTCCATTCAATAAGCGGAAGGAGTATTTCATGAACCTGTCCAGACGCAGTTTCCTGAAGGTCGGCGGCGGTGCGACGCTGGCGATCGCTGTGGGACTGCCGGGGCTGGACCTCGAATCCGCGTATGCTTACAGCGCGAAAGCCGGCAAATTAGCGTCGACGACCGAGAAGTCGACGATTTGTCCGTATTGCGGTGTGGGTTGCGGGGCGATTATGTACAGCCGAAAAGTCGACGGCAAGTTACGAATCGTCAATCTCGAGGGCGACCCGGATCATCCCATCAACCAAGGTTCGTTATGCAGCAAGGGCAACGCGATTTACCAGATTCACGACGATCCGGGCGGCAAGCGCCTGCAGTACGTGGAATATCGCGCGCCGGGCTCGAGCAAGTGGGAAAAGAAATCGTGGGATTGGGCGATTCGCGAAATCGCCAAGCGCGTGTATGAAACGCGCGAAAAAACCTTCATGGCCACAAACGACAAAGGCCAGAAGGTTAATCGCACGTTGGGCATCGCCAGCCTCGGCGGCGCGTCGCTCGACAACGAAGAGTGCTATTTGCTTTCGAAGTGGATGCGCGCATTGGGCGTCGTGTACCTCGAACACCAGGCCCGAATATGACACAGCTCCACTGTCGCCAGTTTGGCGGCTTCATTTGGTCGGGGCGCGATGACCAACCACTGGATCGATCTCCGCTACTCCGATGCGGTGATGATCATCGGTTCGAACGCGGCCGAGAACCATCCGATTTCTTTCAAGTGGATCACCGAAGCGATTGAGCAGAACGGCGCGAAACTGATCAGCGTTGACCCGCGCTTCACGCGGACCAGCGCCCGGGCGCACATCTACGCTCCGATTCGGACCGGTACGGACATCGCCTTCATGGGCGGTTTGATCAAGTACATCATCGAAAACAACAAGCAGCACACGAAGTACCTGGCCAACTACACGAATGCGGCGTTCTTGATCGACCCGGGCTTCGCCTTCAACGACGGCATCTTCTCGGGGTACAACGAATCGAGTCGTTCCTACGACAAGGGCACGTGGAAGTATCATCTCGACGAAAACGGCGAGCCGAAGAAAGACAAGACGCTGGAGGATCCGCATTGCGTGTTCCAGCTTCTTAAGACGCACTACACGCCCTACGATCTCGAAACGGTCAGCAGTATCACCGGGTGTCCGATCGATCGCTTGCTGGCAGTGTACGAAACCTACGCCGCCACCGGCCAGGACAACAAAGCCGGTACCATCATGTACGCGATGGGCACCACCCAACACACGTACGGCACGCAGAACATCCGGACCTACGTCATTACCCAGCTTCTGCTCGGTAACATCGGGCGCGCCGGCGGCGGCATCAACGCGCTGCGCGGCGAAAGCAACGTGCAGGGCAGCACTGACATGTGCTTGCTCTTCCACATTCTGCCCGGCTACCTCAAGAGCCCAACCGACGAGGATACCGACCTCGAAACGTATATGAAGCATTACTACGAGGGGAAACGTCTCGGCAGCACCAGCCTGGCCTGGTGGGAAAACGCGCGTAAGTACATGGTCAGTATGCTCCGGGAATGGTGGGGCGACGAGGCGACGGCGGATAACGGTTTCTGTTATTCGTGGCTGCCGAAGCGAGCCGGCAACTACAGCCACATCTCGCTGTTCGAAGACATGAGCAAGGGTATTATCAAAGGCACTTTCCTGTTTGGGCAGAATCCTGCCGTTGGTGGCCCGAACACCCTGTTCGAGCGCGACGCCCTTTCCAAATTGGATTGGATGGTTGCAGTCGACTTGTGGGAAACCGAGACCAGCGTTTTCTGGAAGCGCGACGGCGTCAACCCGGCCGACATCCAAACGGAAGTCTTCCGTCTACCGGCGCGCGCCAGCGTGGAGAAGGAAGGCTCGATCAGTAATTCCGGCCGTTGGGTGCAATGGCGTTATAAGGGCGGCGACGGCCCCGGTGAATCGATGGACGACCTGTGGATCATTCACGCGCTGCAACGGGAAGTGCGCCGGCTCTACAAGAAGGCGGGCGGGCAGCATGCCGAAGCCCTCACGAAGCTTCACTGGGATTACGACGACGGCCACGGTCATCCCGACGTACACCTCGTGGCAAAAGCGATTAACGGTTACGCGTGGGGTAACCGCAACAAACAGGTGCTGAACTTCACGAAGTTGTCGGCGACCGGTGAAACGGCCTGCGGCAACTGGCTGTATTCCGGCGCGTACAATGAGAACGGCAACAACATGGCGCGCCGCGACAAGAAAGATACCCACATGGGTATGTTCCACAATTGGTCGTGGTGTTGGCCGGTCAACCGGCGGATCATCTACAACCGCGCTTCGGTCAACACCGACGGTACGCCGTGGGATCCGACGAAGCCGGTTATCAGTTGGAACGGCGAAAAGTGGGTCGGCGACGTGCCCGACGGCGGTATGCCGCCCATGCACGAAGCTGAAGAGGCCGGCAAGTTCGCGCTGCCCTTCATCATGAAAAATGAAGGCGTGGCCAACGTATTTGCCGCGGGCCTGGCCGATGGTCCTTTCCCGGTTCACTACGAGCCGATGGAAAGCCCGGTCGGCAACCTGCTGCATCCGAAGCAGCCCACCAACCCCGCCGCGTACATTTATCCGGGCGCCTCCGGCGAGTTCGGCACCGCTGCCGAGTTCCCGATCGTTTGCTCGACCTATCGAGTCAGCGAACACTGGCAAGCCGGCGCGATGACCCGCAGCCTGCCCTGGCTCAACGAGTTGTTCCCCGAATTGTTCGTGGAATTGTCCGAAGAGCTGGCCGCGGATAAGGGCATCAAAAACGGCGACCTGGTCAAAATTTGGAACAAGCGCGGTACCGTCGTGGCCAAAGCCTGCGTTACCAAGCGTTTCAAACCGCTGAAGGTGAACGGGAAAATCGTTCATCAAGTCGGTCTGCCGTGGCATTGGGGCTACTGCGGATTGTGCAGCGGCGACTCGGCCAATATTCTCACGCCGCACGTGGGCGATGCGAACACCCGCATTCCGGAGTTCAAATCGTTCCTCGTCGACGTGGCGAAGGCTTAAGGAGGTGCGGTCATGGCTAAGATGATGATGCTTGTCGATCCAAGCCGCTGCACCGGTTGCCGCGGCTGCCAAGTAGCCTGCAAGCAGTGGAACGAAAACCCGGCGGTGGCGACGACTTTCGTCGGCTCCTACCAGAACCCGCCCGCCCTGGACGGTGATACTTACACCATCGTGCGTTTCGAAGAGCACGAGCTCAATGAATTCGACGTGTACTGGCTGATGACCAGCGACCGTTGCCGTCATTGCGCCGAACCCACGTGCATCGAGGCGTTGCCGAAAGGCTCGTACGAGATCACCGAACAGGGTGCCGTGGTGTTCAACGAAAAGGCACTGGGTAATCTGCAGGACGTCGTGGACTCCTGTCCCTTTGCGATTCCGACCAAAAATAAAAAGACCGGTCGGATCGTCAAATGCACGCTGTGTGCCGATCGTATCGCCGACGACATGGAACCGGCTTGCGCCAAAGCCTGTCCGACCGATGCGATCATGTGGGGCGGTTACGACGAAATGCTCGATTACGCCAAGAAGCGGATTGCCTGGCTGAAGAGCCCGGTCAACAAACACCGCTTCAAGGCTGACAAAGTGAAGTTGTATCCCGGCGAAGACTTCCCCAGCCACGTCAAGTGGATCCTGATCGACGATCTGGAAAAACACGGACTCGAAGGCGAAGTCTGAGCCACGTAGCTGATACGCGAGAAGCCCCGCCGGTAACGGCGGGGCTCCTTTCTACCGCCCATTGGCAATCGCCGGTGATTCGGCTTAGGCTGCCGTTATTGCCCGATGTTAAAAAAGGAGATGGCCGTGAAAATACGTGGACCGCTGCCCGAACCCAAACCGACGCCCCATCACCCGGATGAAATCAAGCCGGGGCCGTTGGTGCTCCCGCACGAGCGTGTCGATGCAGCGCTCGCCACCAGCCTCACCCGCGAATACGTTGCACCGGAACTGGTGCGCCTGACGAGTCAAACTCTGGCGCTGACCCGCCGTTTTGCCTCCGAGACCAAAGCATGGGCCGCCGCCTACGAGATCGACGCCGAGGCCGCTCCGGGGAAGATCGACCGCGGCGAATTTTTACTCGAAATGGAAAAACTCGCGCCGGATCCCGAGGTGCTGGGCCGACTGGTCGATGCCGCCATCGAGTTGGCGTCGTTTACCGAAGAAGCCGTGCAGCAGGCCATGAAACAGTGGGCGGCGAAAGTCAAAAATGACGACCAGACGCTGATCCGCCTCGTGACCCTCAATGTGCAGCGCACGGTGGAAGCTGTTGCCGAGGTGGCGGAAGCCACCGGGCTCACACCGGAAGCGTTTTACTTCATCTTGCAGCAGGTCGGCACCGCGGTTCTGCCCGCGTTTGCCGTCCAACTTGCGCCGCTGGTCGACGACGAAAAATGGCAGCACGGCACGTGCCCCATTTGCGGCAACGGACCGGTAGCGGCGGGGCTGGTCGGCGACGGCGGCCGACGGCATTTGGTCTGCGACACCTGCAACTTCGTGTGGACCTTCCGGCGCGTCATGTGCCCCTACTGCGGCAACGAAGATTCCGATCAACTCAAGGTCTTGGCCGTGGATGAGGATGGCCCGCACCGCCTGGATGCCTGCGACGTCTGCAAGCGTTACGTCAAAACGATCGATTTCCGCAAAGCCGACGTCAAACAAGCGGTGATTGTGCCCATCGAAGACGCCGCGACGGTGTTTCTGGACATCATGGCCGGCAACGAAGGATACACCCGGGATTAGCGCCGCCCGTAATTCGTGCAACATTGACCCTTTATTGGTACTCCGTTAAAAAGGATGTTCAGCATCCGGCGGCGAGCGTGCCGCACGGTAAAGGAGTCTCGAATGCGTCGTTTCATCGTGTTGGTCGTGGCACTGCTCATGGCGGCGAACCTGGCTTGGGCCGTCGGCGAAAAAGCTCACGATTTTGCCATCAAGGATACGCAGGGCAAAACCTATAGCCTGGCCGACCACCAAGGCAAGGTCATTGTCATGAGCTTTTGGATGACCTGGTGCGTGCCGTGCAAGCAGGAATTCCCGCACCTCAAGCGACTCTACGAAACGTATAAGGACCAAGGCTTGGAAGTCTGGTCGATCACGGCCGACTCGCCTTCCGACTTGCCCAAGGTGCGTTCGATCGCGCGGCGGTACAAGCTGACGCACCCGGTGCTGCTGGACTCTGACAGCCGGGTCAACGGCATGTTCAACAAGCGGGGCGACTACCCGCTGACCATCGTCATCGATCAAGAAGGCAAAATCGCCTGGATGCACATCGGGTACAAGCCGGGCGAGGAAAAGCAACTGGAAGACCAAATCAAAAAGCTCCTGGGATTATAAATGCTGCGACGAATCATAACCGTCCTCGCTTTGCTGGCCCTCCCGGCCGGCGCCTGGGCCGTCGAGTGGAATACGCCGCTGACCGACTCGGTTTCCATCGTCGAAACCCTGCGCGTCAACTACGACATCACCAACGAAGACCAGGAGTTCTGGGCGATAGTCAACCGGCTCAACGTGGAGATCTGCAAAGGATCCTTCATTGCCGGGCTGCGCTACGACACCGAGGCTTACCTGCTCGACGAGGAATACTTCGTTCGCTACGTCCCCGAAAAGTTCTACGTGCAATATTACGAACGCCCGCTGCTGTTTCGCGTCGGCGATTCCTACGTGCGCTTCGGCCAAGGGCTGACGCTCAGCCTGCTCAAGCGGGATGAATTCGGTGAAGATACCACCGTCCAGGGCGCGTTATTCAAACTGGAGCACGAGTACTTCGAGTTCGAAACCCTGGTCGGGCCGGTCAACGTCGGCGACGACCGGCGCTTCGGCCCCGAACGGGCGCGGACGGAAGAACCCGGATTCTTCGACGAACGCGACTTGATCTGGGGAGCGCGCATCATGGGCGGCGCGCCGGGCGTGTTTCGCGGCGGCTTCGCCTGGGTCGGCGGCAACCTGCGGGCCGAGCAAGAGGGCGACCTGGCCCAGTTCGACGAGGACGACGACATCAACCTCTACTCGCTGATGTTCGAGGCTCCGGTGATCGGCAGTTTCGGAGCGGCCGACGGCGAGTACGCCTGGTTGGAATACACCGACAATCGTGACCAGCGTCTCGGCGACATCGAATACGAGGGGCGCGGCGCGCATTTGGCCACCACGTGGTACCTCGGGCCGGTGACACTGCTGGCCGAGGGTACCGATTACTTCCGCTTCGACTATCCCTACAACGACCCGCCGAGCATGGAATATCCGGAGGAATCCTTCGGCCACCTGCCGAATTACGACGACGCGATCGGCGCGCGCGGTCGCGTGGACTATACGATACCCGGCGCGGAGCTGGGCGTATTCGTCAACTACACGAACATCCAGACTCATGAGGGAATACCACTGGAACTGGCCGACCACTACAGCTCGGAATCCCCTTGGCTGGAATGGATCGAACACACGTATGGCGGCTTCGACCGCACCTTCGGCAACGGCCTCTACCTCACCGGGAAGGGCGGGTACCGGGAAGCGCCGGAAGGGCGCTTCGTTCACGGCGACATCAAAGTCGACACGCCGATCATCAGCCCGCATTCGGTCAACGCCGAATGGCGCGTCAAACAGTTCCACAGCTTCGACGAAACTCAATTCGAGGATGCGCTAACCTGGTCGACGGCTCTGGGTTACGCGTGGGCGCCGTATGTGACGCTGACGGGTCTCTATGAATGGTCCGACGAGCCGGCGGTGCTCGAACTGGGCGCGCGGCCGGACGACGACGAAAATTTCTGGGCCGTCGAGTCAACAATTCAACCCGCCGACTGGACGCGCATCTCACTGGCCTACGGTCGTTACAAAGGCGGCTTGAAATGCGCCGGCGGCGTCTGCCGACAAATACCCCCCTTCGAAGGATTCAAAAGCGAATTCGCCTTCTTCTTCTAACCCCAGGCTGAGCCTGGACCCAAAACCGCATGCATCCGGCGACTATGTTGTCACCGCGACCGCTCCCGCTGGTCGCTCTGCGCGCTTCACACAAAACCGTAGAAGCCGGGGAGGCTGTGCGGCGAGCCCCAGGCTGAGCCTGGACCCAAAACCGCGTGCATCCGGCGACTATGTTGTCACCGCGACCGCTCCCGCCGGTCGTTGCAACAACATCGTCGATAGATGCTCTCCGTCCTAGCGCCGGGCCTTGCCCGGGCTTGCCGCCTCAAATTTTCTTACAGGCTATCGGATTTCTGAAGTATCGATGCGGCTATGGAAATTGGCACCGTGTGCCGAAATATGTGAAATCACTTTTTTTATCAATGGTTACGTGGAGCGGAGGGTTTTGGCACTGCCTTTGCTCTATTCACAGGCAGACGGTGTTGCTGTTTTTCATAGTGAAGCGAAAATTTTTTGCAGCAAGGCCAATCTCCTCTCCTGCGGCGTCGTGTCAATGCCCCCAACACGACGCCGCCATTCCTTTAAGCGCAATGCTTACCGAAAAACGACGGGCTACATTTCCTAAACCGGGCGGTTCTTGTTGGAGGGCGATTAGTCGTAATCGCGTTCGGGGAGGTAGATGTCCCGCGCCCGGCTGGTACCGTCGGAGCGGCTGATCATGCCTTCTTCTTCCATCCGCTCGACGATGCGCGCGGCACGGTTGTAGCCGATCTTCAGCTTCCGTTGGATGTAGCTGACCGAAGCCTTTCGGTCCCGCGCGACGATGGCCACGGCTTGATCGAAGAGTTGGTTTTCCAGGTCGTCGGCGCCGTCGTCGACGAGTTGCAGGTCTTCGACTGAGGCGTCGTTGAGGTCCGTGCCTGACGAGGTGCGAATTTCCACATAAGGTGGCGGCGCGTGGTTTTCCTTGAGGTAGCGAACGATGCCATGCACTTCCTCATCGGCGACGAATGGCGCGTGAAAGCGTTCGATGCACGCCGCGCCCGGCGGCAGGAAAAGGCCGTCGCCCATACCGAGCAGGTTATTGGCGCCGGATTCGTCGAGGATGGTGCGGCTGTCGATCCGGCTGCGAACCTGGAAGGCGATCCGGCTGGGAAAGTTGGCCTTGATGATGCCGGTAATGACGTCGACGCTGGGTCGCTGGGTGGCGAGAATCAGGTGAATGCCGGCGGCGCGGGCCATTTGCGCCAGGCGGGCGATGGATTCCTCGACTTCTTTGGCGGCGATCATCATCAGGTCGGCAAGCTCGTCGATGATCAGCACGATGTAGGGCAGCTTTTCGGGGAGCGGCTCCTCGTCGCCGGTCAATTTGCCCTTGCGCGGCTTTCTTTGCAGCTTGGCGACTTTCGCGTTGTAACCGTCGATCGTGCGCACGCGTTGTTCGGCCAGTTTGCGGTAGCGGTCTTCCATTTCCGTCACCGCCCAACGCAGCAACAGGGCGGCTTTCTTCGGCTCGATTATCACCGGGTGCAGCATGTGAGGCGTGTCGGTGTACATCGACAATTCGAGTTGCTTCGGGTCGACCATCAACAAGCGAACATCTTCAGGCGTGGATTTGTGGATCAAGGACATGATGATGCAATTGAGGAACACGCTTTTGCCGCTGCCGGTCGTTCCGGCCACGAGCAGGTGGGGCATCTTCGCGAGGTTCTGCACCATCGGTCGCCCGGTGCTGTCTTTGCCGAAGGCCACCGTTAGCGGGTGGACGGCCTCGTTGAATTCTTTGCTTTCGAGGATTTCGCGCAGGTAGACGATTTCGCGGCGCAGACTCGGAACTTCGATGCCGACCGCGCCCTTGCCGGGAATCGGCGCGATAATCCGGATTTTCTCGGCCTGTAGGGCCATCGCCAGGTCGTCTTCGAGGTTCGCGATTTTCGAGACCTTGATGCCCGGGTCGGGTTCGTACTCGAACATCGTGATCACCGGGCCGGGGTGAATTTCCACAACCTTGCCGGTGACGCCGAAGGTGGCGAGTTTGCTTTCCAGGGCGACGGATTGGGCGATGAGCGCCTCGCGGTCGAGGTCTTTATCCACTTCAGGTTCATTTTGCAGGAGGCGCAGCGGCGGCGGTTCATATTGGCCGGCCAGCTTCGTGAAGGAGATTTGCTGGGCCGAGACGGTTTCGCCCTTGCTGTGAATCGTGATCTGTTCCGCTTCCTTGCGTTTCGGCTTGGGCATGGGTTCCGGACGCTTCGGCGGCGGGGGCGGCACGGCGGTGTCTTCCCGATCCAGACGCGTGGAGCGCACGGGCGGATCAGTCTTGCGGAGCGAGGTCTTGGACTCCCTGGCCATCGGTTCCAGCGGTGCCTCACCGCCGCCACGGATGATCGGACCGGTTTTGGTGGTCGTGGCGCGTTCGACTTGGTCGTGTTTTTCCATGCGTTCGCGCGCCGTGCGGCGAACGGTCCACCACTCACGAAGCGAGCCGGCGATGCTTTTGGCGGTTTTGTTGATCCAACCGAACGTCGTCACAAATGAAAAGTTGACGCCGAGAATCAGGGCGACGACCAACAAGGCGAAGGCGACAATCGCCCCGCCGACCGTGCCCAGCATGAAGTGCAATTGCGTGGCCAGCGCCAAGCCGACCGCGCCGCCGCCGCGGGCTTCGAAAAAGAGCGCCAAAATCGTCGCCAGGGAAACAAGCAGCAGCAAGTAGCCGACGATTTGCCCGAAAGCCATCTTGAAAGAGTGTTTGCGGTACAGCAGCAAGCCGATGATCGCCAGAATCAAGGGCAACAGAACGCTGGCGAAGCCGCCGAATTGAATGAGCAGGTCGGAGGTGTAGGAGCCGAAGCGGCCGATGATGTTTTGCGGCTCGATCGAGGGGATCGGCTTGGAATTGAACGACGCATCGCGCATGACGTGGGAAAGCAAGGATAGGAATATCAGCGCCGCCAGGATAATCAGCAGCACACCGGCGATTTCCACGGTCTTGCCGGGCCGCGCGGGGGTCGTTTGTTTTTTCGCCACCGGGGTTTCAGACCTCCATCAACACGGGTATGACGATGGGTCGACGACCGATACGCTTGCTGAACAAGCGGCGCACAACGCGCACAACTTCCACGCGCATGGCTTGTTCGTCAAAACCATTTTCGGATTTCATTTCTCTGATTGTTTGTAACACAACTTCCTTGGCTTCGTCCCACAGATCCCGATATTCCGGTTCGTACACCAAGCCCTTGCTTTTGAAGTAGGGGCCGGAAACGACCACGCCGTCGCGGTGGGCCAGGGCGCACGTGATCGTTCCGTCTTCGCTGAGAATGCGGCGGTCCGTAAGGACGATATTGCCCACATCGCCGACGCCGTGCCCGTCGACGTATATCCGGCCGGACGGTACTAAGCCGTAATCCCACGCTTTGTTGTCGGCGAGCGCCAGGACTTTGCCGTCTTCCAATACGTGAACATTTTCGCGGGATACGCCCATGCTTTCGGCCAGCTTGGCGTGCTGCACGAGATGCCGGTATTCCCCGTGGATCGGTACGAAATGTTCCGGCCGCACCAGTCGCAGCAGCACTTTGAGTTCTTCGCGGTGCGCGTGCCCGCTCGTATGGATGTTGCTGATGGTTTCGTAGATGACCTCGGCGCCTTTGCGGTATAGCTCGTTGATGATGTTGGTTACCGCCCGTTCGTTGCCGGGAATGATCTTCGAGGAAAGAATGACCGTGTCGCCGTCGTAGATGCTGATGTGCTTGTGGTTGTCATCGGCGATGCGCGACAAAACACTCATGGGTTCGCCTTGGCTGCCGGTGCACAAAATGACGACCTTGTCGCGTTCGGCGTTTTCCAGCATGCCGATATCCAGCAGTTGGCTCTCATCGACGTGAAACGCGCCGAGTTCGCGGGCGATTCGTACCGACGAGATGATACTGCGGCCGTTCAATACGACTTTCCGCTGGAAGCGCTCGGCGATTTCGAAAATCTGGTGGATGCGTTGAAGGTTGCTGGCAAAGAGCGTGACGAGAATACGCCCTTGGCAATGGTGAAAAATGTTCTCCAGTTCCAGCGCGATGTCGCGCTCGCTGACGGTGTAGCCGTCCTGCTCGACGTTCGTCGAATCGGAAAGAAAACACAGCACGCCCTCTTTACCCAGTTCGGCGAAGCGGGTCAGGTCAGTCATCTCACCGTTGAAAGGCGTGAAATCGAGCTTGAAATCGCCGCTGTGCACGATCACGCCTTGGGGCGTGCGGATCGACAGCGCGAACCCGCCGATGATCGAATGGCTGACTTGGATGAATTCCACCTCGAAGGGGCCGAAACCTCGCACATCCCCGGCTTCGACGACCTCGATGCTCAGCTCGTTATCGCCGTTGAGCTTCTTCAACTGCCCGAGCTGGTTTCCCAAGAAGGCGAGGGTCATTCTGGAGCCGACGATCAGCGGGTTGTGCTCACGCAGCAAAAAGGACACGGCGCCGATGTGGTCCTCATGGCCGTGGGTGAGAATCAGGCCGATAATGTCGTCGGAACGGTCTTCTAGAAAGGTGAAGTCGGGGATCACGATATCCACGCCCAACATGAAGTCTTCCGGAAACATCAGGCCGCAGTCGATCAGCAGAAGCTGACCCTGGTATTCCAACGCGAGGCAGTTGAGACCGATTTCACCAAGGCCGCCCAGGGGAATGATCTTGACGGCGTTGGGGTCATTCATCGGTGTCATGGTTCAACAATTCCTCCACGGCCTGTCGTGCTGCCGCCAAAAAGCGGTTTCGATCTTCGTACGACGCCCCTTCGGTGGCGATCGGCTTGCCGATCCGAATCGTGATCGTTCCGGGGCGAACGCCAAAATCGCCGATGCCGTGTAGTCTCGACGAACCCGAGATCGCTACCGGCACCAAGGGCACGTGCAATTGGGTCGCAATGACGAAGGCGCCTTTTTTCCACTCGCCCAATCGCCCGTCCGGCGCGCGCCCGCCGCCGGGGAAAATCAGAATGCTTTTGCCGTCGTCTGTTTTGCGGGCGATGGCGTCCAAGCTCTGGCGATGTGTCGCCCTCTTCCGGTGATCAATGAACACGTGGTCCAAAGTGTAGAGAGAAATGCCGAAAATTGGAATCCAGACCAGCGTTTTCATGGCCAAAAAGCGCACGACCACCGGAAAATCCGTGATGATGGCCATCACGTCCAGGTAACTCGTGTGGTTGGCAACAAAAATATACGACCGGTTTGGCTCGATGTTCTCGCGGCCCTCTACCCTCACGTGGACGCCAAGCATGTATTTCCAAATCGAAAACCACGCGCCGCCGAAAACACGGTTAACCCAATCCCGGCGGCGGTCGAAGGGCGCGCAAACCAGCACACCCGAATACAGCACCACCGCTGAGACAAAAATGATCGGCAACGCCAGAATAAGGCGCAAATGGCGCATCCAGGGCCCTCCGCCCAAACCAAGTTGGATTTTTCTAACCTTAATGGGCAAGGCCGGTCAAATTAAAACCCTCACACGCGCGATATCACGGCGCACCAAGCAGCTTGCCGAGAGGCTCGGTAAGTTCCTCGGCAAGAACCGCGTGACCGTGCGACGAAAAATGTACGTCATCGAGAAACAGTTGTTTATCTTCACTTTTTCCCCGCACGAACGCCGGCATGGGGTCGAGGAACACTACTCCGCGCGTCGCTGCGGCGTCCCGCGTCAGACCGCGCAGACGCCGATTGAAGCGCTCGGAGGCTCCCAGGGGTAATGCGGGGTTGGCTCGGCGATCCAGGCGGGCCTGCACGCCGGGGCGGGTCAGGTGATAGACGAGCACCAGCTTTGCGCCGGCATGTTGAACCTGGTCGACAACCGCGTGTAGATCCGCGCGAAACGACGTTTCAACCCAGCCGCCGGGTACGCCGCTATCGGCGACAAGGTGCGCGAGGGGCGCGTCGCTATCGAGTGCGAAGCCGCCCTTGAGTAATCGGCGAAGCAAGCGGTAGACCGCCGAGTGACGCAGCGCTAGTTGCACCCGATTGGCGGCGCGGCCGCCTTCGATTTTCCGGCGGATGTCTTCCACTTCCGGACGGCCGTTGAACAGCACGTAAAGGACGATGACGTCCGGCTTCAGTGGTAATAACGTCTTTGCCAGCAAAACGCGGTGGGCGAATATGTTGGTGCCCGGCACGCCGGCGTTGAGGACTTCGACGCGGGGAGCCTTGGCATGCAGCGATTTCTCGAGACGGCGGGCGTAGGTTTCCGGCTCCGGCACCATGACGCCGAAGGTCGTCGAGTCGCCGACGCAGATGACGCGAAACACGCCTTCGGGCTTGGTGTCGGAGAATTCCGGCCCGCGGAAGCCGGCGTGGTTCGTCGGGTCCTCAGGTATCGGCGCGTTGCCGAAAGGGACTCGAACTCCCGGCAGCAGTTCGTAGGCGGCATCGTAGACATCGGTGAATACGCGCTCGGAAGGGCGCTTGTAGAGACCGGTCGCGGCCACGACGATTTCCAACGCCAGCCACGCCGCCGCGAGGGCGACGAGCGAATACACCAATCGGCGGGTGCGCGAAAAACGTCGTCGGTTAGCTGACATAGCGGCGGTTATGCTACCATCGAAAGAGCATGAGTACCAAACGAAAGATCCTCTTTGCCGGAGTCGCGCTACTGCTGTTGTTCGCAGGCGCGGAGTTGATCTCGCGTGTTGTCGAAGACCTGCGCCGCGAGCCGCTTCCTCCGCCCGACGCGACAAGTGTGCTTCCGTTTCAAACCGTGCCGGATCGGACACTCGTGCCGTTGGATGGAACCGGGAAACGAAAATGGACGTTGCGGCATCTGGATCAACCGGCCCAAAGCATCCCGCGGGACAAGCCGGCGGGGATCGCGCGGATCGTATTGCTCGGCGGTTCGCAGGCGGGCGCAATGGGGCTTTCGGATACGGCAAGCTACGCCCGGCGGTTGGAAAGCCTATGGAACCAAGCGGGTGGGACGCCGCGGATCGAGGTCATCAATCTGGCGAAAACCGGCTTCGGCGCGGCGCAAATCGCGGCCCTCGCCGAAAACGTGTTGCCCTTGCTGAAGCCCGATTTGGTGCTGGCTGTTTTCGGGCACAACGAGCGGCTGGACGTCAAAGCCATGGCTGCGACCGCCAACGCGCCACCCGAAGCGCTGGAGGTAAGCCGGCAACTACAACGCCACCTCGCCCTTGCCCGCTTGCTGCGGCCGGCGCGCAACGCGATCGAGCAACCCGGCTCGCCGCTGCCTTCATGGAACCGCGATCCCCGCTGGAATGCGTTTTGGATCGCCCGCCTGGAACGCAGTGTCGCGTCGCTGGCGCGGGCGGCGCAGCGCGTGGGAGCGGCGATCGTCTTTGCGCGGCCGCCGTCTAATTTGCAGTACGTGGACGTGCGCGAGTGGTGGTGGCTTGAGGCAGCGGAGGGGGACGAACGTCTCACGCAGGCGCGGCACTGGCTGCGCTACGGCAAGCCCGAGCGTGCCGTGGAATTGCTGGCGGCTTACCGCACCGATGCGCCGTCGGTTGCCGCCGATTTGGCGTACGGCCTGGCGCTCACCGAAATCGATTCCCCGCGGGCGTCAGCCATGTTGGACGGTGTGGTGCGGCGATTGGAAGGCGACTCGCAAATATCTCCGGAACGTTTTCTGACGATGATGACGTTGGCTCTGGTGGCTCTGGGTCAAACCGACAGGGCAGGGGAACTGGCGCAGGGTTACTTGGCCACCGGCCGCGGTCGCGATGCGGTTGGCGGTGTGGCCTTGCTGCGGGTTGGCGAGTTCGAAACCGCCGGACGCGTGTTGCGGTCGGCTCGGGATCACGACGAAATGGCGATTCGTGCCGACGCCGCCGTCGCCGCGACAATGAATGACGCCGCCGAAAGAGCCGGCGCGCGCTTCGTTGATTTGGACGACCAGTATCAGGCCGGTTGTCCGGGCGGCGTTTGTGGATTCGACGAATTCATCGACTATTGCCACTTGTCGCCGACCGGTCATGTGCGATTGGCCGGATTGCTGCTGCCGGTGGTTGCCCGCGAGTTAGGCGCGACCGGGATCGATAAAGAAGCCGCGCAAAATCTGGAGGCGCGATTGCGCGGGCGACTTCGCGGTCGCGAGCACGATTTTCCGGCGTTGGGCGGCTACCTCGGCGTCGGCTACGACCTGTGGCGGATCTCCGACGAGAAACTCGATGATCGGCCTACGCCGTCCGGCCAACCCACAGACGCGCTCGGCTGGTGTTTCCTGGGCGACCGTTATTTTTCAGAGGGCGACTTCGCCCGTGCGATGGAAGCGTACCGCTCGGCGTTGGAACTCGACCCGAAGTTCTCGGCCGCCGCGGCGAACTTGGACTTGGTACGAAGGAAATTCGGCTTTGCCGAGTGAATTGGCCTCTGACATAAACGGCCCGCGACTTGTTGATTTCGTGGAGACGTGATAACCGGATTCTCACTCAACTTGGGTGGTGCTTATCAACAAAATGACTGACGACCCACGACCGCCCCTTTCCACTTCGGCCGCCGCGCGCGGCGCACTTGTCTTGTCGCTTTTGATCTTGGTTTTTTGGCTGCCGATGATGACGCCGGGCCGGATTTTCGACAACCGGGACGACGTTTTCATCCATCTGTTTTTTCAGGCCTTCGTTGACCACGCGCTCACGGTGGACCACGCGCTGCCGCTATGGAGCCATCATTTGGGCGGCGGTTTCGCCCTTTTCGCCGACCCGGATTTTCCGTTTCCCGATCCCTTCGTCATCGCCGCCGCGTTTGTTTTCGACGATCTGCTTGGCTTCAAAATGGTGTTGTTGCTTTGGTTGATGTTGGGCGGGTTATCGGCGTATTGGTTCGTCCTGCGGGTGCTTGGCGTTTCGCGGACCGTCGCGGTGGGCACGGCGCTGGCGGCGGTATGTTCGCCGTGGGCCGTGCGCCGCTTGGCGGTGGGCGGCGACACAAACGATGTTTCCGCTTTCCTCTTTTTATTCTTTCTGGCCGGCTTCCATTTCATGACCCATCGCGTGATGACCGAGCCCGAGGCCGGCGGCTCATGGCGAGGAATTCACCGTCGATTGCGGTGGGGACGAGTGTTTTGGGCGACGTCGTTTTTGACGTTGATGGTCGGCGCGGCGTTAGCCTCAGGCAAGGCGCACCTTTTCGTCTTCGCCGTGATGGTCTGCTTTTATGCGGCGGGCGAAGCCTTACCTCTGGCATGGCGACGCGATCGGCGGGCGCTCGTGCCACTTGGGGTCGCTGCGGCGACTCTCGCGCTGCCGCTCCTGCTTTTTCACGGGCGTTTGTTTTCGACGTTCCGGCTTTCCAAGCGACTGTTTGGCTCGCTCGATTTCTCCTACAAACTCGACCGCGTAAGCGATCTGATTCCCCAAGCATTGGTTGATGAGGTGCTGCGTGAGCAGTTTCCTTCGCTTGGTTTCGCGTTGGTGTTGGCCGGTGCGGCGTTGGGTTTCGCTGTGTATCGGCGGCGGTTTTGGGTGTTGCCGGCGATGGCGGCTTTGGCGGCGCTGCTGATGCTTGGCGAAACGACGCATCTCGGCGAATGGTTTTACTCGCTGCCGATTGCTCGGACGACCGCGTCCTACAAATACTATTCGTTTTATTTGTCGGCGCCGCTGGTCTTGCTCGCCGGGGCCGCGGTGGATCGTTTGCGGCGCGGCAAATGGAAATGGGCCGTGTCGTCTATTGGGCTGGTACTCGTGCTGCTGTATTCCGGGTCGGCGTGGCTGCTGCTTATTCGACACACCCGACAAGTAGTTGAACCGACGCCGGCGGCGGGCGGGTTTTTCAACATCGAGAATCGTCACATGCCGGCCAATCCCTACTACTTATTTCGCAGCAATTTGGGAACGACCCAATGGGAGAATCCTTTCCGTTTGCCCAGCAGCGTAGAGCCGCGGTATTTCCTCGCCGAGGACCAGCAGACTTTCGTGCCGCAACCGGCGCGCTTTGAGCCGAACCCCGAGTATCGAGGCGAAGCCTATTTTCAAGGAGACGCCAACCGGGTCAGTGCCGTGCGCCGCGCGACCAACCGGATTAGCGTGGACGTGGACGTCGCGCAGCAGCCCGCGTTGCTGATTCTCAACATGAACTTCCACCGTAGCTGGCGCTCGAATGTGGGCGTGCCGCACGTGCGCGAACACCGCTTGGCCTTGGCAAAATTACCCGCCGGGAAGTACACGATCGAACTACGCTTCAAGCCGCGGAAATACGTGATTCGGGCGGCTATCGATTTGGCCGTCTTCGGAGTTTTGCTCATCTTCGTGATCGGCGGCGCGATCGTGGCCGGGTACCGGTGGCTTACGGAAGAGGCCGAGAACGTGCGCCGGCGCCGCGAAACTGGCGATAAAGAGTCATAAAGCGTCTAATCCGACTTAAACGTGCGGCATTTTTCTTGACACATCCCTGAAAATTCGTAATAACTGAGGGTGAATTCGGTAAATTCGTAACCAGATTAGGGGTGGCATATGAGCGAGGCCATGGCGAAGCCGCATATTATCGGCCGCAGCAAACCGATGCAGGACATCTTCGAACTCGTTGATCGGGTGGCGCCGTTCAAATCGACCGTGCTCGTTAGCGGGGAGAGCGGTACGGGAAAAGAACTGATCGCGCTCGCGATTCACGCCGGCAGTCCGCGCGCCAACAAACCCTTTGTGGCGGTTAACTGCGGTGCCATTGCGGAAAACCTAATCGAAGCAGAGCTGTTCGGCCACGTGAAGGGAGCCTTCACCGGCGCGGTGAATAGTGCCGCCGGGTATTTCGAGAAAGCGCAAGGCGGCAGTTTGTTTCTGGATGAAATCGGCGATCTGCCGCTTTCGTTGCAGGTGAAACTTTTACGCGCCCTCCAGGAGGAAGAGATTGTGCGCGTCGGCGATCGCCGACCGATCAAGCTCGACCTGCGAATCATCACCGCGACCAACCGAAATCTGGAGCAAGACGTAGCAGACGGCCGGTTTCGGGCCGATCTGTATTACCGCCTGAATGTCGTTCACATCGTCGTGCCGCCCCTGCGCGACCGCAAGGACGACATGCCGCTGCTGGTGAGCCATTTCATCAAGCGGATCGCCGAGCGCATCGGCCGCGAGAATGTCGGCGTCAGTCGCGAGGCCATGGGCATGATGCGCAACTACGATTGGCCGGGAAACATTCGCGAATTGGAAAACGTTCTCGAACAAACCATGCTCATGATGGAAGAGGGCGAGGAAATCGACCCGAGTCACTTGCCGCTGTTTATGGAACGACGCGGCGCGCAACGGCGGCGGCGCTTCCGGGAAGAGGCGCTGGATCGCATGTTGTCCCTTGAAGAGTACGCCCGCGAATTCGTGCAGCGCTATCAGGACCACCATACCGAAAAAGAACTGGCCGGATTCCTCGGCATTACGCCGAAAACACTATGGGAAAAACGCAAAAAATGGGGAGTGCCCCGTTCGAGGCGCTGAGGAGCTAGTGATCCGCAATGTCTTGATAACTTGCGCCGCGCAAAACGCGGCGCTCGCCTGTTGCCGCGCCCTGCATGCGGCCGGTTGGCGCGTGACGGCCGTCGACGACGATCCCCGCGCCAAGGCCCTGGGCAGCCGGTGCGTGACCGTATCGCACGTGGCGCCGACGGCGCCCGGCGACGACCCCGACGCGTACGCGGATTTTATCCTGGAACTTCTCCGGAAGCACCGCTTCGATGTGCTGATTCCCACCACCGACGCCGCCATCTTCGCTCTGCTGCCGCGCCGTGAAGAGATAGAAGCGCACTGTGCCGTTCCGTGGCCGTCGACCGATGCCCTGCACGCCGCGGCAAACAAGGACGACACTTTCGCCACGGCCCGCCGCCTGGGTTTAGCGACGCCGGCCATGGTGCGCATCGGTACGCCGGACGAAGTCATCGATCACGACGCGCTGCCGTATCCGGTGGTCGTCAAGCCGCATCGTAGCCTGGTCGACGGCCGCAAGATCGCCGTGACCTATGCCGGCGATGCGGAAGAATTGGCGGCGGTGCTCGCCGACCTGCCGGACGGGGCGTATCCGCTTCTGCTCCAGCAGCGCATCGTAGGGCCCGGCGAAGGATACTTCGGCGTGTGGCGGCACGGCGAGCCGGTGGTGGAAAGCGCGCATCGGCGTTTGCGTGAGATGCCGCCTTCGGGGGGCGTGAGTACTTTGCGGGAGTCGATTCCGATTGCCCGCGACATGCGAGACGCGGCGCGGCGCTTGCTGGCCGAATGGCGGTGGCACGGCCCGGCGATGGTGGAGTTCAAGCGCGGCGGCGACGGCCGGCCGTACCTCATGGAGGTGAACGGTCGCCTGTGGGGCAGCCTGCAACTAGCGGTCGACGCGGGAATCGACGTGCCGCTGGCCGCGGCCTTGGTGGCGGTGGGCGAGCCCGTGCCGGAGATGACCTACCACGCGGGTATCAAGACGCGTTGGTTGTTGGGTGATCTCGACGCGACACTGACGCGGCTGTTCAAGCGCGAAGGGGATTTGAAAATGCCGCCGGGCAGCGCGGGCCGACTTCGCTGGTTGCTTTCGTTTTGTGTGGATTTCTTCCGCCCGACCGTGCGTCTCGAAGTGTGTCGCCGGCATGACATCGGGCCCTTTAGCCGCGAGTTCCGCAAATGGCTGGCGAACAAATGGGCGCTGGTCAAAAAGCGTGTTCGGACCGGTTCGCAAAAGACGCCGGCGTTGCTGCACGTGCATTCCACGTTCAGTTATGACGGCGAGCTTTCGGTGGCCGAAATCGCCGCGTTGCTGCGCGAGCGTGGTATTCGCGTGGGGTTCCTCACCGAGCACACGCGACAGTTGAGCGCGGACGACGTGCGGCGTTTGCGGGAAGAGTGCGCCGCGCACAGCGATGACGAGTTGCTGTTGGTCCCCGGCTTGGAGTTCGACCAGAAAGGCGATCATCACGTCTTGGCGTTGGGCGTGACGGAACTGCTGCCCGAAGACGATTACGAGAAACTCGTCGATCTCATCCACGACGCCGGCGGGCTGGCCGTTCTGGCCCACCCGGAGCCGGGAGATATCACCGGGAACCTCGAATTCGCCGGGCGTTTCGATGCCGTCGAAGTGTGGAACACGATGCACGACGGGCAATACGTGCCCAACGCCGATGTCCTGTGGCAGTATCGAGCAGCGCGGCGGGCCGGGGCGGGATTCGTCGCCGTTGCCGGTGCGGATTTCCATTTTCGGGACAACCTAAAAGACATTGCGATGGTTTTCGACCCGCTGCGTGAGCTTTCTTGGCCGGCGGTGCGCGAAGCCTTGCTGGCCGGGCGTTTTCACATCGAGAGCCGGCGCGTTCTTCTCTCCTCCCACGGGGCCGGGCCGTTAAGCATCGCGCTGTTTCGTTTGGCGCACGTATGTCAACAGCGCGTAGCCGTAATCCGGGCGTGGTATCGATCCAGGAAGACGGTCCCTTATTGGGAATTTCTCGGCCACGGCATCGAAAAGGCCGGACCGGCGGCGCACGAGCCCTTCGGCCGGACGATTTGCTGGCGCGTGATGGGCACCTTCTCGGGCAATGATCGACGCGGTGAGTGCTGCCGTCCATTCCCCACCTGCCGCGACTGTGATTACTACCGCCACGTCAACAATACTTGGCCGCATGAGCGCCCCCTGCGCGTGCTGCATTTGATCGAAACATCCAATCCGGGCGGCGCCGAACTGATGATGCTGGACCTCGTGTCCCGCATGAACACCGAGCGTGTGCGCAGCCACGTGCTGCTGATCAAACACGGCTGGCTCGAAAAACAGTTTCAGGAACGCGGCGTGCCGGTGACCGTTCGCCCCATCAAAAGACGGCGCGATTGGCGATGGATGCGCGACGTGGCGCGTTTGATCAAGCGGCGTCGCTACGACCTGCTTCACAGCCACGAATTCACGATGAACGTGTACACTTTTTGGACAGCGCGATCGGCGGGCGTGCCGCATTTGCCCACGGTCCACGGCAACCTGGAGTATCTGCGCGCCCGGGTCAGGCGCCGGTGGATGTATCGCTTGCTCGCTCGCGGCTCCTGCCCGTTGGTGGCAGTGAGCGGCGAAATCAAGCGCGTTTTGGTGCAGGAATTAAAACTGCCGGCCTCGTGCGTGCAGGTTGTCCACAACGGCGTCACGCTCGAGGAGTCGGAAAAGGAAGTTGATTTCCGGCGGGAACGGGGCTTACCGCCCGGCGCGAAGCTGATCGGCGTCATCGGCCGGCTGCACCCGATCAAAGGCCCAGATGTCATGGTCGAGGCAATGTCTCACATTGTCGAAAGTGTGCCTGAAGCTCACGTGATCTTTTTTGGGCACGGGCACATGCGACCCATGTTGGAACGACGCGTCGAGCGCGATGGGTTGACGCACGCGGTGACTTTCGCCGGCTATACCGAAGGCATTGGGCGGCGGCTGGACGCCCTGGATTTAATCGCCGTGCCCAGTCGCTACGAGGGGCTGTCGCTGGCGTTGATCGAAGCCATGGCCGCGTCGCGACCGATTGTCGCCACCAACGTTGGGGGGAACGCCGAAGCTATCGTCGACGGCGAGTCCGGCTGCTTGGTGCCGTCGGAACAACCTGAGGCGCTGGCTGCGGCGTGCGTCAGATTGCTGAACGATCCCGCGTTGGCCGGGAAATTCGGCACGGCGGCGCGACGGCGGGTCGAACGAGATTTCAGTATCGACAAAATGCTCGAGACCTACTTGGCGCTATATGAATCCAAAGCCGGAGGCAAGAAGTGATTTGGCCGTGGGTATTATTTTTATCTCTTGGAATCTTCGGACTGACTTATCCCTACGTGATTTATCCGCTGGTGTTGCGCCTCGGAAAAAAACGTTTTGACGTCGGCGCCGCGCCTGAACCGGAGATTTGGCCTCCGGTGACGGTCATCATTGCCGCGCACAACGCCGCCGGTCGTATTGGCGCGAAGGTTCGGCGGATGCGTGCTCACGAATATCCGGGAAGCATGGAAATCATTGTGGCTGACGACGGCAGCAAAGACGACACCGCCGACGAAGCCCAAGATGCCGGAGCCGACCACGTGCTGCGTCTATCGCGGGTCGGAAAAAGCGAGGCGCAGAATCAAGCCGTCGAGGTCGCGACCGGCGAGGTGTTGGTCTTTTCGGATGTCACCGTGGCCGCGGAGCCGGGCTCGATCGGCAAGCTCGTGGCCGAGTTGCTGCAACCGGGCGTGGGGTGCGTCACGGGCGTGGACGTTTCGGTGCCCGGCGATGGCCAAGACGCGGCGGAAGGTGCGGGTTTCTACACTCGCTTCGAAATTTACGTGCGTCGGCGGGAAGCGCAGACCGGCACGTTGATCGGCGTCAACGGCTGCCTCTTTGTGGTGCGGAAAAAAGATCGCCCGCCGGTGCCGCCGGAGTGTGTCGACGATCTCTATGTACCGCTGGCCGTTTGCGACCGTGGCTTGCGCGTGACGCTGCATCCGGAAGCGCGGGCCGTAGTGCCGAGGTCGACTTCGTTCGCCGACGAATACCGCCGCAAAGTGCGCACGTTTGCCGGCGGCATTTTTACGATGATGCGGGTGTATCGACATCTGCCGCGGGCTAAGCGCCGTTGCCGGCGGCAACTGGTCGGTCACAAGTGGATGCGCTGGCTCGGCCCGTTCTTCTCGGTCTTGACGCTTTACGCTACGTTCGGCCTTGCGATGCGCTGGTGGCCCGCGTGGTCGTTGTTCGGCGGGGAACTCGTGGCGGCCTTACTGGCCGGATTCGGAATTGCGGCGGCTGTGGCCGGAAGGGATGTCGGCCGCGGGTTGCGGCTGCCCGGCTTTTTCGGGCTGGTGCAGATCGCGCTGCTGCACGCGTGGTATCGTGTGCTGACTTGGCGACCCTACATAACTTGGGATCCGACGCGACGGGAGTTTTAGATGATCAAGGTGCTGCACGTAGCCGAGGGAGCGCGCTTCGCCGGCATTGAAAGCCACTTGGTGACGATGTTCAGCCGGCTTCGCGGGCGTGAGGATTTGCACGCGGAGTTGGCCGTGTTTGCCGAGGGTCTCTTGAAGGAAAAAACGCAGGCGATCGGCGTATCCGTGCATACCATTTCCCGGCGTCGTAAGTACGACACCCGGGCGATCGCGTACGCGGCGCGCTTGATACGCGAGGGCGGCTTTCATCTTGTGCATACCCACGGTTACCTGGCCAATATCATCGGCGGCAAAGCGGCGATGAAGGCCGGCGTTCCTTTCGTGACGACGGTGCACGGCGCGGCGGAACCCTTTCATGGTTGGGCCGGTTGGAAGATGCGTTTCAATTTGGCTCTCGACCGACGCATGACGCGACGCCACTGCGCTCGCGTGATTACCGTCGCCGAGCCATTAAAGCGGCAACTCATGGCAGCCGGAATGCCGAAGGAGAAGATCGACGTCATACACAACGGGTTGGAGGAAGTCGTCGTGGACGAGGCGGTGCGGCAGGCCGCCCGCGCCACGTGGCATCTGACGCCGGAGGATCGCGTCGTGACTTTTGTCGGTCGGCTTGAGGTTGTGAAAGACCCGCTGTTGTTCGTGGAAACCGCCGCGCAGATCGCCGCCCGCGTGCCGCGCGCCGTGTTCCGGGTCGCGGGGGACGGCCCCCTGTTGGACGCCGCTCGCGCTCGGGCGAAGGTGCTCAATTTGGGCGAATCGATACGCTTCTTGGGTTTCGTGGATGACGTGCCCTCGTTGGTCGCCGCGTCCGATTTGTTGCTGCTGACCAGTCGCCACGAGGGCATTCCTAACGCGGCGTTGGAGGCTATGCGCGCCGGTGTGGCGCTGCTTGCCCCCGCGGTCGGCGGGCTGCCGGAATTGTTGAAGGGGCTGCCACAGTTGCTGTGTCACACGCGAGAGGCCCAAGACCTGGCCTTGCGGGCGGCGAATTGGCTGAGTCACGATGAGGAGCGAGTCTCCTTGGGTCAGGCGGGCAAACATCGTTTTGAAACCGCGTTCACGGCGGCAACCATGGTGGAAAAAACGGTGCAAGTGTATCGCCGCGTTGTGGAAAACGAGCCGTGATCGTCGTCGAAATCACTCTCATCGTCGCCGCGGTGTTGCTGCTGGCGGCGGCGCTGTACTACGGCGTTTTCGCCGCGTGGGCCTTGCTGCGGCCGCCCACGCCGCCACGTGAGCGCCAGCCGCAAACACGTTTCTGCGTGCTCATTCCCGCGCACGATGAAGAGGCGTCGATTCAACACACGATTGCGGCGGCCCAGGCGTTTGATTATCCGGCCGAGCTGTTTCGTGTCTTGGTGTTGGCCGACAACTGCGTCGACCGCACGACCCAGGTCGCACGCGAAGCCGGGGCGGATGTAATCGAACGCGTCGCGCCGGACGAACCCGGCAAGGGCCAGGCGATGGCCTGGGCGCTCGAACACCACATCAACGCCGACGAGGCCCTCCTCGTTTGCGACGCCGACAGTCGTCCGGATCCAAAATATCTACGTTGGATGGACCGTGCTTTTGGCGAGGGCGCGGGTGCGGCGCAGGGTTTTAACGGCTCGGCGAATGCGGCGGCGTCAAGCCTCGCTGCGCTGGCGGCGGTGACCAGCGGCATGAAAAACGGCCTTCATTATGCGGGCAAAGCCGCGGCCGGGTTACCCGTGCCGTTGATGAACGGATTGGTTTTGAGTGCTGCAACGATCGCCGCGCATCCCTGGCGGGCGTTTTCGATTACCGAGGATTTCGAGCATTATTTGCGACTCGTGGATGCGGGTGTGACCGTGCGCTTCGTGCCGGAGGCGAAGATTCTCAGTCCGCGGGCTACGGGCTTTGCGGCGGCGGGTCGGCAGAAACGTCGCTGGAGCGGGGGGCAGACGTCGTTGGCGCGCGAACTCGCGTGGCCGATGGCGTGCAGAGCCGTCGCGGGCGGGGCGTTATACAAGCTGGCCGCGGCGCTGGATCTGTTGATGCCGGGCTACTCGCCGCTGACGGCGCTGCTGGTGGTTGTGGCCGCGGCAGCCGGTTATTTGTTCGGCATCGCGCACGCGGGTTTTCTTCTCGCGGCCGCCGGACTGGCCGTGATGGCGCTGCAATTCGCGATCGGGTTGGCGCGGTTGGAATGGACGCCGCAATTGGCGATGGCCGTGGCACTCGCGCCGTTTTATATCGTTTGGAAAATAGCGCTCGCATTGAAATCGGCGCTGTTCAAACCGGATCGTTGGCAACGCGCGTCACGCGATTAAGCGAACTCACCCCTCCTTGCGACGCGAGGTCAAGTATCGCTCGATACTGCGATTTCCCTGCTTCATGTTCTTCTCGACATTCTGCACGATGAATTTGATGATCGTGGGCAGAACGCGCTTGACCAGCATGGTCGGCACGCCGGGGATCTTCGACGGGTCGATGTCGATGTCGCCGCGGATTTTCATCAGCGTTTGATTTTCGCCGTGTGCCTCAAAGGAATTGGCGCCGCGCGCCGAGACGGCCTTTCTCAGGACGGAAATATCAATGTTCCACTCGACGGTGTGTTTGTCACTGTGCCACGTGGCCGTGTCCGTATATTGCCGCGCCCCCTTCGGGATAAACTTCTCGATCGGCCCCGGGAACTTCAACTTCGAAGTCCAAATGCTGACGATATGCACGTGATCGCCGTCAACCTGGCGACTCTGCACTTCGATGCGCTCGATGGCTTCCAGGTAGTTCGCCAGTTCTTCCGTGTGATCGCGGAACGCCGGGTACACTTCGTCGAGCGGGAAATCGATGACATCGTCCACTTCGAGTTTCATGGTTCGCCTTTCTGTTGGATTAGGGAAGGATGATCCCGTGATATCGCGCCAGCCAATAAGCCAGATTCCAGAACGTGCCGGGAGATTCGCTGGTGCCCAAACCGCCGCCGTCGAGAGCAAATGGGTCGCCGCCCCAGTCGATCAACGGCCGCTCGCCGGCGGGCAAGGGCGGTCGCAGGGTGGAAGAGCGCGGCTCGCCCAACCGGTTGGGCAGCAGATCGAAATCGACATCCGCGCGCTCGCTGTTTTCCATGCGCCAATCCAGTAGGTCCAAGGGCATCTCGCGCAACGTCGTCACGGCCGCCGGGGCGTCGAAATCGATCCGGCGACGAGTCAGCGCCCCGTAGATGAAGTCGAAGAGGCTGTTTTGTTCAACGCGGTTGGCCGCGAAGCTGTTTTCCAGGCCGCTCAAATATTTCCCGCGCAGGTCGTGATCGGTTTCGTATTGCAGCAGCGGGTAGAACGCCAGGAAAATCAGTTGATCGGTCTGGTGGTTGGTGAACACCGGCAGGCGCACCGCGGCGTTGACGACCAGATCGTCCAGGGCGTGATCTTGAATCAAGGAACGATAGGCGTCCTCGTAGCGGTCCTCGCCGGTGATGTGGTAGGCGGTTTTCAGGAAACTCAGGATCTCCAGGCTGTTGGGCAGCACCTGGCCGTATTGCCGCAGCGCCAGAAAAGGATTGGACGCCTCGAACCAGCGCCACAGCGTATCCGGATTCCAATTGCCCCAGGTCGTGGGCTCGCCGTCCCAGTCGATCAGTTGGAAATCGTTTTCCAGTAAATGGTCGGCGAGGCGGGAGACCAATTCCGCCACCTGTTGCTGCTGGTCAGGGGTTGCAGCCAGATCGAAATAGACCGCGGCGGCGAAGAAAAAGCCAAGCTCGCTGGCCGCATCGGCATCCGAAAGCCAATCGACGCCCAACTCGCGGTTGGCTTGCCAATCGCAAAACGGCGCGCAATCGGGGTCGGCGCTGCGGGAAAAAAGATCGTCGATGCTGCGCGCGATCAACCCTTCGCGGGGCGTGACTTCTTCCAAAAAATTCAGCGCCGCGAAGTGCTCGTCGGCTGTTTCCCGGTAGACGCCGTCCTCGGTCGCCGCGAACGCGAACGACAGCGCCGCCAGGTGCAGACTCGTGGAGAAGGCATCGGTGCGCGAAGCGCGGCGCCGGAAAGTCGACAAGTCGCCCGGAATATCCAAGTCGCTGGCCGACACGAGGCCGAAACGCACGTGGCGTGACTCCGTCAATTCCAAGTAGACGTCGGCTTTTTCGGCCAAGGTCATTTCCTCGGCCCGAATTTGCGACATGCCGTTGGTCGTCGCGACCCACAATGACGCACCATCCCCGGCCAGCGCCGTGACGTGGTCGTGGGGCAGCCACCTGCGACCCGCGAAATAGCGCCACGAATCTTCGTGAAGCCAGGCGACGCCGCGTTCTGTGCCGACCCAAACACCGGCGAGCGGGCCTTGATCGAAGCGGGCCAGCGCCGTGATCTTCGGATAGGGCAAACCCTGAGCGCCCGTCCAGGAGTGCAGTTCGTCATCGGCGGTCAGGTGGTTCAATCCGCGATCGGTGCCGATCCACAGGCCGCCTTCACCGTCGGGAATAACGGCCCGGACCAGGACGGAAAGTAGCGATTCGGTCGGCGTGAGGCGGCGGGTGATGGTTTCGCCGTCGGTTTGCAGCAGGCCGTCAGCCGTGGCCGCCCACAACCGGCCGCCCGGCTCCAGGTACAGCGCGAACGCGAAGGAATCGGCCAGCGGCGCGAGCGGGACGAAGCGACCTTCACGAAGCTCGAAAACGCCGTCTTCGGAGGCGGCAAAGACTCTGCCGTCGCCGACCGCCAGCGCGCGGGTGCGCGCTGCGCCGGGTAGATCGTAGGTCACCGTAGCCGCGCCGTCGTAGCGCAGTACCGCGCCTACGGTTCCCAGGTAGTAGACGCCGTCGTCCACTTCAATGCTATGGATCGACCGATCGCCGATCACCGTTCGCCATGCGCCGTCAACCGTTGCGATTAGGCCGGAGTTCGTCGCGGCGAGAATTTCTCCGTCGTTGGGAGCGACATCGTTAACCGTGTTCGCGGGCGCCGGTGCGGGGCTGAAAAAGCCCTCCACATCGGCCCGCAAGAATTCGGCCCGCGTGAATTGGGCGAAGGCTTCGTCTCGGATACTCTTGGTGAATTCATCTGCGGCGGGCGCGTTGTCGCTCTCTTCTTCGTTATACTGGCAAGCCGCGAGCAACGCCGTCACCGCGACCATCACGCCGATGAGCCGGAGCAAAAAAGGTCGCCCGAAGAACGTCATGTCACCTGCTTTCCGAAGTCCGAATCTCGTAGCTGCCGCGAATGCCGGGCAGTTTCAGAATATCAACGACGACGACGCCGCGCCGCGCGGCAACCAGCGCCGTGCCGGATTTTCGATAATAATCGAGCCCCCGTATGCCGCTGCCGATCTTCAATTCGGCGACTCGCTTGCCGTCCGTCAAATCGGCGACGACCAACGTGCCCGTGGCCGTGGAGGCCGCGACGAACAAACTACGCTGCGGGTCCAGACGCAGGAAATTCAAGCCGGGCTCGACGCGCCAACCGCCGCGCGTCTCGAGGGATTCGGCATATCGAACGTCCACGGCGCCATAGCCGGCAACGGTTGTGTAAAGCGAGTAGTCCAATTCGTTGTGGGCCACTACGCCGACGCCGCGCGGCAAGGTGACCCGCCGGATGATTTCGCCGTTGGCCAAGCCGATCTGCTGCACGCGCCATCCGTCGGCAAACCATTTGGCGCCTTCGGCGGCGAAGATCACACGGCGTTTGGGAACCGCGACCATGTTTCCGATGCGTGCCAGCGGAACCGCGATTTCTGCGCAGGTATCGGCGATTTCGACCTCGCGGGTGTCGGCCGCTTTTCGCAAGTCGCACAGCAGCAGGTTCGTCGCCTCACCGTCCCCGCCGACCGCCAATCTCGAATCGCCGAGCACCGCGGCCCGCGGGGCGAACGGCAGCGTTCCGTGAAACACGGCCCGCGTAAACAGCAGGTCACCGTCGAGCCAATGCACCGGCGTCGTGTCGCTGTCGGTGACGACGAAAACGTCACCGGTTTCCGGATGGGTCGCGACGAGTCGAATTTCATCGCCCGCGAATTCGCGCTCGTCCACCGGCTTGCCGGTCGACAGGCTGACGCGACGCAATACCGTGGGCTCGGCTTCCGCGACGATGAGCGCCGCGCTTCCATCCGCGGTCAACACCGCGAGACGCGGCGACGTGCCCGCTTCGCTCAATTGGCGAATGGCCGTGGAGTTGAGCGGGCGCAAGTCACTGAGCGCGCCGGGCGGTTGCAACAGATTCGCCGCGAAGAACAACAACCCGGCCAAGCCCAGCAAGCGGAAGACGGCGTGGCCGCGTTTGGGCATCATGGCCGCACCGTGCAACAGAATCGCAAACGCGGCGATCCAGAAAAAATGCGGGCCTCGCTCCTGTCGGAGAAAGGCGTGCAGCAGCCACGTCAACGCGGCGATGTCGGCGACGCCGAGGCTGATCCAACGAATCACGCGCCGCCGCTGCGTCACGATCGGCAACGCCAAGGCGGGACCGGCCAGCAGCGCCCAAACCACGGCGATCGGCAACGCGTCCAGCTTGTTTTCGAAAAATGCGCGATCCACCAGTTGGGAGAGCAGCAGCCAGGGCAGCAGCGCCCAAAAAGCGTAACCGGCGGCGCGTCCCAGCATGTCGGTCGCGGCGAGGCGCTCGTCGGGATCGCGGCGATGCCGGATCCAAAGGCGTCGCCCCAGCGCCAAGAGGCAACACACGGACCACACGCCGACAACGAGGGTGAGGGTTTTCGGCCCGTCGGCCAAAGCGAGGTTGAAGCGCATGCCGAGCGGCGAGGCGAGGGCCGCGCTCGGTGCCAACAAGCCGGTTGTCATCGCGAACGCGAGTACCGGGCTTTTGCTCATGTTTACCCCGTCTTTTTGCGGCGACGATTGCGGTTGGCGGACAATAGCTTCTTCAGATATTGGCCGGTGAAACTTTTCGGTACGGCGGCAATTTGCTCCGGCGTGCCGACAGCGAGGACACGCCCGCCCATGTCGCCGCCTTCCGGTCCTAAGTCGATAATATAGTCGGCTGTTTTTATCACGTCCAGATTGTGTTCGATCACAATCACGGTGTTGCCGTTGTCCACCAGGCGCTGCAGAACGGCGAGCAACTTAGCGATGTCGTCGAAGTGAAGGCCCGTCGTGGGCTCGTCAAGGATGTACAGCGTGCGACCCGTGGAACGCTTCGAGAGTTCCTTGGACAACTTGATGCGTTGGGCTTCGCCGCCCGAAAGCTTCGTCGCCTGCAGGCCGAGGGGAAGATAACCGAGACCAACTTCCTGAAGCGTGCGCAGGCGATCCAAGACCGATGGGAAGCTGGCAAATACCGGCATCGCTTCATCGACGGTCATCTCCAGAATGTCGGCGATGGAGTACGTTTTGTATTTAATTTCCAGCGTGTCGCGATTGTACCGATTGCCCCCGCATTGATCGCACACCACGTAGACATCCGGCAAAAAGTGCATCTCGACTTTGATCACACCGTCGCCCTGGCAGGCCGCGCAGCGCCCGCCTTTGACGTTGAAGGAAAAGCGGCCGGGCTTGTAGCCGCGCACCCGCGACTCGGGCAGCTCGGCGAACAAGTCGCGAATCGGCGTGAACAAACCGGTATACGTCGCCGGGTTGGAGCGCGGTGTACGGCCGATGGGGCTTTGATCGATGTCGATCACCTTGTCGATATACGGTAGCCCGCGGATTTCGGTATGGGCGCCGGCGCGCGCCTTGCTGTGGTACAAACGCTGCTGCAGCGCGCGGAAAAGCGTGTCTACCACCAGCGTGCTCTTGCCCGAACCCGACACACCGGTAACGCATGTGAACAGACCGATCGGGAAACGAACATTGATCGCCTGCAGGTTGTTTTGCGAGGCGCCCTTGATTTCGATCCACTTGCGCTTGGACTCGCGACGCGCCTCGGGCACGCTGATCTCCAGCCTCCCGGAAAGGTATTTGCCCGTCAGGCTGTCGGCCGACTTGCAGATGTCCTCCGGCGTACCCTGCGCGACCAGCTTGCCGCCATGCACGCCCGCGCCGGGGCCCAGGTCGATCACGTGGTCGGCGGAGAGAATCGTCTCGGCGTCGTGCTCGACAACCAACACCGTGTTGCCCACGTCGCGCAGCCGCCGCAGCATACGCAGCAAGCGGTCGTTGTCGCGCTGGTGCAGGCCGATCGAGGGTTCGTCGAGAATATAGAGAACACCCATCAGGCTGGAGCCGACTTGTGTCGCCAGGCGGATGCGCTGGCTTTCGCCGCCCGAAAGCGTCGTGCCGCTGCGGCTCAACGTGAGGTATTCCAGACCCACGGCTTCGAGAAAGCCTAGCCGTTCGCTGATTTCCTTCAGCAACCGCCGGCCGATTTCAGCGCGCCTGTCGTCGAGTTCCAGATCGCGGAAAAACGCCGCCGATTCCCGAATGCTCATTTCGGTCAGTTGGGAAATGTTGAAGCCGCCGATGCGCACCGCAAGGCTCTCGGGACGCAGGCGCGCGCCGTGGCACGTCGAGCACGGAATGACGCTCATGAAGCGCCGCATCTCCTCGCGAATCATTTCGCTCTGCGTTTCGCCGTAACGGCGGCTGAGATTGCTGATGACGCCCTCGAAGGTCTTGGTGTATTCGTAGCGTCGGTCGCCTTGCTCGTAGAAAAAGCGGATTTCATCTTCGCAGCCGAACAGAATCGCTTTTTGCGTCGCGGCGGGAAGCTTGTTCCAGGGCGTATAGATCGAGAAGTTGAAGTGCTTCTCCAGGCTTTCGAGCGTCTGGGCGAAGTACACCGAGTTGCGGTTTTCCCACGGCAGAACGGCCCCTTCGCGAATGGATAGGTTCGGGTTGGGCACCACGAGTTCGGGGTCGAATTCCATTTTGTACCCGAGGCCGTCGCAGCTCGGACACGCGCCGTGCGGGTTGTTGAAGCTGAAGATACGCGGCGCCAGCTCCGGTAGCGAGAAGCCGCATTCGATGCACGCGAAACGTTCGGAGAAGGTGTGTATCTCGCCGGTGTCGACCTCTTCGACCTTCACAATGCCCTCGGCCAGACGCAGCGCCGTCTCGACGGCTTCGGTTAGGCGCGGCGTGCCGGCTTTGACCACGATGCGGTCGACAACCACGTCGATATCGTGCTTTTTGTTTTTTTCGAGCGTGATGCTTTCTTCGAGGCGATGCAGCTTGCCGTCGATTTTCACCCGCGCGAAACCGTCACGCCGAAACGCTTGGAGTTCCTTGCGATACTCCCCTTTGCGACCGCGCACCACCGGCGCGAGCACGTGAATGCGCGTGCCTTCGCCGAACGCCAGCACCTGGTCGACAATTTGCTGCACGGTCTGCGCCGCAATCGGCTTGTCGCACGTGGGGCAGTACACTTCGCCGACGCGGGCGAACAAGACGCGCAGGTAGTCGTACACCTCGGTGATCGTGCCCACGGTCGAGCGCGGATTGCGCGACGTTGTCTTCTGCTCGATGCTGATCGCCGGCGACAGGCCTTCGATGCTGTCCACGTCCGGCTTGCCGAGTTGCTCGAGAAACTGCCGGGCGTAAGACGAAAGGCTTTCAACGTAGCGGCGCTGGCCCTCGGCGTAGATCGTGTCAAACGCCAGCGAACTCTTGCCCGAACCGGAAATACCGGTGATGACCACCAGCGAGTCACGCGGAATTTCGATGTCGATATTGTCCAGGTTGTGCTCGCGAGCCCCTTTGATGATGATCTTGTCGCTTCCCATCTAGCTTCTTTCCGCCGCGGCCCGGCGTCGAATGAAATCGACCGCGGCGCGAATCGCGTGCCCGGCGCTGCATGGATCGGCGCGGCCCGTCCAGGCAATATCGCGGGCCGTGCCGTGATCCGGCGATGTGCGAACCAAGGACAAGCCGAGCGTTGTGTTCACGCCGCAATCGAAATGCAGCATCTTGAGGGGAATCAGCGCCTGGTCGTGCGTTGGGCAGATGACGACGTCGGCGCGATCGCGGAATACGAACGCCGTGTCGCTGGGCAAGGGGCCGTCGACGTTCAAGCCTTCCTGCCGGGCGATCTCCACCGCCGGACTCAACACGCGGATTTCCTCGGTGCCGAATAAACCGTTTTCGCCCGCGTGCGGATTCAAGCCGCACAGGAGCATGCGGGGATTCTCCAACCCGAACAGCACCTTCATTTCCCGGGACACGATGCGCAGGGTATCGAGCACCAAACCGGGCGTCAATTTCTGCGGAACCTCGACGTAGGGGATATGGGTGGTAAGCGGCACAACCCGCAACTCCGGGCCGAAGAGCATCATCACCGGTCGCGCTGCGCCGCATAACCGGGCGAGCATTTCGGTGTGGCCCGGCGTGTCTTGCCCGGCGGCCTTGTTGGCTCGCTTGTCGATGGGCATCGTGACGACCCCGGACGCTTCACCGGCGAGACAGGCCTGAGCGGCGGCGGTGATCGCGTTGACCTGTACCATGCCGCGGGCAGCCAAATATTCGTCATGCGGGTCGGCGGGGTCGGTCATATCTTCCAGCCGACAATCCGGCGCCGACCAGACGGGCCAGCCTTCCTCGTCGCGAATGTGTTTAATGTCCGACACGAGATAGATCGATTCGCCGACCATTTCCGCGGCGCGCTGCCAGCAGTTGAGGTTGCCGATCAGCAGCACTGGGTGATCGCCCGCCGCGCCTTGCCCGAGCGCTTTAAGGGCGACCTCAGGGCCGATTCCGGCCGGGTCGCCGCAGGTGATAAGCAGGGGTTTCATCTTTTTCCTTTATGACGCAGTGCGTAAAACCTCGATCGAATAGTATAGCAACGGACCGTCGGATTGTCGTTAAAAATCGGCACGGATAATTGCGTCGCGCAGTGAATGATGGCGCTCCCCCCAGTTTGGCCGCCATTCGATTAATTTTGCAAAAGTCCTCTGATTGCGGTAAGAAAGCCACGGGCGACCACGGGTCCGTCCAACAACCCGCGAGGCCTTGGTTGGGATACGATTGACGATGGACGATTGGACAAAAATGCGACGAAAGCGCGTCTCCCGCCGCTGGTTTTGGGCGGGCGTAATACTGGCGTTGCTGATCGCTGCGGGCTGGCTAAGCCACCGCATGGTCCAAGGCTACGTGCGGCAACAATTGGACCGCGAACTGGCCGACATCCTTCCTCAAATTGAGAAAAAAACCGGCTTGCTCGTCACGGTGGGCGGCATTGCGATGAGTCTGGACGGCACCGGCGAACTGCGGGACGTCTCGGTATCGGCGCGAGATAAGACGGGGCAGCCGTTTTTCACCGTGGAAAGCATCGACATCGAATACGAGTTGGATTGGGGCGAGCGACGCGCCCGGGTGACCGGCTTGCTGTTTGGCGGTCCGTCGCTGACGGTCGATTTCCTCCCGGAAGGCGGGACGAATCTGCCGGCATTTGTCGATCGACTGCTGGGAGCGGATTATCCGACCGCGAACGTTGCCGTCGAAGGCGACGGCGGATTGCGGACCCTGGCCGGCGGGAGAGTAACATTGCCCGAGCGGTTGCCGATACGTTATCGGAACGGGTCGTTGACCGTGCGGGACCGCGGGCGCTTCGGCAAAACCGAACAGACACTGTCCACCGTCCATAAAGCCGACGGCAACATCGTATTTCATCTCGACGACAAAACGGCGCGGCTGGAAGGTCGCTGCGGCCAGCCCCACGGCGGCAAGCTGCAATACAAGGTGTCGCTGCACCACGCGGGCCAGGACGTGGCTCTGAACGCCGTGCGGTGGAGCTTGGCCGACCTCTCGGCGGTGGCCCCCCCGTACATACAGTTGAGTGAGTCAACGCGGTTGAACGGCTCGCTGGAATTGCAGCGGCGTAACGACGACCCGGTGCTGCACGTGGCCGTCGACGGGCGAATGGACGGCCTCACGTTGGAGCATTTCCGCCTGGCCCGGCAGCCGGTGCGCAATATCCAGGGCGGCATCGCCGGCAAGCTTGTTATCGATACGCAAAAGAACACGGTGGGCAGCCACGATCTGGTGCTGAGCCTGGGACGGGCGGAGGTTCACCTGCAAGAGTTTCACGTGCGGGCGGGCGAGAATCTGCCGTTTGAATTACGCACGAAAATCCGCACGGCGCGCTTGGACCTCCAGGATTTGCTGGACGGCCTGCCGGAGGGTTTGGTCCCCTCTCTGCAAGGGGCGATCGTCGAAGGCGAACTGGATTTGAACGCGACGTTAGTCGTCGATATGGAGAACATTCGCGAAAGCGCTTTGGACATCAAAGGTGGGATCAGCGGCTTCCGGGCGATTTCGGTGCCGCCGCCGGTGGACGTGCGGCGTGTGAAGCGACCTGATTTTCGACACGTCATCGTGCGCAAGGGAGTGTTCAAGCGGGAAATCATCGTGGGTCCCTCAAACCCAGGTTTTGTGCCGTATGCGGCGACGGGGCACTATCTTCGCGGGGCGGTGCTCACATGCGAGGACGGCTCGTTTTTCCGTCATAACGGCTTCATGTTGCGGCACATTAACGATTCGCTGCGCCGCAACCTGCGGGATAAACGCTTTTCGCGCGGTGCCAGCACGGTCAGTATGCAATTGGTGAAGAATCTGTTCCTTTCCCACGACAAGACCGTCTCCCGCAAGTTGCAGGAAGCCATGCTGACGTGGTGGATCGAAAAGGAAGTGGACAAGCAGCGATTGCTGGAAGTCTATTTGAATATCATTGAGTGGGGGCCGGATATCTACGGCGTCGGCCCGGCGTCGCGTCATTATTTTCACCGGCATCCGAGCAAGCTGTTGCCCATTCAGGCGGCCTGGATGGCGAGCATCATTTCCAATCCGGTGCGGTTTTATTACATGAAAGCGCGCGGTTCGGTCGGCGCGGGTTGGAAAACGAACCTGGCGTTTATCATGCAAAAGATGCGCGAACGCGGTACGATCACCCAGGAAGATTACGACCTGGCCGCCGAGTATGATTTTTGGGTGCCTTTCGGAAGCGCGGATTATCCGTCCGACAAAGAGGAAGACGGCAACAGCGCGGCCGAGGGTGACACGACGAGCGACATACCGACGCCGTAGCGTTTTGTGATCGCCGGGCGGCGTGCCTACCGGCGGCTCAGGCGGTGCCGAAAAAGAGTTTTTAGTGAAAAAATAAGGTGTTCGATACGATTTACAGCTTGACATTGGCCGACGATGATTTTTTGATTGCTTACGACGAATTGTGAGGAGAGTGGAATGAAATATGTATCGATCCTATTGCTTTCGCTCGCTCTGTTGATGGCGGCGTGCAGTTCCGGCCCCTTGGTAACCCTGGGCGATCCGCAACCGGAGGGCGTTGTCGTCGAGCAAGTTACAGCCGGGAAAATCCATCTTGGATTCGTCCGGTATTTGGATACGTACGTATCGTTGGAAGTCGAATTCGCCCGCAAAATGAACTCCTCACCCAAGGAAGGCTTTCAGACGATTCTGGTCAAGCACAGCTACGGACAATGGTACGTTCTGGTCAAAGAAGGCTTGTACAAGACCGAGATCAGCAAGTTGAAGAAGGGTAAGACGATTCGCATTTGCGGCCGGGTGGCCGCGTCTCGCTTGCCGACCGACGATCAATCGAAAATCACTATCATCATCGATAAATAAGAGATCAACATGCCGAATTTGCCGCACATCGTGTTACGTCCGGGTCGAGAAAAATCAGTACGCAACCGCCATCCGTGGGTGTTTTCAGGCGCCGTGGAGCACGAGCCCGACGATTTGGAAAAAGGGCAAGTGGTATACGTGGACGACGCTGAGGGCAACGTACTGGGCAGCGGGACGTACAATGCCGACAGCCAGATTAGGGTGCGCTTGTTTACCTTCGCCGACGAAGAGATCGACGCCACGTGGTTCTCGCGGAAAGTGCAGAATGCCGAACAATGGCGAAAGCAGCTACTGCCGCCCAATACCAACGCGTTTCGTGTCCTATCGGGGGAGGCCGACGGCGTCCCGGGGTTAATCGTCGACCGCTACGGCGACGGGCTGGTCGTCACCTTGGCCACCGCCGGCGCCGACTTCCTGCGGCAGCCCATCATCGATGGACTCGTCACCGGCTGCCGACCCGAATGGATCTTGGAGCGCAGTTCCGGGGGGTACCGCAGGGAAGAAAACGTTCCGCCCCGGGTGGCCGAAATGTACGGCGAGGTGCCCGAGGATCCGGTCCAAATAGTCGAAAACGGTTTGAAATTCCTGGTCGATATTCGGGCGGGACAGAAAACCGGATTCTTTCTCGATCAACGAGCGGCCCGTTATGCCGCGATGAAGATGGCCGGTGGGCGAACGGTGCTCAACGCATTCGGGTACACCGGCGGCTTCGGCGTATACGCTAAAGCCGGAGACGCCGGCCGCACGGTAACCGTCGACCTCAATCGGGCGGCGCTGGATCTGGCGGCGAAGAACCACGAACTCAACCAACAGCGCTGCGGTGAAGACGATTTCGTGTGTATGGATGTGTTCGACTTTCTACGTGTAGACGAAACGCGCTTTGACATGATTATTCTGGATCCGCCCGCGTTTGCTAAAAGCAAAGCGGCATTGAACCGCGCCACGCGCGGCTACAAAGATATCAACTTGTTGGCCATGCGGCGGCTGCCGCCCGGCGGATTGTTGTTCACGTTTTCCTGCAGCGGTCACGTAAATCTGGAATTACACCGCAAAGTGCTCTTTGGAGCCGCGTTGGATGCCGGCCGAAACGTACAAATCTTGCGCATCATGGGACAGGAAATCGATCACCCGATCAATGTGTATCATCCGGAAGGCGAGTATCTTACGGGGTTCATTTGTCGGGTTGAATAGACGACTTTGAGAGGGGTGTGATTGATGAAAAAAGTGGAAATGGTGCGGTGTTGGGTATCGAGCCCGGACAACGACGATCAATCGTCAAGTGCGCCGCCGACCGTACGGTACGTGCCGAGCGACATTTATCGTTTGTGGCGCTATTTGATGGAAGACGTCAAAGGCTTCCAAATCGAGGGTGCCGAGACCTCTTTTTGGGTCGATGATGAGATGTACAGCCGCGAGAAGAGTATCTACGGCGAACACACGACCGACCATGTCACCGAAGTCGGCTTCATCTACTGCCGCGACAGTGAAGTCGGCCGACCCGTGATCCGCTTTTTCCCACAAGACCAACTCGAGGCGATTCTTGGATTTTTCATGAAGAATTTTCCCGAGGAATACATCAAAGGCGGTCTGCAAAAGACGAATGGCTTTTTCGTGTCCGTGAAAAAAGAATAGGAGTTTGGGCCAAACCTACTCGTAGGTCATCCCGATACAATGGACACTTGGCGACAAGTAACGGATTTCATACACCACACGACGGGTTTGGAGCGGCAGCGCTTCGAGGACATCCTTTGGACCGCTCTCGTCGTTCTGTTGTACTTCGTTTTTCGCAGCATCCTCCGCAAATTGATCGCCCACTATTGGCAGGACGCGTCACGCCGCTATGTGGCGATGAAATCCGTTTCAACCATTCTGGGAATCGTGGCGATCCTGTTCATTGTGCGCATCTGGCTGGGCGGGATGGCGGGCTTCATGACCTATCTCGGGTTGCTTTCGGCCGGTGTCGCCGTGGCGCTCAAGGACCCGCTGGCGAACATGGCCGGTTGGCTGTTCATTCTCGTGCGTGGCCCCTTTCACGTTGGCGACCGCATTCAACTCGGCCAGACCGCCGGCGATGTCGTGGATATTAGGCTCTTCCAGTTCTCTGTCATTGAAATCGGCAACTGGGTGGACGCCGATCAGAGCACGGGACGCATCATTCACGTGCCGAACGGCTTGCTTTTTCAACATCCGGTCGCCAATTACACTCAGGGTTTCGCCTTCATCTGGAACGAAATTCAAGTGACCGTCACCTTTGAAAGCGATTGGAAAAAGGCCAAGGGACTGTTGCGGGAAATCGCCGACCGAAACAGCGCCTACGATATGAAAAGGGCCGAGCAGGAAGTTCGCCAGGCCGCCGACAAATACTTGATTCATTACCGTTATCTGACGCCGATTGTGTGGACGGCGGTCGCCGATTCGGGCGTCAACTTGACGATTCGTTACCTATGCAATCCGCGAGCGCGGCGCAGCACCGAAACCAAGATGTGGGAGGATGTGCTCGAGCGCTTTGCCGCCTGCGACGATATCGATTTCGCCTACCCGACCGAGCGATTCTACTTCAATCGCAGCGAAGGAAAATCAGGCGCGGGGGGGGGGCCGGTGCGGTCGATGCACCCGGCCTTCAAGGAGACGGCAAGTCGGGGGACTAGCCCGCTATTCTTCGCTTTTTTTCCGCAACGCCGCCGTTTCGAAAACCTGATTCACAACATCTTCGTCCACGGCCAGCCGCACCAGCGCCCGCCCGAGTTGCGGACCGTTGAGGCTCAAATAGCGATCGCGCAACCGGCCGAATCCTACCGCACCCACCGCATGCAGCAGACCGTTGGCCACCGTCGCGCCGACACGCTCGCCGGTCCGCTTTTCCTCGCGGTCCTCGCCGGTGATGAACGAGGGACGCGCGATGATGTACGGCAAGCCGGACGCGGTGAGTTCCGCTTCCATCTTGACCCGCGCCCCGTAGTACTCGCCCTTGGCCCCGGGATCCGCGCCGACCGCCGACAGATACACAAAAAGCGGCGCGATGTGGGCGGCTTGGGCTGTTTGCAGCAATAGGGAACTCAGGCCGTAATCAACCGCCGCGTAGGTGGCCGTTTGGGGATCACCGCCGGCTTTGCTCACCGCTTTGCGGCGGGCGCGGGTGGTGCCGAGCAGGGCGAAAACGACCGTCGGCGCAACGCGTTGCATGGTTTGCGTCATCGGCGCCGACTCCCACGGCGTTGTGTCGACCTGCGCGCCCAGCGCTCCAAGGAAATCGCGCCAGTAGTCGAGGCGGGGCGAGTCGGGCCGTACGTGCGCCACGGTTTCAATCCCCGCCGCGCGCAATTCGCGGACGACGTTCATGCCTGTGTAGCCGGTGGCCCCGGCGACCAGAGCACGCATCGGTTGGGGGTCAGTCATGATCGGCCTCCCGGTCCAGCAGCGTCATTTGCCCTTGTATTTCCATCGGTTTAAGGACCTCCGGGCCATCGTTGCGCGGGCTGTTGACCCCAGCGCCGATCGGCTCGGCGATCATTTCGTCATCGGGGAATTGTCGCAGAAGATGCTGCACCAGTTCGGCCTTTTGCGCGAGCGGATCGAGCCACAAGCCGAAATCGGCGGGCCGCAGGACGACCGGCATGCGTGCGTGAATCTCGGCCATGAAGGGCGAGGCGGCGGCGGTGATGATGGCGCACGAGAGGATCTCACTACCGTCGCTGCTTTGCCAGTGTTCCCAAAGGCCCGCGAAGGCGAAGGGCTTGCCGTCGCGCCGCTTGATGTGCATCGGCTGCTTACGGTCGGCGTATTTCTTCCATTCGTAGAAACCCGAAGCCGGAATGAGGCAACGGCGGTATTTCGCCGCGTTGCGGAAGGCGGGCTTCTCGCCGATGGTCTCGCCGCGGGCGTTGATCATCCGTGCGCCCATTTGCGGGTCCTTGGCCCAAAAGGGAATCAGGCCCCAATGCATAATGTCCAATGTGGGGTCGGTAACGCCTGCCGGGATGCGGGCGACGGAGATCGGTTGAGTGGGCGCGATGTTGTAGCGGGGCGGCGGCGCGTCCGTGATGGAAAACGCAAAGAGTTCCGATAGTTCCGAAGGCCCGGCGATGAGGTTGAATCGTCCGCACATGGCGTTATTGGAAGACGGCGATGGCTAGACCGCCGGTTTTTGAGGGCCAGTTGCGCATCGTCAACGGGCGTCCGTTGGTTTCGAATTGGATGACGCCGGGTTCATCCGCCGGCACGATCATGTCGAAAAAGCGGATGAAGGGGAAGAAGGCGAACAAACCCCCGGCGACAGTTTCGTCGCTGACACCGTTGAAATTGGCGTCGAAGAAAAACAGCGCAATGGTGGAAATTTCGGGGTCCATGATCCCCGGTATCGAGAGGTCCACGCCGTTTACCGCCAACGTGTCGCGGCCGAAATACATCGCTTGGTTGAGGTTGAGGTAGGCGAATATCGCGTAGTCGTCGTTGTAGGGCAGCAGACGGAACACCAGACCGAGCAGGGTGTCGGGTTCCGGAAACACTCGAAAATACAGCTTGTTATTCGAGCGCGGAAAGGACTCGAAATAATAGTGGATGGGCGGGAACGCGTCGTTCGGATCGTGTATCTCGAATTCATAATAGGTGTCGGGCGACGCGGCGAAATCGCCCCAAAAGCCTTGCCGGTCGGAGGTGTATTCGGCCACCGGCGTTTCGCTGAAACGCTCGCCGGTCTGGGAGTCCACGCCGAAAACGCGAATCAGGAAATCCGCCGCCGGGTTGTTCGTGCCGAACACCAGGGAGCGGCCGGAGAGGACGATGTCGGATTCCGGCAGAATGTCAGTAGTTACCGGCACTTCGCCTTCGTTGAAGAAGGGATAAATGGCCGCGAAAGTGTCTTCCGAGGTCGCGACCTGCAGGTGGTCGAGGTCGTCCAACGCGACGTTTTGGCCGCCGGGAATTTCGCTGGAGCCGGCCATCGTGTCGGCGGCGGAGGAGACGCTCATCCCCGGTACGCCGTTGGGCACCGGCCCGTTGGGAAAGGATGCGAGGCTGACGTAATGCGCCACTTTGGAGGCCTGTTCAGGCTCGGCGAGGTATTGGTAGCACACTGCGCCGCCCAGCGAGTGCCCGAGCAAGTCGACCTGCTCGGCCTCGGTCCGGTCGAGCACGCGGTCGATGAAGTTATCGAGGCGGCCCGACGTGCCCAGGGGGCCGAAAAGCGTATCGTAGTCGAAGGCGAAAATACGATCCGGGCAGTAGTTGTTGGAGGCAAAACGCATGGTCTGCGTCGCGAAGGCGTCGCCTACTTCCAGGAAGCCGTGGACGAAGACAATCGGCCTTTTCGACGTGTCGCACGGCGTGTCGTCGTCACTATTTGTGTCGTCATCGTCATTATTGTCGTCATTGTTATCGTCGTCATCGTCGTCGTTGGCGTCGTCATCGTCACCGGTTAAGGGCGTTTGGTCATCGTTTTCATCGCTTTCGCCGCACGCAAAAACGATCACCAGCAGCGCGGCAATCAGCAGAAGCAGCCAACGTTGTTTCCCGTAATTCATGGTGCAACTCGCTCATCTTGTTTCAGGAGGCTAGTATGATAACCTGAATTTGTGATGCGTGTTAGAGTTTGCTACGTTTTCGCCATCCGAAAAAATCGGAACCGCGGGGGTAAGGATGTCGCAACGAAAGTGCGATAATTGCGGCGCTCCGTTGCCGCGCGACGGCTACGTGTGTGCCTACTGCAATACAGATTGGACGCCGGACTCGCCGGAATTCGGTAAGCGTCCGAAAACGCCGGCGAAACCCATCGTCCCCCCGCCTCAGGCCAAACCAGCGCCGCCGCCCCGCCCGAAGAAAAAGCCGCCGAAGGACGTAGTCATTTTTGTTGTGCTGCTTGTTTTTTGCTGCTGGCCGGGGGCGCTCGTGTATTTGTGGGCGGGCACCGCGTGGGAACGGCGCGTTAAGTGGATTTTGACCGCGGCGGTCATTGTGCCGATGGTGGTGTTGTTCACGTGGTTCCTCTTTGACATCAACGTGAACCGCATCGACGGCGTCGGGGAGAAAATTACTGCGGACGCCCCGGCGATGGATGATCGCGCTTACGTCGAGTTGGCGCCGGGTTCGGTGTATCAGCGGATGATCGACGTCCGCGAAAAGGAACGGGAATCGCAGCGGAAGTTGTGGCGGGAGCAATTCGAGGGCAAGTGGGTGCAGTGGATCGGCGTGGTCGAAACGAGATCGACGTACTCCGGCATCCCGAGTCACGTAACCATCAGGGTCCACAATAAGGCCTCGTTCAAAATCAAAGTGTATTTTGACCCCGCGCACAAAGCTGCTCTGGGGAAGTTGAGAAACGGCGATACGGTGCAGGTGAGCGGAAGGTTGTGGGGCTTCTCCTGCGCGCTGGACGAAATCGAATTGGCCGACGGCTTGTTTGTGGTTGTCGTGGACGAAAAGAAGGACGTCGATCCGGTGGCCACCAAGCCGGGACGTCAATTCACGTAAAACAAGCGCATATCGAGCGTTAGCGGCGATCGCGGCGCGGCGTCCCTTTGCCGCCGGCGGGTTAATTCAGTATCATGCCTCTCCGATTTGAGAACCGAAGGGAAACACAATGAAAATGCTCATCACCGGGGGCTGCGGATTCGTGGGCGCGAACCTCGCGCGGCACTTCCTGGAGCTGGGATACGAAGTGACCGTGCTGGACAACCTCGTGCGGCGCGGCAGTGAATTCAACGTGCCGGACCTGCTGTCGCTGGGCGCCCGTTTCGTGCATGGCGACGTGCGCAACGCCGAAGACCTCAACGCCCTGCCGAAGTTCGATGTGATTTGCGAAACCAGCGCGCAGCCCAGCGCGATCGACGGCTACGCGAACCCGGTTTTCGATTTGAACAACAACACGTTCGGCTTGGTCAACGTGCTGGAGAAGGCGCGGCGGGACGAGGCGATTCTCATTTTTTGGTCGACCAACAAGGTGTATTCCGGCGACCGCGTCAACGCGATTCCGGTGGCGGAAGAACCGACGCGTTGGGTGTGGGACAAAGCCGCCGGGTACGCGGCCCGCGGTTTTTCCTACGAGCACGGCATCAGCCAGGATTTCGACGTCGACGGCGGCCAGCATTCGATCTACGGCGTGTCGAAGATCTGCGGCGATTTGATCTGCCAGGAGTGGTTTGACGCTTTTGGCGTACGCACGGTAGTAAACCGGTTCTCCTGCCTGGCGGGGCCGGGGCAGTTCGGCAAATCGGCTCAGGGTTGGGTGGCGTGGTGGGTCATCGCCCACCATTTCGGGTTGCCGCTCGTGTACATCGGCTGGAACGGCAAGCAGGTGCGCGACTCGCTGTTTACGCCGGACATCAACCGCTTGGTCGAACTGGAGATTGAAAAAATCGACGCGTGCGCCGGGCAGGTGTTCAACGTCGGTGGCGGGTCGGAGATTACCTTGTCGCTGCGGGAAATGACCGCGTGGTGCGAAACGACGATGGGCAAAAGCGTGCCCGTGGAGATTCTGCCCAATCCGCGCAAGGCGGATCACGTCGTGTACATCAGCGACACCCGACGCGCTCTCGAAGTGCTCGGCTGGAAACCGACAACGGACTTGGAGACCGGGCTCGGCCAAATCGTGGAATGGGTCGAGGCGCAACACGACCGACTGGCGTCGCTGTACGCGCCGCGATAGGGGAGGGGCGGTGAGCGAGCGGCGAATCAGCGTGCCTTTCGGGAAGCAGCCGCTGACCTTCACGTTGCCGGATGGTTGGGACCTGGCCGGCACTTTCGCGCCCGCCGAATATCCGCCCGTCCACGATGCCGCGGCAGCTTGTGCGGCCGGGTTGGCCGAACCGCTGGGCATGCCGCCGCTGCGCGAACTGGCCCGCAACCGCCGCAAAATCGCCATCGTAGTTGAGGACGTCAGCCGGCCGACGCCGATCGCCGACTTCTTCGGCCCCATTATCGACGCCCTCGACGCGGCGCAAGTGCCCGATGAAGCGGTGACGATCGTCACGGCGTTGGGCGTGCATCGACCGATGACCGAAGCGGAAGTGAAAGCGAAGATCGGCGAACGGGCTTTCGGCCGCTATCGTTGGATCAACCACGATTTTGAGCCGGGTGATCACTTGGAGATGCTCGGCACGACCCGGCGCGGCACGCCGTGTTGGATCAACCGCGAGGTGTCGCAAGCCGACCTGGTGATCGGCGTGGGTTGCATCGAGCCGCACATTATCGCTTCGTTCGGCGGCGGGTCGAAGATTTTGGTGCCGGGTGTGGCGGGCAAGGAAACGGTGGCCAAAACCCACCGCCGCAATACGACGCCGCAGACCTTCAACAACGTCGGCTTGGATCCGTATCAAAACCCGATGCGCCAGGATCTGGAAGAGTGCGTGGCGATGATCAAAGCGCCGATTTTTATCGTCGATGCCGTGCTGCGCGGCGATCTTTCGGTGGCGCAGATTCTCGCGGGGGATCGCGATCAGGTTTATCGGGCGGGAATCGAAGCGGCGGCACGGATATTCGGCGTGAAGGTGCCGGGCTTGGCGGATATCGTCATCACGTCCAGTCACCCGATGAACGTCGATATGCGGCAGGGCGCGAAGTCGTTGGCCAACACGATTCGCGCGCTTCGGCGGGGCGGCACGATGTTGTGCCTGATGGCGGCCGAGCAAGGCGTGGGAGATTTTCCGGTGCCGGAGAAGCGGCCGCCGGTCGGCAAGCGCGGGTTGAAGGTGCTTTCGCACGTGTTGATTCCGTTGATGGGCGTGACGACGCTGGGCATGCAGGAGGAAGCGCATTTCTTTACGTATTTCAGCTTGCAGGCGATAAAAAACTACAACGTGATATTTTACGCCCCAACGATTTCGCCGGACGTGAAACGTCGCTTGCCGTTTTACGACATGCACGCGAATATCGACGAGGCTTTGGCGGCGGCGGCGCGCCTCACACCGCGGGGTAGGGTGTTCGTGTTTCCCAACGGGGGCGTGACCTACCCGATTGTGGAAGGAGACAACTAAGTGGCCTGGTCCAAGACAGTCAAACGCTATGCGGTTTTTTACGGCATCGTCGTGCTGATTCTCGGCGGTTTCTTGGCGGCGCATTTTCTGTATCTGTGGGGCGATTTAGGTCCGGGGGAAACGAAGATTTTCCAGGCGAGCGTGTTCGTCAACAAGTTGTCGAAGGAATACGAAGTGCAGGCGCCGGACTTTCTGGAAGTGAAGGTCGCCAACATTCACGATTACGGCTTCTATGTCGAATACCAGCGGCAGCCGCGCACGACCTTCGATTATCAAGTCGCCGCCAAGGCGAACGCCAAACCCGGCGTGTATGAAATATCGCTGACCTTCGCCAACGACTTCACGTACCGTGACTGGATTCGCGTGAAGCGAAAACTCTTTTAGGACGAGAACTTGACGCCCGATAACGTTGCCGATATAAAAAGCCCTCTCCGGCCCCATGGGTTGGCGGGTTCTTTCTCAGAGGACGAGGCTTTCATGGCTCTGGCGTTGCGGCAGGCCGAGGCCGCGGCGGCGACCGGTGAGGCGCCGATCGGTGCGGTGCTGGTCGAAGGCGACGCGGTGGTTGCCCAAGCGCATAACCGGCGCGAGACCGACAACGACCCGACGGCCCACGCGGAACTGATCGTGTTACGAGAGGCCGCGAAGGCGTTGGGACGCTGGCGGCTGGCCGGTTGCACATTGTATGTCACGCTCGAACCGTGTTTGATGTGCGCCGGGGCGATCGTGCTGGCGCGGGTGGATCGCGTCGTGTACGGAGCCAGCGACCCAAAGGCCGGCGCGGTGGAGTCGCTCTATCAAGCCTTGAGCGATGAGCGGTTGAATCATCGTCCCGTCGTGCAGGGCGGGGTGTTGGCCAAGGAGTGCGGCGCGGTGCTGACGGAGTTTTTCCGGAGGCGACGCGAGAAATAGTGGATGGAGAGATGGCAGAGTTGGTCGATTGCGCCTGACTCGAAATCAGGTGTACCCGTAAGGGTACCGGGGGTTCGAATCCCTCTCTCTCCGTGAAATCAAAGCGCCGGGGATTGCGGAAAGCAGCGATGTGGTTTGCTTCCCCTGGTTGGCTTTGAGCGAGGCTGTTTTCGGTAGGCGACAGCCGCGGTCCATGGAAGGGCCGCCGGTATTCGGAAAGGATTTTCGAATACCGCAGGGAGGTGAAAACGACGTTTTTCGCCGACCGCCTGCCGGGCAAGCCAGGGATGGCTTGGTTGGCCTTTACAAGGAGAGGTGACCGAGAGGCCGAAGGTGCACGACTGGAAATCGTGTGGGCGTTAACGCGTCCCGTGGGTTCGAATCCCACCCTCTCCGAATCGAATTGCCGCGGCACCGCGCCGCGGCTTTTTTGTGGGCGTATGGCGGGCGTCGGAACGTTTTGGTACATTCGTGTTCGTTATAAGTAGAATCCCTTTTATCTTTGCGCGACGGCGATTCCAAAGGAGCCGCACGATGACTACGCGTGGAAAACGGTTTTTGGCAGTCGGGATCATCGCCGCCGGTTTGTTGGTGCTTGGCGTGCCGTTTTTTGTTTTTGTGTGGCCGTATATTCAGCCGGCGCCCGTGCCGCGGGCCGAGCTCGAGAAAACGGTTGCGGAATGGAAGGTGTTTGCCGACGCCGTGCGCAGCCACCCACAGGCGGACCGGCAGGCGTTTGACGAGTTTTGCCGGAAGCACAAGGAGTTTCTCGAAAAGGGCAAAGCGGCAAGCGGTTCCGGGGGGGAAGAGAGCCTCTTTTTTTCCGAGGAAAGCGTGGCGGAGGTTGCCGCGAACCGTGAAACACTTCAGCAATTGATCGTCGAGTTCGACGCTTTCGCTGCCGACGGGCTTGTCTTGTATCAGGATTACGCCCTCGACGCGGAGACAATGGACTTTCTGCCGATCTGGGGCTTGGCGTACTGGTGGGGCACGATGGCCGCGCAAGGCGAAGAATTCATGCCCCCGTATCGTCGCGCGTCGCAACTGATCGCGTCCTTGATGGAAAATGACATTCTTTTCTCGTTGATGATAGGTATCACGATCGAGGCGATCGTCGATCCGGCCTTGATCCAAAGACTGCCGCAATTGAGCCCGGAGGATTTGGCGCAGGCGGCGGAGATCATCAAGCAACGTCCCGATCTTTTTGAACAGTTGCTGCGGTCGACGAAGATCTACGCCTACGCCGGTTTCTCGTCGCTGACAACCGAGGCGGAAGGAGGCGAAAGCATATTCATAGACGAAGAAAGCAAACGGTTTTTGTGGCCGCTGCATGTGCCGGGCCTCTTGGAGCGTGAGAGGTGGTGGTACGTCTACGCGATGGATGAAATGACCAAGCGGTTGCGGGTCTGGTACGACAACGGCGCGACCGGCGAGCCGGTGGGGGATCTGATGGCGCAGATCCTGGACCACTCCATATTGAGCGCGATTATGGCGCCGGACATGGCGCGTTTCGTCAGATCAGCGGTCCTAAAATGTGTGGCGCGTCGAAAGGCGCTGTTGGCGGCTATTGAGGCCGAGCCGCAGCGTCGCGCGACGGGCGGCACGACGCGGCTGCCCTACTTCGACGATGTTGAATTGGTGATCACCGACAAACACGGGGATTTCAAAAACACGCCGAAAACAACGGAGACGCCATGAATAGACGAAAGTGGATCATATTAATTCTCGTCGCCGTCGTAGGAATGGCGGCGGTTACGTTCGGGCCGGCATTGTACGCATGGTGGCCATATCTCAAAACGCCCCCGCTGGATAAAACCGCTCGGCATCGTATTGCCAAGCAGTGGGAAAAGGCGGCGTGGGAAATGCAGGAACGGTCGCCCCAAGACCGTGAAGCCTTGTTTGCCTATGCCAAGGACGTCGCCGATTTTCTGGAACGAGCGCCACAATGGAAGCCGGATTCCGAATTTGATTCCGCGGCCGATTTGGCGGCGGCGATGGCGGGCACGCGCGAGGAACGTCGGAAATGGAACGCGGAGTTCGACCGGCGGTTCCCGGGGCCATTGACGCTGCAACAAGACTTCAACCTCGCGGCGGATTTCCTGCCGTTCTCCAAAATGCGCCGGTGGCCGAATTGGCAGGCGGCGGAAATCATCGCCGGAGAAAATCCGCTCGAAGCCCTCGCTCGAATGCGGCGCTTCATCAATTCCTTGTACGCCAGTGGGTATTCGCTCAACGTGGTGATGGGCTGCGTCTACGAACGCGTTATTTACGAGAGTCTGGTCGCTTCCTGGCCCCGATTGTCAGCCGAGCAACGGAAGCAGGCTCTCGCGGCGGTCGAGGATTGGGAGGAAGCGAAATTGCGCCTGGTCACCGGTTTGGAACGCGACGCCTTCGCGGATTTCCAGGCGTTTCACCAAGGCGTGTCGTTTGATTCGGTAAATCCTAATGCCTCCGAGAGCAGCATGTTGAGCCGCCTGTACGTGTGGACCGGCCAGCAGAAACGCGAAATCGCTTGGTTCGTTTACTTGAGTCACGCGATCAATGAAGGAGTGCGGCAATGGATCGCGACCGGGGACCGGCCGGATCTTGACGCCGCGACGAAGTTGACCGCCAAGCATAGCTTTCTTGTCGCCGTGGGCGTCGATCCTGCGCAGCAGTTCCTGCTCTACGAGAAGCTTTTGGGAACGCTCCGGCTACGAGCCGAAGTGCCGGCGGCGTTGCGTGCCGGAGTGACTGACCCCTTGCAGTGGCAGTGGGACGAGGCGGGCAAGAAGATCGTCTATCGTTTGGAACGCCGGGGCTCCGACCTGCGTTTGACGCGGGTTGGCGAATAAGAAGGGGCCCGGCGGAAAGCGAGCTTGTCATCAGTTCCCCAAACGGTTGTATAGTCGAGAGGAATCAAGAGAAACAACCGTCGGGAGAATCGTGAGAGTAAACGCGCGGCGTGTTTTCATCACATTGCTGATTGCGGGATGCTTGGGCGGCGGAGTCGTCTTTTTCCACGTGTATCCTTACGTGAAGGCGCCGTCTCAGAGCGCCGCCGAGTTGGAAGGCTGGGTGGCGAAATGGGAAGGTCGTGTGCATGAGTTCCGCACGCGGCCGCCCGACGACCGCGAGGCGTTCAACGCGATGATGGAGCAGATGCGGCCGTTGTGGGAGGCGGTCGACAACTTCACCTACGACGGCTGCCCTCCGTTTGACGAGGATAAATTTGAAACGTACGCGCCGGTCTTTGACGAGGCCGCGCGCTACGACACCGAATGGGATCGGGTTTTAGCCGACGGCTTTCTCTGGCAGGACGACGGCGCGCCGCGACTCGAGCCACCGTGGGGGCAGTCTTACCGCCGCTGGGTCAACTTGCAGCTTTGGCTCGCAGTCGCCGGGGATGACCCGGTGCCGCGACTGATGCGCCTGCACGCGATCAACGCCGGCCTGCGGGATTGCTCGACCCTGTTCAATGTCGTCAACACCATCGGCATCGAGCGCATCACCGACACGGCCACGGTGTATCTGCTGCCTCGGTTGAAGGCGGAGGATATCCACACCCTGGGCCGCGAGATGACGGCGCGGTCGGACGTTGCGGCGGCGACCATTGACGCGATTGCCATCGGCGGCACGGCGCGAGCGACCACTCCCAACGACGTGCTGCACGAGTTGCGGGGGAAGATGCCCTTTCGCCAAGCGGGGTGGCTTCTGCGGGCGGCCGATTTCCTCGGTTGGACGAGTCGCGAGCGTTTTTGCTTCATCGGTCTACACAAGCGCCTGGATGAGGAACTGCGAACCTGGTATGCCGAAGGCGCCGGCGGGCCGACCCCCGGCGTCCGGGGCGACGCGAAGCGCACGACGGTATACGCGGCTGGCGTGATGCCCCCGGTTCGGACCTACTTGCGCGTGGGATTGCGGCAGATGCAGCGACGTAACGCGGTGGTTCGCGCATTGCGGGCAGAGTTGCAGCGGCGTGAGCGCGGCGAACGGGCGCCGTTCCGATTGAAATATGACGGCGGGCAGGACATTGTGGTGGACCAAAAGTTCGGGTGTATCATGCCCCGACAGGTTCCTCCGGCAAAGGAGTAAGGGATGCGTCGTTGGTGGCGAAAGTCGGCTCTCGCATTGGGTGTCATCGTCGTCGGCCTTTTGATCGCGGCCGCGATTGTGTTGCGGCCGTATTATCGGATGCCGCCGGACCGGGAAGAGTTGTCGAAACGGCTTGCGTCGTTTCACGAATTGGCGCAGTCGATCGAAGCGCGGCCGGATCGGGATCGGCGTCTCTTTTACGAGATGATAGAAGACGCCGCGCCGATGCTGCGCATGGAATTCGAGTGGACCGAGAGCGAGTGCCCGCCCAAAGCCGTGCGGCAGTGGAAGAAGCACGAGGCGAAATATCCGGCGGTACCGGGCTTCGATCGAAAAATACAAACCATCGTGAAAGACGGTTTCGTTCTCCAGCAACCGATTGCCGTGGACACCAAGTTTCCGAAGATGAAGGCGACGATCCGGTGGTTCGGCCTCGAGGCGTTGACCGCGGTACGCCACGCCGCAGAGGGAGACAATGCCGCGGCGACAAAACGTCTGGAGTACTTGGCGGCGATCGATCAGGGCTTCTACGATTCCCGGATCATATATTTCGTGATGCTCGCCTCGCACTTGGAGGCCATCTACCAAAAAGCCACGTTGGCTTTGCTGCCGCAGTTATCCGACCGGCAACTCGCAGACGTCGAAAAGCACTATTCGGAGTTCCCCAATCCGGCCATGTTGTTAGCGGACGCCATCCGATTGGAGGCCGTGGCAATCGAGGAGCTTTTTGAAACAAACCGCTTGGAGATGACGGGTTCATTTCGTATGTGGCTGTTACGCGCGGCGTTGCGTTTGGGGTACGCCGAACGTGAAAAATGGATGCTGGTAAGCTTCCTCGACAGGCAAATTCGGACCATCGAACAGTGGGCGGCGGCAGGCGCAACCACTGCGTTACCGGAGGCGTTTAGCCGAGAGGAACTGAAATACTCACCGCTTAGCGTAATGGCGATGCCGGACTTGAGTGGCGTCGCGCGTGGTGTGCAAAGGACCCTGCGGCAGCGCGCGGCGGTGCTGGAAGCCTTGCGGGCCGAAAAAGCGTTTCGGCAAGATAGCACGCCACGACCCCCGACAATTAAAGCAGAGGGTTTCGGGAAAATCGTCTTCGACAGCGGGAACTATTGCCTGCTGGACTGAGGTCGAGCGTAAAGGCCGGAAAAATAAGCGGTAATTCGTTAGCCACGCGGCGTTTGACGGCGCGGGCGCAATGCGTATAATGATGCGACTTGCCCACTTGAGTCTGGGTGATTTGCCTTACGCGATGAGGAGATTTTCAATGCGCGTGACTTACCTGTTGATGGTTTTGGCCGTATTGGCCGCGATGCTTATGTTGCCGGCGTTAGGTGCCGCGCAACAGGGGGATGACAACGCCGCGACGGATGATGACACCGACGGCCAGGTACTTCCGCAAGACGACGACACTGACGCCGTGGATGACGATACCGACGAAGAAGGTAACGACGAGGTCCCAGGCGAAGACGGTTCCGGCGACAAGTTGAAGCGTTCGTACGAGGACAGCACGGACGCGGGCGGCTGCGGCTGTTACGATTTCCGATAAGGGGTTAGTTTCCCAACAGTGATCAGCACACCGGCAGGGTTGCGCATGCGCGGCCCTGCCGTTTTCTTATCCGGCGTCGTGCTTGACGCCCGGTGATTTGCGCCCTATTTTCTGCCCGAATGCATGACAAGCCTTGTGATTTTGCATCATGGTTCTTCGACGGGACAATAAGGAGAGCGAACATGGCCAAGAAAACTCCGGCGACCAAGGCGAAAACGATCAAGAAGAAGGCGACAACCGCGAAGAAGGCGCAGACCAGCAAGACCGACTCGGCCGATTTGCAGAAGGTCCTCAAGAATGCTCGCAAATACCACGGCACGAAACAAAAGCGCGTGGGGATGCTTTTCTCCGGTGGTCCGGCGCCGGGCGGTAACGCCGTAATTTCGGCGGCGGCGCTGGCGTTTTTGAACGATGGCTGGGAGGTTATCGGTTTTTATAAGGGCTACGAATACCTGCAACAGTTCGACCGTGAAAAGCCGCGCCAATTTCGGGAAGGCTTTCATTTCAAGCGTCTGGGCTATGAAGATGTGACCAAGATTCGGCAATTGGGCGGCATTGTGATCAAGACGGCGCGGGCCAACCCGAGCAGTGTGGGCGGCCGCGAAATCCAGAGCGTGCAGGATTTGATCGACCCGACGATGTCCAAAAAAATATACAACGTGTTGGACGCGCTGGAATTCATGGGCATCCAAGCGTTGATTTCCATCGGCGGCGACGACACCCTTAAGACAGCGTTCTACCTGAACCTGCTGGGTCTTCCCGTGGTTCACGTACCCAAGACGATCGATAACGACTACTTCGGTATTCCGTGGACCTTCGGCTACTTTACGGCCATCGAACATGCGCGGCAGGCGATCAAGGTTTTCAATGTCGAGGCGCAAACGACCGACGCTTGGTGGGTATTGGAACTGATGGGTCGTAAAGCCGGCTGGTATACGCTGGGCGCCGGGATATCCGGCGAAGCGGTGCGGATGATCGGCCCGGAGGAAATGGGCGACTCGGTCGACTTGAATCGTCTGGCGACCGAGATCCTGAACCTCGTGATCGAGCGGGAGAAATACGGCAAACGTTACGGCGTGGTGCTGATTTCCGAGGGATTGGTCGACCATTTACCCAAAGACCAAATTCCGCAAGAAGTTGACGAACACGGCAACATCAGATTTGCCGACGCGTTATTGGGATACCGCATTGCTAAAATGGTAAGCGAAATGTATTTCGAGACGACCGGTCGCAAGCTACGAGTGAAGTCCGAGACGATCGGATACACCACCCGTTGCGCCGAGCCTTCGGCTTTCGACATTTTGCTTGGCAGCCAGCTTGGCGCGGGCGCTTTCCGCTTCATCAGCCAACGGCGCGGCGGAAACATGGTTAGCGTCGGGGATAATCTGGAAATCAAAGCCGTGCCCTTCAGCGATTTGATCGATGCGAAGACGTTTCGGACGAAAGTGCGCTACGTGCCGATCGACGGCGATTTTTTCAAGTTGGCCAAGTCGCTTGAATTTCGCCGCCAGCACGAAGACTAACAGCGCGACGCAAACCACTGGCGGATCATTCTCCGGCCCGAGCCGAAACCGGCTCGGTGCCTTACGCTTGACACATACTCAAAATCAATAAATCGTTGAGGTGTTCCTTTTCGCAAATATGTGGAGGTGCGTAATGCGCGTTTTTTCTCGGGTAGGTTTTGTCCTTTTTTTGTTGGTGATGTTGGCAATCGTTGCGATCCCGGCCTGCGATGATGACGACGATGACGATGATGACGACGACGATACCGGTCCCGGTGATGCCGACGACGACGCGACAGACGACGACGCGACGGACGACGATGCGACCGATGACGATGATGACGACGACGATGACGACACAGGCGGCGACGACGACACGGGCGGCGACGACGACACGGGCGGCGACGACGACGATAACGACGACGACAACGATGATGACGATACGCCCACCGTGGAACGGTTGATCTGGACGTTTGTTGCGCCGGAGGGGCCCTACCACATTGAATGCGTCGGCGGAATCGGCGACGTGGATGGCGACGGAACCGCGGACATCATTGCCCATGGGTACGATAGCATTTACACGCCAACGGGCGCGGACACGACCTGGGTGCTCAGCGGCGCATCGCCGACTCGCGCGGCAACGATCGTGTGGGGAGAGGCGCCCAACAGCGGGCCGCCGAACAACTCTTCGGCGGGCGGCGACGGCGACAAAGTGCTTCACGCCGTTGGTGACTTAAACGGCGACGATCTGCCTGACCTGCTGGTCGGTACGGCCTGGGGCAACCGAACGGCGTATGCGATGGACGGCGCGAACGGCGACGTGTTGTGGCAGTTCAACACCTACACCGACCCCCTGTCGCCGGACAGCGGCTGGATTCACAGCGTGGCGCCTTTTCCGGACGTTACTTCCGACGACGTTCCCGAAGTGCTGTTGGGCGTCGGCAGCGACAACAACATGGGCTGGCTGATGGACGGCGCGACCGGCGATGTCGTCTTCCGGTTGACGGCGAGCACTGACGTCATCTACGGCGTTGCCGCGATCGAGGATGTCAACGGCGACAAGATACCGGACGCCATTTTCGCGGCCGGCGATAACGACCCCAAGGTCTACTGCGCGGACGGGGCGAGTACCGGCGTGGCGACGGTTCTCTGGGAAACGAGCGTCGGCAACAACTTCACCATGGCCGTCATCGACGATCTCAACGGCGACGACATCCAAGATGTGCTGGCCGGTTCCTGGAACACCAACGCCGTCGTGGCGCTCAACGGGGAAACCGGCGCGGAGCTATGGACCAGCGTGGCGTCCGGAGATGCGATGCGGGTCGTCCCCATTGAGGATCTGGACAGCGACGGCGTGCCGGATCTGGTGTGGGTGGCCATGACTTCGCTCGCGACGCCGTGCGTGACCAGCGGCGCGGACGGGACGACGGTGTGGTGCGCGACAGGCCTGACGAGCGATCTGACGTGGGCGCTTGACCGCATCGACGACCTGAACGGTGACGATTTGGATGACGTGGTAATCGGCAACTTCGAATCGCTGATCATCGCGTTGGACGGCAAGGACGGCACGGAATTGTGGCGCTACGACACCGGCGACGCGAAGGTCATGACATTGCGCAGCGTCGCGGACGTCACGGGAAATGGCGTGGCCGACGTGGTCGCGGGAACGCAATGCCTCAACCCAAGCGACGACGGCGCCGGCACGGTGTTCCTGCTTGAAGGGCACCTATAAGACGTAAACGCCTTTTTTAGCAGCCACAACCGCCGCCGCTGTCATCGTCGTCGTCGTCGCCGCTACTACCGGGGGGCGGCGATGTATCGTCATCGTCGCCGGTGGTGTCGTCGTCGGTCGGTTCTTCCTCGGGCACGTACGGGTCGCCCTCGGTCGTGATTTCGATATCCAGCAGATGGTCGGAAATCGGCGAGCTGTGGTGCGTAACCATGAGCGTCCAGTTGCCTTCATCGGGCGGAAACACCCGCTCGTCGAGGTCGGCGATACCCAGCTTGGCATAGGCGGCTTCGAAGGGCTGGTTGCGTCGCGCCTTTTCCTGGTTGTCTTCGTCGACGAGGAACACGTCCAGTAGCGGCGGCTCCATTTCGTAGTAGGGCCGCGCGGAACTGAAGGCGCTGCCGGGCGAGGACAAACGGTCGGTGGCTTCCAGCGTGACGTGCAGCGCGAAGCTCTCGTTTTTCTGTTCGATATCTTGCGGCGTGTAGTGAACCGCCGTGCCCTCGAGTTGTTGTTCGATATCGAAAACGGAGCCGGGCTCGGCGTCATCGGCCCGCACGACAAGGGCCATACGGATTTTCTCGCCGCCTTTTTCTTCCGGTGGGTACTCGCCCGCGCCGGACGTGACGTGCACGAAGTAGTTACGCCAATCGCCAAGATTGACCGTGGCTTGGCCGTCCTGATCGGTGATCAGCCAAGCGCCTTGCCGTTTCGAGGAGGTCATCGACCCCTCGGTGTAGATATCGATGACGGCGTCGGGAACCGGGTCGCCGTTGACGTCGGTGATCGCGAAGTTAAGCGTGACGTAGTCGGTGTAGCGTTCGGGCACCTGCGCGATGCGGCCGTCGCCGTACCAGAAGACGACGAAGCTGATGTTCTTGCTGATTTCAGGATCGGGATTGTCGTAGCAGATGCCCGGATTGCCGATGTTGTTGGTGGAGTTGGTCCAATCGACCTGGAAGGGGCGCCACTCGCCGTTGAAATAGAACTCGCTCCACACGTGGTCTTCGTTCATCGTGGAGATCAAGCCGCCGGGGATCAGCGCGGCGCGCATGGCCGCCGAGCCCAGATCCTGCAACTCCCCGCAATTGCCGTAGTGATTGTACGCGATGCGCACCGGTTGGAGCGCCCGTTCGTATCCGGCGCCCGATTCGCCGCGTTCCTCGATGTTGTCGAGCATGTTTTTGCCTACCCAATTGCCGATGGCTTCCACCGCGTTCGCGTTGTCCCACAGCGGTCGGTCGCCCGAGAGGCCGACCTGCACGCCGTCCCACAACACGTCGATCCCGGCCAGCATATCGGCCAACAGCGGCCTGCCGTACACGTCGATATCGTTGGTTTCGTTCGTGGCCTGCGCCGTGGTCGTGAAGCCGCCCGGGAAGGTTTGGCCGGCGGGGTCGTCGAGGTCATCGTTGGCCAAAAACATCTGCAGCACCTTATACCCGTGCGCTTCGCTCACGTAGCCTTCGAGTGGCGTGCGAATGTCCTCGGTCGTGATGCACATGGACCAGAACACTCTCGTTTGGTAAGGCATGATGACCGTTTTGCCGTAGGTCGATTTGAAGGTTGCCCAGCCGTCCTCGTCCAGAGCCAGGAGGTCGGCCGCGGAAAACTGCGTCACGTCGTCCCAGCGCCCCAGCGCCTCCAACGCAGTCTGGAACTCGGGCACCAGTACGTCACCGACCAGCGCGATCGGCGTGTCTTCGGGCAGGAGCATATCCCCGCAGCCCTGGTTCATCAGGTTTTCGAGCAGCGGGCTGTCGTTGGCGGAATAGGCCTCGGCCACGCGCATCGTCGTAGCGAATATTTGCCCCGTCCCGAAAGCGAATTCCGCGAAAACGACGTTGTTCGTGCCGCCCTGATAAGCGATTTCCAGGTTGTGGATGCTCATGTCGGTCAGGTAACCGCGGGCGCTGGGCCCGAGGTCCTGCAAATCGTCGGTGTCGACGCCTTGCATGTACATCGGCGTTTGATAGCTGCCTTCGCCCTCCACGTCGAACATGAGGTAGTTGCGGAAATAGTGACCGCCTTCAGCGGGCAGTGCGCTGCGGCCGTCGAGCGGGTCGATGAAATCCGGACCTTCGACATCGAGTTTCGGGTGGACGATATTCCAGTAGTACACGTCCATCGGCAGTTCGTATTCGGTGGGCGTCTCGTCAACGATGATGTTGTAGCGCAGCGTCGTGCCGTATTCGCCCTTGCCGGACTCGCCGATTTCCACGATTTCCACGTAATCGAGAATCGCGTCCAATTCGTAGATCGACTGCACGTTTTCCACCAGCAGCGCGCGGGAGTCTTCCATGGCGAGCAGATCGCTGCGGCTGGAGAAGGCGACCAAGAACGCGATTTCGTCGCGGTAGAGGGCGTCAGGCGGCGTGACAATCAAGTCGGCCAGATCTTCGGCGGCGTCGGCAGGCAATTCGAAAAAGCGATGCGCCAACCGAAGCTGCATCCAATCCGGCGCCGCGTCCACGGCCGCTTTCATGCCTGCGCTCAACTCCCGCAGGGACGGTGCGGTGAGATCGCCGACAGTGGGATCGACGGACCACATGAATTCGTCAACGTACTGCATAAAATACGGCCCGAAATCCTCCACGCTCGCCGGATACTGATACGCGACGGACGGCGCGGGTCGTCCGCCCATCGTGGGTGCGACGGCGGCGTCAATGACTTCGGCATGGTCCACGGCGCGCGGTGCGTAGGTTGGGCCGGTTTCCGCGACGGCAAAGGGAACGAGAAACAGAACCAAGATGATCGACAGGAACGACAAACGAGACATGATAAATCCTCCTCCAACAGACATTGGATGTTAACGCGTTTTCCCGCCGAGGGACAAGGTGATTGAAAAGACGAAATGAGATAAGTTGCCGGGTAACCACAAAAAGGAAAATTCGTGCCTGAACTGGTGTTCCCGAAACGTGTCGATCCGACGACGAAAGCCTTGCCGGTGCGAGGTCCCATCGGCGTCGTGATTCCGGCCTACAACGCGGCGGATACCATCGGCGCTTGCGCGGCAAGTCTCCTGGCACAGCAGGGCGTCGAGGTGGATCTTGTCGTGGTGGACGACGCCTCCACCGACCAAACCGCGGCGTTGGCGGAGGCAGCCGGGGCGCGAGTCGTGCGGCGGGATCGCAATGGCGGCCCGGCAGCGGCGCGAAATGACGGAGCGCGGGCGGTAACCGGGGATATCCTCTTTTTTACCGAGGCCGACGGCCGTTACGCACCGGATCATCTCATGACCTGCTTGCGCGCGCTGGGTGACCCGGAAGTGGGCGCGGCGATCGCCTTGGGTGTGCGCGCCTGGAGCGAGCGCGACAGTGTCGTGAGGCGGTTGGGCGACGCGCTGTGGGCGGCGATGCACTCGCTGGTCATGGCGGGGCGGCGCGGGACGGGCGCGTGGTGTTATCGGCGCGAGGTCTTCACCGCGCTGGGCGGATTCGACGAGTCGCTGCGGCATGGGGAAGATGTGGAACTCGCCGGGCGCGTGGCGAGCCTGGGCTATCGAACCGGCGTGGCGGGTTGGTCGACAATGACGCATCGGAATCCCGATCGGTGGAGGTCTTGGTTCGTTGACGCCTGCCGCAATACCGCGGGTCGCCGGCCCAGTGGCGGGGCCAAACGCGCGCTGCATGGTCTGCGTGCGGCGGTGCTGTTGGGAACCCCGGCCGCGGCCTGCCTAATGCCTTGGCTGTGGTGGGTTGTCGCGGCGATTTTGGCGGTCGTCAGCTTCGGAGCGGCGGAACAACGTCTCGCCCTGAAACTGCTTTGGCGGCAACGCGACTGGCGAACTCTGATCGCGGCGCCCGTGCTGTTTTGGTTACGTCGACTGGGATTTTCGATTGGTCACCTGCCGGGTCGTTATCTTGCGCGGGTTGCCGCCGTCCGATAACGTGAGCGAACAACCCCACCGGAGGAAACGTGGAACAGGTCGTTGTGGCCCAGGTTGTGCACAGCTTGGAAGTGGGCGGCATGGAACGCGTGGCTTCCCACTTGGCGATGAACATGTCGGCGGCCTATCGACCGATCGTGGTTTGCCTGACGGTCAAGGGGGATTTCGCGCCGATGCTGGAGGAAGCGGGCATCGAGGTCGTCGCGCTGGACAAGCAGCCGGGGCGCGACCTGACTCTGCCGCGGCGCTTGGCGAGAGTCTTCGCCGATCGACATGTGGGCATTGTGCACGTGCACAACAGCGGGCCGATGTTCACCGGAACATGCGCCGGGAAGCTCGCGGGCGTAAAGGGGATCGTGGTGACCGACCACAGCCGCAAATTCCCGGAGCGACGCTCGGTGGTGATCACCGAGTACGTGCTGTCACGCCTCGTGAATGCGATCGTGAGTGTCAGTGATGACAATAAGCGGGATTTGATTGAGAAAATGTTGTGGCCGGCGCGCAAGATCACGGTCATCGCCAACGGTGTGGCGCCCGTGCCGGAAGTGACCGCGGCAAAGCGGGCCGAATTGCGCGAGGAATTTGGTTTGCGCGAAGACGAGCCCGTTGTGTTGACCGTCGCCCGCCTGGAACCGCAAAAGAATCTCGCCGTGCTCGTTGAGGCGGCCCGACGCGTGCGAGATCGCGGCGTCGCGGGGCGTTTCATTGTGGCGGGCGAAGGTTCGGAGCGGCCGAAGCTGGAGAAACTGATCGCCGAATACGATCTGGCCGACCGCGTGACGCTGGCCGGGTGGCGACTGGACAGCCTTTCCTTGTACGGCATCGCGTCGGTCATGGCGCTGTCGTCGGATTGGGAAGGGCTGCCGATGAGCATTCTCGAGGCGATGAGCGCCGGTTTGCCGGTGGTTTCGCCGGGCGTGGGCGACGTGCCCAAGGCCGTCGTCAACGGCGAGAACGGTTTCTTGATCCCCCCGCAGAATCCCGATGAATTGGCCGAAGCACTGGCGGGCCTGCTTACCGATGCGAATCAGCGGGCGGCGTTCGGCGAGGCGGGTCGATCGGTTTGGGCGGCGCGGTACAGCGTCGGTCACATGATGGGCGAGTACGAGGCAATTTACGAGAGGTTCCATTGAGCGGCGAACGCGTGGCCAAAAACAGCGTCGTGCTGATCGCCGCCGAAGTCGTCAAGAAGATCCTCGGCGTGGTGACGAGCATACTCATTGCCCGCGCCCTGGCGGTCGACGATTTCGGGCGGCTGCGCCTGGCGATGGCGCTCGTGGCGATTTTCGAAGTGCTCGCCAACTTCGGCCTCGGTCCCCTGTTGACCCGCGAAGTGGCCGGCACGCCGGAAAAGGGCGGCGAGACCTTCGGCTTGGTGCAGGGCATCAAGATGATTCTCGGGCTGTTGGCGGCTGCGGGGATGATCGGCTTTGCCGTGGTCAGCGGCTACGACGGCGCGACGCTGATCGCGGTGATCGTGGCGGCGGGCATCGTGTGGTTCAGCGCGTTGGAAGCCAGCGCGATCTCGCTGCTGGACGGCTATCAGAGCATGGGATGGTCCTCGGCAATCGGCGTGGTGCGCTCGACCTTGGTGTTGTTGGCGGTAGCCGTGGCGTTAGGCCGACACGGGGCATTGTACGGCGTGGTGGGCGCTTATTTGTTCGCGGCGGTGTTCAGCGCGGGGTTCGGCAATTTGCTGGTGGCGGGACGACTGCGCGGCGTTTCTATTCGCCCGCGGCTGGTTGGGGCGTGGCGGCAGATGCGTCAAGCGCTGCCGTTTTTGCTGATCGGCGTCGTATGGATGCTGCTTTTCCGCATCGACACGATCATGCTCGAGGCGTTGAAGAACGAGCAAAGCGTCGGCTTATACAGCAGTGGTTACGTGTTTTTCGAACTGTTGCTGGTCGTGCCGATTCTTTCGACGCGCGCGCTTTTTCCGGCCCTCACCGAGGCTCGTGCGACTTCGCCGGAGCGGTGGCGCGAGTTGATGGGCGCCGCGTTGCGGATCTATTGGATACTGGCACTGCCCATAGCAATCGGCAGTTTTTTCGTGGGCGCGCGCTTCGTGCCGTTGTTGTACGGCGCCAAATATGCGGCGGGCGGATACGTCGTGCCGTTGCTGGGCAGTTACATTTTCTTGTGGTTCGGTACGATGACCGTGGGCTGGGCGCTTTCGGCGGCGGATCGTTTGGGCCTGGTGCTGCGCGGCAACGTGTTGGCGATGCTCGTGAATATCGCGGCCAATTTTTTGTTGATCCCACGGTTTGATTTCTTCGGCGCGGCCGTGGCGACGATCATCAGTGAAGCTGTGTTGCTGACGTACTTCCTCATCGTGCTGCGCCGGGAGGAAGGCGGGCTGCCGCGAGGGATTTTCCCGTGGCGGGCGTTACCGGCGGCAGCGGTGTTGGTGGCGGCGACCGCGGCGCTGCGATCGTTTCATCTGGCGCTGGTCATCATCGTCGGCGCGGTGTTATACCTGGGAGGCATTTGGGCGCTGGGCGCCCTGCGCGACCAGGAACTGGAAATCATCCGCCGACTCGTGAGGCGCAAACCGAGGTGATACAACAAGACCCCCTCCGCCGCCTGCAAAAGCGCATGGGCTCATTCGCGCCCGTTCTGCTGCTGATTCTGTTTTGCGCGCTGCTGGGCATCGTATTGCTCAAGGTGCCTTGGTATTTCGTGATCGCGGGCTTCGTCGTGATCCTCGTGGCGTTGGCCGTGGTCGCCGAGCCTTACTACGGCGTGCTGCTCTACCTCATTTTGCTGTATGTGCGACCGGGCGATATGTTCCACGCCCTGACGCCGCTTCGCCTGACTTTGTTGGGCGTGTTGCTGCTGACCGGGGCGTTCGTGTTGCAGGTGCTGGTGTATCGACGGGTCAAGCCGATCATGAGCAAGCCGTTGGTTTTCATGGGTCTGTTTTTCTTGGTGATGCTCTGCTCGCTGCCGGGCAGTTTCTATCGCAGCGTGACACTTAGCAAAGTGATGGAAGTCGCGCGCATTGTCTACATGACCTATCTGATCGTTCACCTAGTACAGACAGTGTCGCAGGCACGGCGGTTTATGACGACCATGGTGCTGGTTATGGCGGGGTTGTCGACGACAATTTTCTTGCGCTTCGTGCTGTTTCCGGACACCCACATCGAAGGCAAGGGCGGTAGCGGCGGGATTGCCGGCGGATTCCTGGGCGACGGGAACGATTTCGCTTTGGCGCAAAACGTGATCCTGCCGTGGGCTATCGCGCTGGTCGGCACGACGCGCAGCAAGATCGGCAAGTTGTTTTTTATGTATTGCATCGTCATCGGGGCGCTCGCGGTGATCGTGACCTATTCCCGCGGCGGTTTCTTGGGCCTGATCTCGGTGTTCATTTTCTATTACCTGCTTTGGGTGATCCGCAACCGCGCCTACGCCCGTGGCATGATGCTGGGCTTGATCGCCGTCACGTTGACGGTTGTCGCCTTTATCGCCTTTGCCCCCGACGATCTCAAGGATCGCGTGTCGGGCATTCAGGATTACGAGGAGGACGAAAGCGCGTTGGGCCGGCTCGATGCGTGGGGCGCCAGCGTTCGTATGTTCGTGGATCATCCGCTTTTCGGCGTCGGGGCCGGCGCGTTTGCCACAGCGTACGGAACGAAATATTTCCCCCCGGACGCCGTGGCGAGCAACTGGCGAGAGGCGCACAGTGTGTTTTTCCAGGTGCTGGGCGAGTTGGGAATTTCGGGGATTATTATCCTGTATGCGTTGGTCGGCGCCATTTTCTTCTTGGTGTACGGGCTGCGTTTTACGCGACTGGCTGATCGAGGCGAAGACGAGTGGTTTCACGCGGCCCGCGCCGCGGTGTTGATCAGCATTTGCGGTTGGCTCGTGTCGAGTATGTTTCTATCCGTGGCCTATTATCCGCATTTGTTCCTGTTGACCATGCTGGCCACGACGCTCAAGCGCATCGCGGTCGAGACGCCGCCGCTGATTCCGGAGTTCGTGGACGAGATCGAGGAAATCGATGAGATTGTATGAACTAACCGATGCCAACCGCCACCGCTGGGACGCCTGGCTGGGGGGGCAACCCACGAGCACGGTGTTTCACTGTACGGCGTGGCGGGACATCATCGCCGAGACCTTGCGGCATCAGCCGGTGTACCTCGTGGCGCAGGCGGGGGAGGAGATACAGGGCGTCTTGCCGCTGTTTATTTTGCGGACGCGCTTGTTCGGCAACATGGCCGTGAGTATGCCTTTCCTGAACTACGGCGGTGTTGTCGCGGCGCAGGAAGAAGCGGCGGAGGCGCTGATGCGGCGGGCGCGTGAAGTGGCTGAGCGCTACGGCTGCAACTACGTGGAATACCGCCACCGGCATCTTCCGCCCGGCACCGAAGATTTGCCGACCAATACGTTCAAGGTGACCAGCATTCTCGACCTGAGCGGCGGTGTTGAGCGCGTGTGGAAAGAAGCGCTGCACCAAAACGTGCGGAACAAGGTGCGCAAAGCCGCGAAGAACGATGTGGTAGTACGGCGGGGCGTCGAACATCTGGATGCGTTCTACCGCGTGTTTGCGGTCGGGCAACGAAATCACGGCACGCCGGTCTTGCCGCGCCGGTTTTTCGCGAAGATTGTCGAGCAGTTCGGCGACGCGGCCCATGTGTACGCCGCGTACCACGGGGCAGAGGCGATCGGCGGCAAGCTGACGATCGATTTCGGCTCGACGCGGTATTTCATTTGGTCGGCCAGCCGGCGCGAGGCGAACCGAATGGCCCCCGTGCCGGCGATGAACTGGCGGGCGATTCAAGACGCCGTCGATATCGGCTTGCAGACGGTCGATTTCGGTCGTTCGACACAGGGCACGTCGAGTGAAAAATTCAAGAAACACTGGGGCGTCGAAACCCAGCAGCTTTATTGGCAGTACCAACTGATTCACACCGAGCAGATGCCGGGCCTGAATACGAGCAACCCGAAATTCGAGTTGGCGATTCGTGCTTGGAAGAAACTGCCGGTGTGGCTGACAACCCTTATCGGGCCGCCGCTGGCGCGGCTGTTGCCGTGAGTGAATATGCGTAAGTTGCCGCCGGTTGGAACGCGTTTGCATTGGCAGGAACTGTGGGCGGCGTTGCGTGAAACGCCGGACGCCGAGGCGATCTTCGCCGAAGCGCTGCGGGAGCGGATTCCGTGCGAGGAAGTTTTCTTTTTCGGAAGCGGCCGCGCGGCGTTGGCGGCGATTCTTTCGGCGCTGCGTTCCATTCGCGAAGGTGACCGCGTCATCGTGCCCGCGTATACCTGTTGGTCGGTGCCCGCGGCGATCGTGCGGGCGGGAATGCGCGTGCTGCCGGTCGACATCAAACCGGGTGAGATCGACTACGACTTCGAGCGCTTAGGGCAATTGGATTGGCGCGGCGTAACGGCGGTCGTATCGCCGAACCTGTTCGGGCTGCCCGGTGATCTGGATCGACTGGCCGCATTGTGCCAAGCCCATGGCGCGACGTTAATTGACGACGCGGCGCAGTCACTGGGCGCGTCGGTCGGGGGCCGCCCGGTGGGATCGTTCGGCGCGGCGGGGATCGTCAGCTTCGGGCGGGGCAAGAACATCACGGCCTTGGGTGGCGGCGCGGCGCTCGTGCGTGACGAGCAGTTACGTGCCGCGCTGGCCGAAAGTGCCGACGCATTCCGTGACGGCCCGGCGCCGAGCGCCTGGGAAGTGGTCGCGAAGGGCGGCGCCATGAGCGTGGCGCTATCTCCCAATCTGTTTGCGCTGGCCGAGCAATTGCCGGGCGTGGAAGTCGGGCGCACAGTATTTGACCCGGAATTCGCGACGCCGGCGCTCGGGGCCGCGCGGGCGGCTTTGGGCGCGGCGGTGCTCGAGCGGCTGCCGGAACTGAATAAACAGCGAGCGAATCTGGTGCGGTGGATCGACCAAATCTTACGAAGCAAGAAAGGCGTCATTCTGCCGATGCCGCGTACCGGCGCGGCGCCGGCGTGGTTGCGGCGGCCGATTCTAACCCAAGAGATCGGCAAGCGTGACGCGCTGCTCGCGGCGCTGATACAAGCCGGCATTGGCGCAACGGCAATGTATCCGGACCCTGTGGCGGCCATCAAGGAACTGGAACCCGATCTGGATTTGCGCGGCGCGCCTTTTCCCGGCGCGAAGCGGTTTGCCCGAAGCGTGATTGTTCTGCCACTGGTGGAGTCGTTGACGAAGGAAGACCTAAAAGCGTTGTCGCACGCCGTCACCGACGTAATGGGCAAGAAAGTAGGCGAACGATGGGCGTGAAAGGACAGTTGCGCCGCATAGCGGCAGGCGTGGTCGGCGGCCTGGGAATGGGCCGCAGGATCGCGGGCTGGCTGGACTGTCACGCGGCCATTTTGGCTTATCATCGGGTGTTGGATCCGGAGCGGCACGATGTGGAGGCCGTCGAGCCGGGAATGTTCGTGACGCGCGAGACCTTCGCGGCGCACGTCGAGTTATTGCAGCAGCGCTTTCGCGTGGTGTCGTTGTCGGATTTGGTGCGGAAGCATTTGACCGGCGAGCCGGTCGAGTCGGGTACCGTGGCTGTTACGTTTGACGACGCGTGGCTGGACACCTACGAAGTGGCCCACCCCTTGCTGCGAGCGGCGGGCTTGCCTGCTACCGTGTTTGTGCCCACGGCGTTGGTGGACGACGGGCACCGGTTTTGGTTTTCGCACGCGGCGGCGGCGACGAAGAACCTCTGGGAAATGCGCGATAGCTTAGCGGCCGCGTTTCCAGAGGAGAATGTGCCGGCGACGGCCGCCTTTCTTGTAGACCTCCTGGTGAGCAATCCACCGCGCACGGAGTACTTCCAGGCCATCTTGGGTGAGTTGAAGGAACTGTCGGACGCGCAACGTACCGAGGTGATCACCTTCATCGAGGCCGTTACGGAAAAGAAGATCGAATTGCCTCCGGAGTTGGCGAGTTGGGAGCAACTGCGGCAAATGCATGCGGAGGGCTGGGAAATCGGCAGCCACACGGTCGGGCACCACATCCTCACGCAACTGAGCGCGGCGGAAGTGAAACACGAATTGGACGGAAGCAAGCGCGTGATCGAGCGCGAAATCGGCGAATCGCCGACCAACTTTTGCTACCCAAACGGCAATTACGATGAGCACACGAAGCGGGCCGTGCAGCGGGCCGGTTACGCGTGCGCGGTGACGACCGAAGCCGGTTTCGCCGACCCGCCAGCGGATTTGTTCGCCTTGCCGCGCCTGGGCGTCCACCAAGGCGTCGCGGCGACGGCCAACGGTCTGGAATTGTTGCTGTCGGGACTGGGGTAGGGGCTAACCTACGAGCTTGTTCAGATACACCAAGCTCGTCTTGATTCCCTTCACGAAATTATCGAGATCGAAATGCTCGTTGGGCGCGTGGGCCTGTTCCGAGTTGAGCCCGAAGCCCATCAGCACCACCGGCTTGGTCATCATACGCGCCATGTCGGCGATGATCGGGATCGAACCGCCTTCGCGGGTGAAGACGCACTCGGCTCCGTACACTTCTTCCATTGCCTCGGCGGCCTTCCGCAGGGCCGGTTCAGTAAGCGGGCACAGGAATGGGAAGCCGCCGTGCATTTCGATGATCTTTACTTTCACCGATGGCGGCGTGTGTTTCTCGACGTGGCGGCGGAACAGTTCGCCGATCTTATGCGGATCCTGATTCGGTACCAGGCGCATACTGACCTTGAGGCCGGCTTTGGCGGGCAGGACCGTCTTGGCGCCTTCTCCTTGGAAGCCACCCCAGATGCCGTTGGCGTCCAAGGTCGGGCGTGCGCCGAGGCGTTCCGCGGTCGTGAAGCCTGCTTCGCCGACTAACGCCGGTGCGGACGTTTCTTCGAGTACCCGTTCGTCACCGTTTGGCAGTTTGGCGTAGTTCGCTTGTTCTTCTTCGGTCACGTCGATGACATCGTCGTAGAAGCCCTCGATTGTGATGTGATGATCATCGTCTTTCATCGACGTGAGCAGCTTGGCCAATTCGTTGAGGGGATTGGCCACCGCGCCGCCGTAGCTGCCGGAGTGCAGATCGCCGTCGGCGGCTTCCATTTCCAACTGGAAATAGGCGAGTCCGCGCAGCCCGTAACTGATGGACGGCTGGCCCTTGGCAATCATGCTCGAATCGGAAACGAGGATGACATCGCAATCAAGCAGGTCTTTGTTATCAGGCAACCACTCGGTGAGCGCAGGGCTGCCGACTTCTTCCTCGCCTTCGAAGAGTATTTTGATATTGACGGGCAATTCGCCGCGTAGTTTGAGTAGAGTTTCGAGTGCTTTGACGTGGGTGAATAGCTGGCCCTTGTCGTCGGTTGTGCCGCGCGCCCAGATGATACCGTCTTTGATGACCGGTTCGAACGGCGGGCTGTCCCAGAGTTCGAGAGGGTCGACCGGCTGCACGTCGTAATGCCCGTAGATGAGTACAGTCGGGGCGCCGGCGGGTCCTTCGTGGTGTGCGTACACGAGCGGCTTGCCGGTCGTGGGCAATACCTGCACGTTATTCAGGCCGATGCTTTTGAGGTGGTCGGCCAGCCACTGGGCGGTTTGCCGGCAGGCGTCTTCCTTGTCGGCGTCGGAGCTGATGCTTTCGAATCGCAAGAGTTCCTGGAGTTCTACTAGATAGGTCTCGAGGTTTTCGTCGACGTGTTTAAACAGGGTTTCCATGGCTCTCTCCAGATCAATTAAGGGTCCACATATATTTCTTGGCGATAGCGACGTACGGCTTGGTCGAAAGCAAGTACAGCACGTAACCTGAGCCGCCGCCCATGATAGAGCCGACGATTAAGCTGACGCCCATGGCGCTGAAGGTAATGCCGGGCACGGAGGTTGAGGCGAAATACGCCGTGAAGCCGAAGGCGATGCCAATCGCCGGCGCGAAGTAGGAATCGGCTCGCAACGGTCGGATCAAGTAGTCAATGAAACCGAAAATGAAGATGAATATCGCGCCGAGCAAGCTGATGATCAGGGGGAATTGGCGATCGTGGTACACCGCGTATTCGATATTCTCCGTCAAATCACCGCCGATTCGCGCCAACTGCATTTTGTATTCGCCGGGGCTGTCGACCCGCAGCGAGAAAAGCTTGGTCGTGTGGATCACATCAAGGTAACCGCGGCCGCGCTTACTCACGCGCCGCCGCTGGCGCTCTTGTTCGAATTTGCCCGGGAAGTTGTCGATTACGTCAAGTGTTTCCGGGGTCAGCAGGCGCATTTCGTACGTGCCGCTGAGTTTGTAGGTGCCGGCGCGTTGGACTTTCTTGGCTTCTTTTCCGGCCTTTTTCGCTTCCGCGACTTTTTCTTCCTCGTCGGCGAGCTTCTGCTGCTCGCGGTCCATTTCGGCGAAGTGCCCTTTCAAGTAAAGTGTGTACCGCGTACCGGGCAAATTGATCGTGCCGGTCCCCGCTGTGGCTTTGATCGTGCCTTCGGCGACAGGCTTTCCCCAATCGGCGGCAAAATGAACAGCCGCGCCGCAAATGAGCAACGAGACGGCGGCTCCGCCGAAGACGATGGCTTTAGCGAAGGGTTTGGTTAGCTGGCTTCGGTTCCGATAGACGGGCACGACGATGAAAAACAATATCGTTGCGCCGCCTGCGATGAGCATGAAGACCCCATCGAGTTGAAGGCCGTCGAAGAGGCTGGCATCGTATTTCGTAACGAAATGGGAAACCAAATACACGAGGAGCCAGGCTATGAACGGCACGATAACACTCGGCAGTTCGACGGCGGCCGCGATGCCTCGCTTAATTTTCGTGTCTTTGGCCTTTGGCGGCGTCGGGGTCGGCGGCGGAGGCTCGGGAGTCTGCGGCGGCGGATTCTCGGGAGTTTGCGGCGGCGGCGGTTGCTGAGCGCCGTTGGGTTGTTGTTTCTTCTTTTGAGAACGCTTGCCTTTTTTATCGCCCTTTTTTGCCATGTCGTGTCCCTATCGAGTAGAGCCGAACAAAACTCGGGTTCGTATGTGATTAGGGTCGGCATAGTAGCGAGACCGTGGTAATTAATCCAGACAGTTTGCCAGAGTTTTCTGTTTTCCCGAAGGGAGCGCTTGGTGGCGATACATGGCGACCGACAGCCCAGGGTCTTGCTGGTAAACCCCTGGATTCACGATTTCGCGGCCTTCGATTTTTGGGCGCGACCGCTCGGCTTGCTCGTGCTGGGCGCGGTGTTGGAAAAAGCCGGCGCGCCGGTCCGCCTGCTGGATCTAACCGACCCGGTGTCGCCGTTCTTGCCCGAGGCGGCAAAACCAAGGCGGTCTCGGCCGGGCGCCGGGAAATTCGCCGCGCAACGTATCCCGCAGCCTGCGCCCCTTCCGCATATCGAGCGGCATTATCGACGATATGGATTGCCGCCGGAAGCGGCGGACGCGGCAGCGGCGGAATTCGAGGTTCCCGACGCCGTATTCGTAACTTCGATGATGACCTATTGGTATCCGGGCGTGGCAGAAACGATTTCCTGGATCAAGCGAACGTGGCCCGGTGTGCCGGTGGTGTTGGGCGGCGTCTACGCTACGTTGCTACCGGAGCACGCGGCCCGATCGACCGGGGCCGATGTCGTGGCGACCGGCGGGATCGAGCAATGTTGGAACCAAGTAACTGATATTACGGGAATCTCTTACGATATTGGGAGCGAGACGCCGCCGGCGGCGCATCACCTCAATCCGACGGCGGATTCGGCGCCGTTGATTACCTCGCGCGGGTGCCCCTTCGATTGTCCGTATTGCGGCGTGAAGGTAATTTGCCGCGATTTCGTGGCCTACGATCCGCAGCGCGTCGAGGAGGAAGTGCGCCAAATCGTGTTGGATTTGGGAATCCACGACATCGGTATTGTCGACGACGCCTTCCTATTCAATACGTCGCGAGCGTTGGATATTCTGGATCGCATTGCCTCGTTGGAGACGCCGGTCCGATTGCACGCGGTGTCCGGGTTGTCGTGCCGTGGGCTCACGCCGGAAGTGGCGCGGGGCATGAAGAAAGCCGGTTTCGCGACGCTACGTGTCGGTTTGGAGACCAGCGACGCCGCGCGGCAGAGCGATTGGGGCGGGAAAGTAACGACCGATGAGTTCGAGGGCGCGATTGCCGCGCTACGTGAGGCCGGTTTCGCGGCGAATCAAATCGGTGTGTACGTGTTGGCGGGGGCTCCGGGGCAGACGCGGCAGGAAATCGAAACTTCCGTGGACACTGTGTTGGCCAGGGGAGTTCGCCCGCATTTGGCCGAGTATTCGCCGGTACCCGGTAGTCAGTGGTTTGAGGCCGCGCAGCGATCCTCACCCTACGATTTGGCGGAACCGTTGTTCCATAATCCGACCTTGATGCCTTGCGGGGGAGAGGAAATAACGCAGGCTGTGATGTGGGAAATCAAGAATCGAATCAACCAACAAGTCGCTAGGTGAACAACTTTTCCAGCAACGCTTTGACCGACGTGAAATTGAACGGCTTGGGCAAGAATCCATCGAGATCCTCAGGGACTACGTTCTCCATGGACCCAAGTGGATACCCGCTCGTAAGTACAAGTTTCGCGTTTGGAGCAAGCCGACGGCAACGTTCAATCATTTCGTGGCACAAGCTATCCGGCAGACGGTAATCCAGGATTATCAAGTCAATTTCCCGGCCTCGCGACTCCAACGCGTCAGTGGCATCGCTGCCGTTCGTTGCTACGGCGGCTGATCGGCCGAGCCGTTCGATCATGCGATGCAGGAGCGTGGCTAACATGGACTCGTCTTCGATTATCAAGACGCTTGGTTTGTCTCCCATGGCTGTCTCCATAGGCCCTTCTTTTTTTTATTTACCTATGAGTTTTTCGATAACGACCCGAAGGGCATGGGCCTTAAAGGGTTTTACCAGGAATTCGTTGGCGCCGGATTCCATGGCGTTGGCTCGATGGTCTTTTTCCTCTTCCGACGCGATCATTAAAAAAGGCAAAAGACGGTAGCGGTCGTCGGCGCGAACCGCACGAAGCAACTCGAGGCCGGAAACCTTCGGCATGCTCCAATCCGAGATGATCAACTCAATCGGTTCGTTTTTCAGAATTTCCAGCGCAGTGGCCCCGCCGTCCGCCTCAACGACTTGGTGGAGGCCGATTTGCCTCAGCAGACTCTTGATGATTCGCCGCATGGTGGAGAAGTCGTCGACGCATAGGATCTTGATATTTGGATCAACGGCCACAGGCTATCCCTTCCGGTGAGGCTGGTATTGCAGCAATGGAAATCTCAAAAAAAGACATAATATCAAGTATTTCATAGTTTTACTAACTATCGATTGTGTTTTCGCCTATCCATGAGTGTCGGATTTTTGAGGCTTTAACTTGACGGGAAAACAGATCGGAGTGATAATTAGTCTAGGCTAACAAAGGTAGGTGGGAGACATGGCCGTAGACAACACTGCCAATTTACAGATGTCGGAATCTTTGGAAGATTATCTGGAAACAATATACCATCTTGTGAAGCAAAAAAAAGTCGCGCGAGTGAAGGATATCGCGGCGGAGCGCAGCGTCAGCATGGCCTCTGTTTCAACGGCAATGCGTCGTTTGGCCGATTTGGATTTGATTCACTACCGACAACGCGAATACATCGAGTTGACCCCAAAGGGTGAATCCGTCGTGCGGCGCATCGTGACGCGGCATGAGATAATGCATCGATTTTTCACGGAAATTTTGCAGGTGGATGACAAGATTGCCGACGAAGACGCGTGTCAGATCGAGCACCATATTTCCGATCAAACGGTGGATCGCCTGGTGCGTCTGCTGGAATTTCTTGAGAACTGTGAAGATGGCCGCAACCTGTTGCAGCTTTTTCAGTCATGTCACACGATCAATCCCGAACTCGGCGGCTGCGTGGAGACGTGCGAGCGGCGGCGACGGCGGCGCGGTCGAGAGACGTTGTTGTGCACCTTGGCTGATTTGAAACCGGGATCGCGTGCCTTGGTGGCGCGTATTCAAGCGAAAGGCGCTGTGCGTCAACGTCTGATTGACATGGGCATGCTGCCGCACACGGAAATCGAAGTGGAGCGCGTTGCACCTTCGGGCGACCCGATTTGGATTCGCATTCGCGGGTTCAACCTTTCCCTGCGCAAGCACGAAGCCGCCGGTATTATGGTCAACCCGGTATAGGGCTTATCTCCGAAACAGAAGGACAGGGGAGCAACGGGCGGTATGAGCGAATCAAATGGGGATCGCCGAGTCTTGCGGGTGGTTTTGGCTGGGAACCCGAACTCCGGGAAGACCTCCATCTTCAACGCGTTGACCGGCTCCAATCAACGCGTGGGCAATTACCCCGGCATCACGATTGAGAAAAAGGAAGGCCACTTTCAGGATGGCGGCTGGGATTTTCGCGTGTTGGATTTACCCGGCACCTATAGCCTGACGGCGTACTCGCCCGAGGAACGCATCGCCCGGCGGGAAATTCTGCGCGACGACCTGGACGTGGTGGTCGTCGTGGCTGATTCCACGAACCTGGATCGGAATCTGTACCTGCTTTTGCAGGTGATGGAACTGGGCGGCAACGCCGTGTTGGTGCTCAACATGACTGATGAAGCCGAGGCCGGCGGTCAACGCCTGGATGTGCCGCAAATGCGGGCCTTGCTTGGCATACCGGTTGTGCAAACGGTCGGCAATCGCGGACGGGGCGTGGACGAACTCAAGCAGGCCGTTTTCAAGGCCGTGGAGCAACCGACTCGCGGCGAGCGCTTGGTCTACGGAGAGGATTTCGAGACGCCGCTGGCTCGGCTGGCCGACCGCATCATGCCGCACTTGCCGCGTGAGGCGCCGCCCTCGCGGTGGTTGGCGATCAAGGTCATCGAATGCGATCCGGAAATCGAGCGGCAACTTCGCGATTGGACTGTCGCTGACGAGGGCCTGCTAGAGGAAATCAAGGCGCAGGCGGCCGCGTTGGCGGCGGAGCATCAAACCGACGGCCCGTTGTTCGTGGCCGATCGCCGTTATTCCTTCATTGCCGGTTTGTTGCGAGAGGTTCGCGTGGCGGAAATGCGGCGCGATTCGCGGCGGGCGTCGGACTCGGTCGATGAAGTGTTGGTCCATCGGGTGTTGGGAATACCGATATTCTTCACGATGATGTACTTGCTGTTTTGGGCGACGTTTTCGGTTGGCGAAATTCCGATGCATTGGATCGAGGCCGGCTTTGAGATGTTGACGGCGGCGATTAACTCCATGTGGGCGCCGGGTCAAGAATCGGTGCTGCGGTCGCTGATCGTGGACGGAATCATTGGCGGCGTCGGGGGAGTGCTGGTCTTCCTGCCGAATATTCTGATTTTGTTCTTCGGCCTTTCCCTGTTGGAAGACACGGGATACATGTCCCGCGCGGCGTTTTTGATGGACCGCTTCATGCACCGGATGGGCCTGCACGGCAAGAGTTTCGTCCCCATGCTGACCGGCTTTGGGTGCAGCATCCCCGGCATCATGGCGTGTCGCACGCTGGACAACGAACGCGACCGCTTGACGACCATGTTGGTGCTGCCGCTGATGAGTTGCGGTGCCCGTTTGCCGATCTACCTGCTGATGGTGCCGGCGTTTTTTGCCGCGAAGTGGCAGGCGCCAATGCTGTGGCTGCTGTATTTCATCGGAATCGGGCTGGCGGTCGTGCTTGCCAAGCTGCTGCGAGTAACGATCTTAGCCGGCGACGACGCGCCTTTCGTGATGGAATTGCCTCCTTATCGCTTGCCGACGCTAAAGGCCATCACGCTGAAAATGTGGCAGCGAGGTTGGCTGTACGTGCGCAAAGCCGGCACGGTGATTTTGGCGATTTCCATTCTGTTGTGGCTGGCCACGGCGTATCCGAAAGTCGGACCACTGGAAAACGCCACTCCGCAACAGCAAGCTCAGGCTGCGTTGGAATACAGCGCGGCGGGCCATGTCGGTCGGTTGCTCGAACCGGTCACCTCGACAATGGGCGCGGACTTTCGCATTACGACCGCCATGATCGGAGCGTTCGCGGCGAAGGAGATATTCGTGGCGCAGATGGGCATTGTGTTCTCGCTGGGCGAAAGCGACGAAACAAACGAGTCGCTGCGTGAGGTGTTATCGCGAACCTATACGCCTCTGCAAGCGTTTTGCGTGATGCTGTTTCTGCTGATTGCCACGCCGTGCATGGCGACGGTGGCGGTGACGCGCCGGGAGTCGGGTTCGTGGAAATGGGCGGCGCTGCAATTCTGGGGTTTGACATTCGTAGGGTGGCTGTTGGCCACGGTGGTCTATCAAATCGGTCGCATGGTACTATGATATGGTGCATCTCGTAGAATACATTCTCGTTGTTTTATTGGTCGTTGGCGCGGCCGTGTATTTGATTTGGCATTACGCCGCGAACCGAAAGAAGCGGGCTGCGGGCGTATGCACGGGCGACTGCGCGACATGCCCCTATGCGGATCACGAATCGCAGTGCGTGCAACCGTCGTTGCGAAACGAGTACCTCGATGACCCCGGTTCCAAAGAATAGACTTCGTATTTCCTTGATTTTAGCGTGTGTGGTTTCGGCTTTGCTTGTTGTCGGCTGCCGCACTCACGTGCGTGGCGTGGCGCTCGAGCTGGAAACGACCTCGATCGAAGCGATGAGGCCACTGCTCAAGGCACGTCTGGACGGATGGCGGGAAGTCGAATCATCCGTGAAGATTGCGGGCTTGTGGGAACACCTGCCCCTGCCGGCCGAGGACGTGGCGGTGATCGGCTATCAAGCCGCGCCGGGGCCTTGGCGGTATTCCGCAGCGCACGTGGCGGGAAAGATCGAGGGGCGTGGCGGGCAAGCCTTGAGCAAGAGGATGCGGCGGCGGCTGGAAAAATATTTGGAAGACTCGCGTTTGTCGGCGGATGTTTACATGGCGTCCGAGGAGCTTCGCGAGCGCGTGTTGGCGTTGCACGTAACGCGCGGTTTGGCGACCAATGCGATCGGCAAGTTCGAAATCCCCGTGGTGTTCGCGCGACTGAATGCGCCGCGGCAGGAAGACAACGTTTATGCGGCGAACGCGGTGAACAATATCGTCTTTTTAGCCAGGCGTAAGGCCGTCGGATTTGTGTGGTTACGGGACGCCAACTCGACGGTCTTGTGGACGAACATACGCGAGCCGGGCGGGCCGTGGACGCAGGAGCGCATCGTGCAAGCCTTGGCATCGGGAAAGGAATAGAACGTGCGCGTCGTGATTCAACGCGTGAAACGGGCGTCGGTGACGGTGGACGGCGAGATCATCGGAGCCATCGGGCCGGGATTGTTGGTGTTGCTCGGCGTCAAGCAGGGCGACGGCGAGAGGGACCTGGAGTTTCTGGTCAACAAGACCATCGGCCTGCGTATCTTTCCCGACGAAGCCGGCAAGATGAACCGCAGCGTGCTGGATGTCGGCGGTGAGTTGCTTGTCGTGAGCCAATTCACGCTGTACGGCGATGCTCGTAAGGGTAAGCGTCCCAGCTTCACCGACGCCGCGCCGCCGGAGCAAGCCGAGCGTCTTTACGAGCTTTTTTGCGCCCGGGCGCGGGAACGCGGCGTGGCTGTGCAGACGGGTCGCTTCGCGGCCATGATGGACGTGGAACTGGTCAACGACGGGCCGGTGACCATCCTGGTTGACTCTCCGGAATAACCCGCGGGCCTTTGCTACAATTTCACTGCATGTTATAAGTCTCGCCTCCAAACGTTTGGACCCGTATCGATTGAGAAGGAGTAGGTCATGTCGCGTCGAATCCTTGTTACCTGCGCACTCCCATATGCCAACGGCAGTATTCACCTGGGCCATCTGGTGGAATACCTGTTTGCCGACATTTGGGTGCGCTACCTGCGAATGCAGGGGGAAGACGCGATCTATATCTGCGCCGATGACACGCACGGCACGGCGATTCAGGTGCGGGCGCTCAAGGAAGGAACGACGCCCGAGGATTTGATTGGGCGCATGTACGACGAGCACGTGAAGGATTTCGCCGATTTTCAGGTGGCTTTCGACAGCTACCACAGCACGAATTCACCGGAAAACCAAAAGTGGTCGGCCCGGATTTACGAAGCCGCCAAAGCCAAGGGCTTGATTGCCCGGCGCGAAGTCGAGCAGCTTTTCTGCCCCAACGACAACATGTTTTTGCCGGACCGCTTCGTCAGGGGAACGTGCCCGAAATGCGGGGCGGGCGACCAGTACGGCGATGTGTGCGAAGAGTGCGGCACGACCTACAACGCGCGCGAGGTCAAGCAGCCCAAGTGCTCGGTTTGCGGTACGACACCCGTGGTCAAAAGCAGCGAGCACCTGTTTTTCGAGTTGGGCAAACTGACCGATGAACTGCTTGAATGGACCGGCGAGGACGAGCACCTGCAATCGGAAGTGCGGAACTACGTCAATAACTGGATGACCGACGGCCTGCGCGACTGGGATATCAGCCGCGACGGTCCGTATTTCGGATTTCCCATTCCCGGTGAAGAGAATAAGTACTTCTACGTCTGGCTCGACGCGCCGGTCGGCTACATCGCGAGCACCGAGCATTACTGCGAGCGGGTCGGTAAAAACGTGAGCGATTACTGGGAGAATCCGGACACGGAGATCTACCACATCATCGGCAAAGACATCATTTACTTCCACGCCCTGTTTTGGCCGGCGATGCTGATGACGGCCGATTTGACGTTGCCCAAACAAATCGCCGTGCACGGCTTTTTGCGCGTGGAAGGCGAGAAAATGAGCAAGTCCCGCGGGACTTTCGTCAACGCCCGCACCTATTTGGACCACTTGGAGCCCGAATATTTGCGCTACTACTACGCGGCGAAGCTCTCGGGGCAGATCGAAGATATCGACCTCGTGTTTGAGGATTTCATCAACCGAGTGAACGCAGAGTTAGTGAACAAAATCGCCAACTTGGCCAGCCGGTCGATGAGCTTTGTGAGCAAACGCCTGGGCGGCACGCTCGGCGAGATCCCGGACGACGCCCAAGATATGATCGCCAAGGCGGAGGCGGCGGGAGAGGAAATTGCGCAAGCCTACGACCGGCGTGACCTGGCTGCGGCGGTCGAGTCGATCACGCGGCTGGCAGAGGCCGGAAATCTCTATTTGCAGGAAGCAGCCCCCTGGGACGCCATGAAAAAGGGCGACGAACAGCGCGCCCGGGATGTCTGTACCGCGGCGGTGAACCTGACGAAAATCATCACCGTGTACCTCAAACCCGTCTTGCCGGAATACGCGAAGAAGGTCGAGGACATGCTCAACCTCGGCGACCTACAATGGTCCGACGCGCGGGCCGACCTGACCGGCGGGCACGAGATCAAACCCTTCCAACATCTGGTGGAACGGCTGGAGCGCGAGAAGATCGACGCCATCATCGAGGCGAGCGTCATACCGGAAGAAAAAACGGCGCCGTCGAGCGATTTCGTCCCTGAGCCTTTGTCGGCCGAAATCGAATTCGATGATTTCCTTAAGGTCGACCTACGGGTGGCCCGCATCACGGCGGCTGAGGCGGTGGAAGGGGCGAAGAAATTGCTCCGGCTGACGCTCGATTTGGGGCCGCTGGGCACTCGCAGTGTGTTTGCCGGCATCGCGCAGCATGTCGAAAATCCGGAAAGCCTCGTCGGCAAGACCATCGCGTGCGTGGCCAACCTGAAACCGCGCCAGATGAAGTGGGGCGTTTCGGAGGCGATGATCACTGCCGCGACCAGTAAAAACACGGACGGCAAAGGCGAGCACATCGCCCTTGTCGAAGTGCCTGACGGTAAGCCCGGCGAGCGGATCAGCTAGCGAATTATTTTTGTGTAATCACGTTATTTTGTGAGTGACTGCAGGGCGGCGCCGTAGTACACTTACGCCGATTGGGGTCTGGAACTTCGGCTTCGAAACCCTGTGGGAGGGGATGCTTTCCGGCCGTGAAACACGGCGGGGAGGTTGCATGTGCAAGCTCCGTTTCGCCCTTGTCGTACTCTGTATTCTTTCCTTGTTTGCTATCCAGATTAATTGTGGCGGCTACGATAAAAATGCGGCTACATTGGATTCTCCCACGGGTGACGACGACACGCCTTTAGCCGACGATGACGACGACGATGATGACAACAACGACGATGACAACGACGACGATGATGACAACGACGATGACAACGACGATGACGACAACGACGACGACGATGACGATGACGACAAGGTTCTAATCAATGCCGGCGGTGAGGGCTACCATTACGACCAGAGAGATTATTTCCCCGACCGCCAATTCGATCCGCAGGCAGGCTACGGTCACATCATGGCGTCGGCCGTCTATTTCGAAGATGACGATATCGGCTTTGACAGTGGACCGATCCTGGACAACCAGTGTTACTACGCGGCAAATCCCTCCACGCTGTTCGATGGCGACGATCCTTTTGATTTTGGCGATACGGAATTCACGCGGACGGCCCTAACGCCGGTCGAGGTGACGGCGCCGTTGTTGTACCGCGTGCGCGTCGAAGAAAGCGGATCGTACCTGCTGCGCCTTTATTTGATGGAAGTGTTCGCCCACGAAGCGGGGCAGGTTGTTTTCGATATCCGGATCAACGAAACGACGGTTTTGGCCAACGTGGACCTCTATGCCCAGGCTCAACGCTTGCATGTGTTCGTGTTAACTTTCGCGACCGACGTGATCGGGTTGGATATCGATGTGAGGATCGAGCCGAAGCCGACCAATCTCTTCCCGGTTCACGTGGCCGCGATTGAGGTGACGCCGACGCCCGAGGGGCTTGGAGAGGGGCCGGAAGCGCCGGAGGAACTTGTGGCGCGCGCCGGTTACGACCAGGTGGGATTGCAGTGGCTGCGCGACGAATATCCCCTGCTGGCCGGGTACCGTATCTACCGCGACGGCTCGCCCCTCAACGCAATCGTTCAACCACAACCATACACGGTTGACCCGTGGTTTGTGGATGAGTCACCGGTGGCGGGCGTCGCCTATTCGTATCAAGTTGCGGCGGTGGATGTGTGGGGCATCGAGAGTGATCTTTCTACGGCTGTCGTAGTAACCCCGCTGGCCGAGACGGCCTCGACGCTGCCGGTACATCACGTGACGATCAGCCCGGAGAATCTGTCGACGCTGAATGCGCATCCCTTTGAAGAGATTTGGGTGGATGCGGCGTACGATCGCGCGGGCCTGAATTTCGAAGAGGCGGGAATTCGTTTTCGCGGGTCGAAGAACCGGTACTTCGCAAAAAATGCGTACCGCATTCGCCCCAAGAACGACGACCGCCGTTTCGTACTTAACACATCGCCGGTGGACTCCACGTACGTGCGCAACCGGATTTTGTACGACCTGTTCAACGAATATACGGATATTCCGGCGGCAGGGTACGACTTCGTGAATTTGTTTATGAACGATCGTTATATGGGAGTGTACGGCGACCTGGAGGTTTACGACCACTATTGGTTAACGGCCGCTGGCTGGAATCCGAACGGTTGCTTGTTCAAAGCGGTCGACCTGTGGAGCGAAGACCCTTTGGAAGCGTGGGAATTGAAAAACGGCCCCACGAGTTGTTGGTCCGAACTGGTTGATTTTACTACCTCTGTGGAGCAAGCACCGCCCGAGCAGGCGGCGGAAGTATTTGCACGTTGGGTGGATGTGGACGCGTTCATCGATTGGTATGCGATTATGGTGCTGAGCGGCAACGAAGATTTCTGGGCGGTCAATCACTACGTGTACCTGGATCCAGAGCATGGTCGTTGGCGTTACATCCCTTATGACCTGGACACAACGCTGCAGGGCTTCCGGCCGGATTATCAAATCGGCGCCCATTGGGACAAGGGCGAGCCGTACATCAACCCGACCATCGCGCTGTTTCACGAGGTGGATCATTTCCGTTACGCCTACGCACGGCGGATGATGGAACTGCGGGCCGAGTCGTTTTCGCCCGCGGGGCCGCTCGCCCAATGGGCAACCGAGTGGCGGGCGGATCTAGAGGACGAGACGTCCCGCGATTTCCAATGGGCGACAGCGGTGTGTCACGACTTGTTCGATGCCGGTTTTGACGCGATTGCCCAGCATCTGCAAATGCTCGCAGGGCCCGGGATTGCGGACGAAATCGCGCAGTTTATGCCGTCGCTGGATGTTGTGGAATTCCATGAAATGCAAACGAATAACGGGTCAACCTACGCGGACGAGTACGGCGAATTCGATGCCTGGGTGGAGATTCACAATGAAGGCCGGGCCACGATGCACCTCCTCGACCTGTCGTTGACCGATGATCCGGATATGCCGCGCAAATGGGTACTGCCGGAATTGCGCCTGGCGCCGGACGAAGTTTTTGTGATTTGGCTTGACGGCCAATCCGAACAGGGGGAAGGGCACGCGACCTTCTCGGTCGAAAACAGCGAGGGCACGTTGTATCTGTACGACTGCCCGTTTAACGGCGGCGGCTTAATCGACTCGCTCCGGCACGCAGCTATGCCGGCAGATTTTTCTTGGTCGTGGAACGTGGTCGCCGGTCAATGGGAGTTGACCGACGCGCCCACGCCCGGCGTCGCCAATGACGTGACAACGAACCATGACCCAAAGATCATCTGGGTGGATAAAACACCGCGCTTCCCGGGGGCCGGGGATACCATTTACATACTGGCCGAGGTTTTCGAGGAAGATGGCGATCCCCTCGCCGTTGCCGTGGAGTACGAGACTAATAAGGTGTCACGTACGACCGTCGACATGGCTGACGACGGCGAGCATATGGACGGCGCGCCCGGCGACGGCGTGTTCGGCGGTCAGTTGCCGACGACTCCGGCGCATCATGATATTGTTCGGTATTACGTTACTGCCGCCGACGGCCGAGGCGGGGTCGCAACCCGTCCGGCGGCGGCTCCCGCAGTGAGGCTGAAGTTTCTTGTCGGGCTGCCGGCCGTTTTCATCAACGAAGTGCTCGCCGAGAATGCAACGACGATTGCCGACGAGGCGGGCGAATTCGACGATTGGTTCGAGCTTTTTTACGCCGGCGAGGAAACCGTGTTGCTCGAAGGATTCAGCTTGACCGACGACGCCGGCGAACCCGATCAATGGCTTGCTTCCGGATCGATGTTCATGTATCCGGGCGAGACAACGCTTTTTTGGGCGGACAATGACGAAGACCAGGGCGAAACCCACACGAATTTCAAGCTTAGCAAGAACGGCGAATACCTGGGCCTTTACTTCGAATACGGCGACGAGTTTTTTGTCGTGGACGAAATCGAGTGGGGCCGGCAAGCGACCGACGTAAGCTTGGGCCGCAACGGCGACGGCGCCGACGAGTGGGTGTATTTCGAATCGCCCACGCCCGGCGCGCCGAATATTCCCATCGAGCGCCGGAACCATTGACGAAAGAGGGTGTCGCAAGATAAAGGGTTGCGATACCGACCCCGGCGGCGAGCGCAAGCGATCAAGCCGACCATATACGCAATACGAATCATCCATTCATCGAAGAAACCACCAGGGCACCCGTGTGCTCGCATCCAAGGGGGACTTCGATGGGTCGGTTGATCGACATGCAGGAGCAGCGGTTGCGGTTGCGCGACCAAGAGAAGCGCGGCGAAGGCTACATCTTGCGGCGGCGCAACACGAAGCGTACCCAAAGGCGAAAGTTGGCGCGGGAAGCAGCGCAAAGGATGGCGGATCGATTATCGCGGCATCCGGCGCTTTCGCAGCTCGGTCATCTCCCGGCCGCCGCGTCGAAGTGGGAACCGCCCCGGCTGATTCACCATGCGGTCCGCTTCGAGGTGATCGACGGCGGGCGCCGGTCTTGGTGATGTCAGGCTAGTTCGGCGAGCGCCTTTTCCAGGCGGGCGATGGCTTCGTCCTTGCCGATCAGGTACAGCGTGGCGTCCAGCGGCGGGCTGGCCGAGGAGCCGGTTAGGGCAATGCGCAAGGGTTGCGCCGCCTTACCGAGGCCCACTTCCAACTCGGCGGCGAGCGATTGGGCGAAAGGCATCACGTCTTCCTGCCGCAATTCGTCCAGGGAGCGGAGCCATTCGAGATAGCGCCGGACGATGTCCGGCGAGCCTTCCTTCCACCACTTCTTCAGCGCCTTGGGTGCGTACTCCGTGGGGGCGACAAAGAAGATGGCGGCTTGCTCGGCCATATCGAGGAGCGTTTTCGAGCGCTCCTGCAGTTGGGCGATGATCGCGGGCAGGCGCGGGTCTCCCTCGGCGGGGAAGTTGCGCGTTTTCAAGAAGGGCAGCAGGTCGTCCACGAGGTCTTCGGGCCGCCGCTCCTTGATTTTCATGGAGTTGATCCAGTCGAGCTTGTCATTATCGAAGATGCTGTTGCTTTTGCCGACGCCCGACAGATCGAAGGCGGCGATCAGTTCCTCGTCGGTGAACAGTTCCTGGTCGCCGTGCGCCCAGCCGAGGCGGGCCAGGAAGTTGCGCATGGCTTCGGGCAGGTAGCCCATCTCAAGATACTCGAGCAGGCTTACCGCGCCGTCGCGCTTGGACAGCTTGGAGCGATCCTTGCCGAGCGTCAGTGGCATGTGGCCGAAGTCGGGCGGCGTGAGGTCGAGCGCGCGGTAGAGCGGGATCTGCTTGTGGGTGTTGACGAGGTGATCCGCGCCGCGCACCACGAGGGTGACGCCCATATCCGAGTCATCGACAACGACACAGAAATTGTACGTGGGCGTGCCGTCGGTGCGGGCGATGATCCAGTCGTCGAGTTCGACATACCCCGATTCCACGTCGCCCATGATTTGGTCGTGGAACGCGGAAACTCCTTCCGTCGGCATTTTCAGGCGAACGACGTGGGGTTGCTCGGGGCCGTAGTTTTTCTCGCGGCCCGCGCCGTCGTAGAGGTACGTGCGCTTTTCGGCGACGGCGGCGGCCCGTTTGGCGTCGAGCTCTTCGGGCGTGCAGCGACACCGGTAGGCTTTGCCTTCATCGAGCATGCGGTCGATGGCGGCCTGATAGATTTCGGAACGTTCGCTCTGGAAAAAGGGGCCTTCGTCAAAGTCGAGGCCGAGATACTTCATGCCCTCAAGGATGACTTGAACGTTTTCCTTGGTGGAGCGTTCGCGGTCGGTGTCTTCGACGCGCAGGATGAATTTACCGTTGCTGTGTCGGGCCAGCAGCCAATTGTACAGGGCCGTGCGGGCGTTGCCGATGTGCAGCATGCCGGTGGGGCTGGGAGCAAAACGCGTCACGACGGTCATGCCGATCCTCCTTGGAAAGCGAACAAGACAAAACGGATACCCACAATGAACAACGCGACGGCAAACAGTGCCTTGAGCCATCGCGGGTCGATAGTATGGGCGATCCAGACGCCCAAACGGGCGGTGAGAATACTAAGGGGCGCAACGAATATCAAGGCGAGCCAATGCACGTAGCCCAGGGAGTGGGGCACGTCGGCGGTGACTTGATATCCGGTGGCGACATACGTGCCGGCTCCGAATGTGGCGATAATGACAATCATCAGGCTGGAGGTCGCCACGGCGTGGCGCGGATTCAGCCGGCCCAACCAGATGAACAGCGGCACGGCGATGATGCCGCCGCCGATACCGAAAAATCCCGAGGCAACGCCGGCACCGAAACCAATGGCCAGTGCGAGGCTCTTGCCCATGTGCTCGCCGTCGCCCTCGGGCGTTTTCTCGACGAAGAGTTTAATCGCCGCGACAAGCATGAGAACACCGAAGGCGGGACGAAGTATCTCCGCGCTCAATAGTGATGCCGCGCAGCCGCCCAACACGACACCAGCGATGCCGGCAACGCCCGCCCGCCAAGCAACCGGGAAGATAATCATCCGACGCTTGTGGTGTCCGAACACGGCGCTGGACGAGGTCACGACGACGATCGCCAAACTGGTACCCAAGGCCATGTGAAAGGTGACGCTTGGATCGATGCCTTGCCGAAGGAATATCCAATCGAGCGCCGGCACGTTGATAATGCCGCCGCCCACGCCAAGCAAACCGGCGGCAAAGCCGGCGAAGATGCCGACGAGTAGGAATAGCAGAACGGATAGCATCAACGATCAGGCGTGAAAGTCGAAAACTTCGACCGACAAATCCGACACGGCCAGGTCCCACTTATCCCGGTTGCCGAACAGGTCACCGCCCAACTGAATCGGTAGCGGGCGGTCGACTTCGATCGAAACACGCTTGAGCAAGTAGTCCTTGAAATTCGGCGAGTCGAAACGGCCTTGGAAGATGGACCGGGCGTGGGCCAGAACCTCCCACACACTGGAACTGACCACGCGGAAATTCATGAAGCCCTCTTTCATGCGCGCGAAAGGATAGGCGACCATGTTGTAACCGTAGTAGGGCGTCGTGCCCGCGCCGAATACGTTGGCCGGCCCCTCGTAAAGCGTATCGCCGATCTTGAGGTCGAGCCGCCGCGGCGGGCGAAAGTGGGCCATCTCGTACACTTCATCCGATTGGTTGATGACCCGGATTTGCGGCGCCGGCGTCACCAACTGCTGCGGGACCGTGCGCAAGGCAATCGCGGCGATGTAACCCGCGAAGCCGTGCAAGAAGCGCGCGAAAGGCGTGCCGTCAAATTTCTCTTTGAGGTAATAATAGTCGGCGAGAATATTCGCGTCCCAGCCCATGCCGGCAAAATGACTGCACCGGTTTTCGGTTTCCAGCAGATTGAAACGGCTGATGCGCCAGTTCTCCGGACGCGCCATACGCGGCAGGGTCCGCTTACCGGCATCCATGCCCAGAAAACGCGACCATGCGTTGCCGGTGCCGAGCTTCAGGAAACCGAGCATCGGCATTTGGCTGTCGGGCCGGCCCATGGCACGCAAGGCGTTGCGCAACTGGTTGATCATTTCGACGACCGTTCCGTCGCCGCCGCCGAGCACAACATGGGTGTAGTGTTTATTCAGGATGTCTTGAATGAACGCTTGCCCTTCATCAATCGTTTTGCTGATGTAAAGTTGCGACTCGGGAACGAATTTTTTAACGCGCGTCACGATGCGTTCGGTCACGCGCTTGGCATTGGCATTGAGCACGACGGCGATTTCGCTGTCCCATGGTGTTTTCATAGCCGGTATCCCTTTTCAAAAGGACCTAGAACATAAGAGTTTTTGGTTGCGCGGTCAAACCATGACCAATTTGGTTTTGGCGACCGAATTTGGGCGGCAGTCAGTTCTCGCGCAGAGTTTCGGCAACCCGTTGCGCCGCCCACTCGGCGCCGGCGGCCGTGAAATGCACGCTGTCGGCGAATAGTTCACCGACCGGCTCCCCGGCCAGAAAGCGCTCGCGCAGCGCGGCGTCCAGATCGACCAACGGTATGATTTCGGCGGCGTGGCGGATCGCCTCGTTAGTAAGCGTTGTGGCGCGCAACGGAGCCGAATCAGCATCGCGGGCGCGAACAAACAATTCGTACGCTGCGGCGCGTCGACCGTTCGTGAACGAACGCACAGCCTCACGATAATCGGCGAGTGGCGGAGAGAGCGCGGCGGCGTCAAGAACGGGCAGCAAATCGGCCAGATGCGCTTCACGGTGTACTGCGGGGTTCGAGTCACCGACCGGCGAACCGGCGGGGGGCGTAAACGGGTTGCTGATGACCGTGCAGAACACAACGCGGGCTCCCTCGCTTTCGAATGTGTGGCGGATGTTGCGTAGGTTGCGCTCAAACCGTTTGGCGACGGCGCGATTTTCAGTCTCGGTGGCGGGAGGGCCGCCGGGAGCGAAGGCGACACGATCCGGCCTGCCGCGAAGCCGCAAGATCCCTGAGCGCATCAACAAATACAAGCGGCTGTGGGAAAGCAGCGCACGGCCCTGCGTCAAGCGCGGATGGTCGGCGAAAGAGCCGTATAAACGCGCTCCGGTCCATTCGTTGTGGCCGGAATAGATGACGACAACGTCGGGCTTGGCGGCGCGAAGTTCGTCGGCGACCCACCGCAACTGCGTGGACGTGAACCCGTTCGCGCCGAAGTTTAAAACACGCCGGCGCGTGGATGAGGCGGCGGCCAAGAGTTTCTCCAATTGCCGCGGGAAGCTTTGCGAAGCCTCGGCGCCGACGCCGCGCACGGTGGACCCGCCCAGGCAGAGAACGCGGCGTTCATCGACGTCTTTTTCGATCGGGACGCTTTCGTCCGCGAAACGCTCCTGCATGAGCGGGTTGATGCGCCAACGGTCGGGGCGGCCGGCGTCGGGCGTAAGCAAGGGGATATCGCGGGCGTGGCTGTGCACGAGAATCAAATACTGTGACGGCGGCGTCAGGGGTACGAAGCGCGCGACCCCTTCGAGGGCGACAAGCAAAGCGAGCGTGACACCCAGGGCGAGGGCGGCGCGAAGCGGTGTCGATAGGGGCGAACGAAGCATGGTGGTCATCGTACTCAAATATCGCCGGGTGGGCTAGTCGAAACGCCCTTGACAGGGGCGGCATTGTGCCTGACTTTACACGCCCAAACCCTAACGCATGAGGCCGGGCATGGCGATTCTCGAGAAAGCGATTCAGGAAAAAGCGGAGTTTTTGTCGGAGTGGGAAGCCAAACAGTTGCTTTCCGAATACGGCATTCCGGTTACCGCCGATCGCCTCGTGAAGACGGCCGACGAAGCCGCAGCAGCGGCGGAAGAGATCGGTTTTCCCGTCGTGCTGAAGGGGTGCGGCCGGTCGCTGCTGCACAAAACCGAGCTGGATGCCGTCAAATTGAATCTGAAGAATGCCGACCAAGTGCGTGAAGCGGCCGAAGATGTGCTGTCCCGCCTGCCCGAGGATGCCGACGGCTTGCTCGTGGGGCCGATGGTGGACGCCCGGCGGGAGTTCCTCGCGGGCGTGACGCAGGACCAGCAGTTCGGGCCGGTGGTCGCTTTCGGCTTGGGCGGAATTTTCACCGAGACCATCAAAGACGTCGCCTTCCGCGTGGCCCCGTTTGAACCGGCGGAGGGATTGGCGTTGATAAGTGACGTGGCCGCGTCGCGGTTGATGAACGCCGTGCGCGGACTGCCGGCGATCGACCGAAACCTATTCGCTACCCTGCTTTCGAACCTCTCGAAACTCGCGGCGCAAAACAGCGCCATCGATGAAATCGACTGCAATCCGGTATTGGCCGACGGCGAAAAGCCGGTGGTTGTCGATGCGTTGGTGAAATTGAAATACGAGTAAGACGTTCGCGGCTCGCTTCTCAAGCGACCTGGCCACGGTAGTCGATCCGCTTACCCATTCCAGCCGAAATTTCGCCTTGCCGCGTTCAGGCTCGGCGTGCGTCTGGGTCCATATCGGCGGTAAGGCGCGGGTGGCGGGCGGCGGTGACTTCGTCCACCTTTTTGCACGTCGTGTTGTGCGGCGCGCTCTTAACGAGTTCCGGATGGCTTCCGGCTTCGGCGTGGATGTTCCGCATCGCCGTGATGAAACCGTCGAGCGATTCAGGCTCGAAGCTTTCGGTCGGCTCCACCATGATCGCGCCCTTGACCACCAGCGGGAAATAGACCGTCGGCGGATGAAAGCCGTAGTCGATCAAACGCTTGGCGACGTCCATCGTCGATACGTCGTTCGGCAGGCCCTTTTCGGCGAATACGACTTCGTGCATGCACGGCGCCTCGTAGGCCACCGTGTACAAATCCTGCAGCCGCGCCCGTATGTAGTTGGCATTGAGCACCGCCATTTCGCTGGACGCCTTGAGCCCCGGCGCGCCGAGTTCGCGGATATAGGCATAGGCCCGCACGAGCACACCAACATTGCCCCACCAGGAACGAACACGCCCGATTGTCTGCGGGCGATCGTGATCCAGAGCGAAACCGCCATCGCGCTTAACGATGACCGGCGCAGGCAAAAACGGCGCCATATGCTTTTTAACCCCCACCGGCCCGGCGCCCGGACCGCCGCCGCCGTGAGGTGTGCTGAAGGTTTTGTGCAAGTTGAAATGTAGCACGTCGATGCCGAAATCGCCCGGCCGCGTGATGCCCATGATGGCGTTCAGGTTTGCGCCGTCCATGTACACCAGGCCGCCTTGGTCGTGGACGATCTGGGCGATTTGCGCGATGTTCGATTCGAACAGTCCCAGCGTGTTGGGGTTGGTAATCATGATCGCCGCGACTTGGTCGTCCATGATTTCGGCGACCGCTTCGGGCGTCAGGATACCGGCCGCGCCCGATTTCAGTGGCACGACGTCGTAATTGCATATCGTGGCCGACGCCGGATTCGTCCCGTGCGCCGTGTCCGGAATGATGACCTTGGTTCGTTTTTGCCCCCGGGCTTCATGGTAGGCGCGGATGAGCATCATGCCCGTCAATTCACCATGCGCGCCCGCTGCCGGCTGGCACGTGACCGCGTCCATGCCGGAAATCTCCGCCAGATGCTGTTCGAGGTTGAAGATCAACTCCCAAAGGCCTTGGTGCTCGGCGGCCGGATGCGCGTCGGCGAAACCGGGCAGGCGGGCGAGGTCTTCGTTGATTTTCGGGTTGTACTTCATCGTGCACGAGCCCAGCGGGTAGAGACCGCTGTCCAGACCGTAGTTGTACTGCGAGAGGCGCACGAAGTGACGAAACACTTCCACTTCGCTGACCTCCGGCCACGCGGCGGGCGTCAGGCGTTGCAGGTTCTCGGGTAGGGTCGCCGCTTCGGGTACATCGAGCGACGGCAGACTAAAGCCCTGACGGCCGGGCGTCGAGCGTTCGAAGAGCGTCGGCTCACACAGGGCCAGGCCCGTGCTGCCGGGCGTATCACAAGGACCGTACGATTTCGACATAGCGGTCGATCTCCTCGCGGCTGTTGGCTTCGGTGACGCAGGTGAGGATGCCGTTTTCCAGCCCGGCGGCGAACCCGTCCAGGCCGATGCCGCCCAGAACGCCCGCTTCGCCCAGCGCGGCCAACACTTGACCCGCGGGTTGTTTGGGCACCCAGACGAACTCATTGAAGGTCGGCGCGCTCAAAGGCACGTCGCCGATTTGCGCCAATTGGGCTTTCAGATATTCGGCCTTCGCGTGGTTTTGGTTCGCCACTTCCAGCAAGCCGGCGCGGCCTGTCAACGACATGTACACGGTGGCCGCCAGGGCCATCAGGCCGTGATTTGTGCAGATGTTGCTGGTGGCTTTTTCGCGGCGGATGTGCTGCTCGCGAGTCGAGAGCGTCAGGCAGAAAGCGCGCTTGCCCTCGGCATCGACGGTCTGCCCGCAAACCCGGCCCGGCATAGCCCGCACGTCACTTTTGTTGACCGCGAACAAGCCCAGGCCCGGCCCGCCGTAGGACATGGGAATTCCCAGCGACTGCCCCTCGCCGCAGGCGATGTCAGCGCCGGTTTGCCCGGGCGGCGCGATCAGCCCGAAGGCCAAAGGCTCGGTGAACGCGTGCACGAACTTCGCCTTCTTGCGGCCGTCGAGCAGCTTTTTGAACGCGGCGGCGTCTTCGATCGCGCCCAGGTAATTCGGCGACTGCAGTACGAGGCAGGCCACATCGTCGTCGATCAATGCCCGGGCGGCTTCCAAGTCGGTCGTGCCCGACGCGGCCAGGGGTGCGGCCACCAATTCCAGCGACGTCCATTTCGTATAGGTGCGCAGCGTCTCTAAGTATTGCGGGTGCAGCCCCGCCGAGACGACGACCTTCGTCTTGCGGCTTTGGCGTCCGGCCATGAGCACGGCTTCGGCCACGCCGGTCGCGCCGTCGTACATGCTGGCGTTGGAGATTTCCATGCCCAGCAGGCGCGCGATCATCGTCTGAAACTCGAACACCGCCTGCAACGTGCCTTGGCTGATTTCCGGCTGGTACGGCGTGTAGGCCGTGTAGAATTCGCTGCGTAGCAGCAAGTGGTTTATCGCCGCGGGTATCAAATGCCGATACGCGCCGCCGCCCGCGAAGCAGGGGCCGTGCGGACCTTTGTTGTTCAAGCCGCCCAGGTGATTGATCAGGGCGTTTTCGGGCAGCGGATCGGGCAGGCATAGTTCCCGGTCTAGGCGCAATTCCGGCGGAATCGAGCGAAACAGATCGGCCACGCTTTCTACGCCGATCGCCTCCAACAAGCGCTCGATATCGCCCGCGGTATGAGGGATGTAACGCATGGGATGGTCGTCTCCTGGTGAGAGTCGGACTTACTTCTCTTCTTGTTCACCGCAGTATTTTTCGTAAGCGGCGGCATCCATCAGCGCATCTATTTCGCTCGGGTCGTCGAGCTTAATTTTGAGCAGCCAGCCCGCGCCGTAGGGCTCGGCATTAAGAATTTCCGGCATGTCGATTAAATCTTCATGGGACTCGACAACTTCCCCGCTCACCGGCGTGTAAATATCGCTCGCGGCCTTGACTGATTCCACGACGCCGATCGTATCACCGGCGACGAATGGCTGACCAACTTCGGGCAATTCCAGGAAAACGATGTCACCTAAGGCATGCTGGGCATAGTCGGTGACGCCCAGGGTCGCCACATCACCGGCCACTTTGACCCATTCGTGATCCGTGCTGTAACGCAGATCGCTGGGAATGTTCATTCGTTCACTCCTTTGGGAAAAGACATAAGCCGCTTGCCACCATTCTTGACTAGTTTTTCGCCGGGGAGACTCGCCGCCGAGCGTCGCAATGTGCCGCGCTACGACACCCTGGGAGTAGCCCATGAAACGAAGGCGAGTCTAGGCCCGAGCCGTGCTTTTGTAAAGACCCGAAGAGGCCGAAACTGGCTAAAAAAAGGGCATCGATGTGTCGGGATTCTTAATTCGTGGTGGTGTCTTTTGCCGGGGTTTTACTCTCGGAAGTCGTGGTCGTGCTCTTGGGCTTCTCGTCGGATTTCTCGGCCTTCGCAGTCGCGCCGTCGCCGTTCGTGCCGTTGCCGTTGGCCCCCGCGGCACCCGGCTTCTTGGCCTTGTAATCGGTTACGTACCAGCCCGAACCCTTCAGTAGAAAAGTGGATTGGCTGACCATTTTCCGCAGCGAACCGGCGGCGCCGCAATGCGGGCAGTCGGTCAAAGGCGGGTCGGTAATGCGCTGAATTTTCTCGACATGCGCATGGCAGACGGAACAGGTGTATTCGTAAATCGGCATCGCTTCCACACCTCGAAGAGGGCAAGCCCTCGAAAACCGCGGAAACTATAAGAATTCCACAACTTTTGTCAAGCGTGTCCTCACCGCTTGCAAAGCGCGGGCAAAAAAACGATCATCCAAATCGAGTTTGCATGCCAGGGGAGGGACGCATGATTTTCGGCATCAACTGGATCTGGATTGCCGTTGTGTTGGCGGTTGTGGTCGTGATTTTGGCGATCGTGACCAAGCGCTCGGACATCATCATTATGCTGGTTGTCGTCGGCCTGGGGCTGTGGGTGCTCTCCCACGTTCACGTGTGCGGCGTGCCGGCCGGAATCCCCTTCGCAGGCTTCCTACTGTGACAGGAAAGTGGGCGTTCATCGCGGTGCTCGCGGCCTTTTTGGTGGCGACGGCGCTATGGTTGAACCGACCCTCCGCGAACGCCGAGGAAAGCCTCGTCGATTGTGCGCGGCAGGAAAGCCTTCGTAATTTCAGCACCTTCAAAGACTACACTTGCCGCATCCAGAGCCATCGCAAGGTCTGGAAGACCGACGGCGTCCTGCATAAGCGCAACTATCTCCTGAAAAAGTTGCTGGTGCTGCAACCGGACAAGCGGCGCGAAGTTTTCGTGGAAGGCACCTTGAACGGCGAAAAGGCCGAGGAGAAGGATTTCATCTTCGAGCGCCTGGGTTTCGACAAAGGGCTCGACATTTCCGACATCGAGTGCTTTCGCCCCGACGCCGCGGGCAGGTTCGCCTTCGAAGAGCGGCCGGATCGAGTCATCGCGTTTCGGTCACTGGCGCCCGGCAAGACCAAGCTGCAAACCGGCAAAATTAACCTCGCGTCCGACTCCTGCCGCGTCGTGCGTATAAGCGGGCGCTTCGTCCACCGCAAAATCGTCAATAACGAGGTCGATTTCGTCACGACCTTCCGGCCGGTCGCCAAAAGCGTCTGGCTACCCAGCGACATGTCCGTTTCAGGAACGGTGAATCTGGGGATCATCAAGCGGCGCATCGAAGCGAAAAAAGAGTTTCTCGACTACCGCCTGAACGTGGGCCTGACCGCCGCCGATTTCGACTGATTTTCTAAACAAATTGCGTGATGACCCTACCGCGTCGCCGGAGAAACGGTGACCGTGTGCTGCGGTGAGTCCGGGTCGCAAGTGACGGTCAGAATTTGCATGACGCGCGGGAAACCGATGCCGTCCAGGATGATCTCGCGGCCCTGGTCATCGTGGATTGACGGGGCGAAATCGGTGTCATCGTCGTTATTATTGTCATTATCGGTGTCGTCAGCGTCATTATTCTCGTCATCGACCGCGTCGTCGTCGTCATCGATTGTGTCGTCGTCATCATCGAAGACACCGCTGTTGTCGACGAAATCCTCGTCATCCGAGGACTCCTTATCGCGAGCGAGGCCGGATACGAGGCATGCGATCAAAACGAAAAGCAGCAGGAAGCGGGATTATTGGACTTTCATGAGGCGCCTCCCGCGGCGCGTAAACGCGATACTACTTTACCGCCACGACGTTCATGTTCAACGCGACGGTTTCGTCTTTGTAGGCCGCATGAGCGACTTCGATTTTCTCGAAGCCGACCTCTTGCAGCAGGGCGAGAATCGAATCGCGGGTGAACAGGTCCTTGTGCAATTGCTGCGGCGAATTGTGCGGTTGGGGATCGCCATGGGAAAAACGGTAGACCTCGAAAAGATCGAACGTGGAGCCGACGATGCCCGGCTTTTTATCGCGGTAGGCTTCGATGAGTACGTCGAAGTCCGGCAGCCAATTGATGACGAGCCGCCCGCCGGGCTGCAAGGCGCGATGCACATGCGCCAAGAAGTCTTTTTGCTGCCAGCGGTATAAGTGCTCGAAAACGGCGTCGAGCCTGATTTCTTCGAAGTGGTCGGATTCAAGCCAGTACGGATCGCCGATATCGGCCACGAAATCCGTGGCGACGGTCGGCACGATGTCCACGTTGAAGTAGCCCTCGAAACGGGCACCGCCGCAGCCGAGATTCAATTTGCGCACGCCGTGAAAACGGCGCCGTATCCGCCGGTAGCGTAGGCCGGTCCAAGCTCTTTTCAGCGCCGCGAGCGCTCGCCGAACGATTCGCATTCCGAGCCGCCTCCGGTTGTTAGTCCGCGAGCAGGTCGCGGGCGATGACGATGCGCTGCACTTCGCTCGTGCCTTCGTAGATCGTCACCACGCGGGCGTCGCGCATCAGGCGTTCGACAAGGTACTCTTTCGTGTAGCCGTAGCCGCCGTGAATCTGGACCGCCTCGCGCACGATGTCCTGCAGATTTTCGGCGGCGAACAATTTGGCCATCGATGCCTCGCGCGAAAACTTCAAGCCGGATTGCTTGCGCCAGGCAGCCTGCAAGGTCAGCAAACGCGCCGCCTCGAGGTTCGTAGCCATGTCGGCCAGCTTCCACTGAATGGCCTGCATCTTGGCCAACGGTTTGCCGAATTGTTCGCGCACCTTGGCGTAACTAGCCGCTTCGGCGATCGCCGCCGCGCCGATGCCGATGCACTGGCTGGAAATGCCGATGCGCCCGCCGTCCAGCGCCATCATGGCGATCTTGAAGCCGCCGCCCAACTCGCCCAGCAGGTTGTCTTTGGGGATACGGCAATCTTCGAAAGCCAGCGCGACGGTGTTGCTGCCGCGCAGCCCGAGTTTGTGCTCTTCCTTGCCGACGATCAGTCCCGGCGTGTCCTTTTCCACGAGAAACGCGCTGATGCCCTTCGGGCCGGGGTCGTCGCTGGTGCGCGCCCAGACAACCATCACCGAGCAAAACGCGCCGTGGCTAATGAAAATCTTGCTGCCGTTAAGCACCCAGTGGTCGCCGTCCAGCACCGCCTTGGTGCGCAGCGCCGCGGCGTCGCTGCCCGCGCCGGGTTCCGAGAGCGAGAACGAGCCCATCGGGAACTCGCCGGAGACAACCTTCGGGATGAACGTCCGTTTTTGCTCCTCGGTGCCGAAGGCGTTGATCGCTTCGGCCACCATGTTGGTGACGCTCATCGTCACGGCGGTCGAGGCGCAGGCTTTGGCCACTTCGGTAATCGCCAGCGAGAGGGCTACCGCGCCCATGGGGCTGCCGCCGTATTCTTCTGGCACGTTGATGCCCATCAAGCCCAGTTCTGACATTTTGCGGATGGATTCGAGCGGAAAGCGCTCGGTTTGGTCTATTTCGGCGGCCTGAGCTTTGAGTTCGTTGTCGGCGAAGTCACGGACCATGTCCACGAGCATGCGTTGGTCGTCGTTAATCTCAAAATGCATGTATTTCCCCTGCGATTGCGAGCGAATGAAGCGTTCAGTCACGGCAAATGGTATCGGCTTTCCGGAAAATTGCAAACTGGCGGATTCATGGGGGCGGGAGTGTCGCACACCCGAATAAAATGATACAAAAAGCGTTCCGACGGTTTCCAGACAAAGGAGTCAGGTGATGAAGCAGCGGTGGATTATTCCGGCTTTTGTCTTGATTGCGGCGGTGGCTTGTCTACCATTTGCCTGCGGTGACGACGATGATGACGATGGCGGCGGACCGGCGGCCGGCTCCGACGTGTGCAGCGATTTGGGCGACTTGCCGGTTAGCTCAGGGACGATGACCGGCGGATTCACGTTCGACGGCGCCTCGGGTAGCTTCCCGTTGTCGATCACACTCGACGGCGATAACCGTCAATTGACCGGCACGTTGAGCTTCTCGGATTCCGGCAGTTCCTATTCCGGCAATTGCGCGGGGTATTGGGATTTGGACGGTTACCTGTTCGGCTCATGCGGCGCGACGAACGGGTCGGATTTTATCGATATCGATATTTTTGGAGACATCGGCGAGAACGGTTCGTGCGGCGCTTGGAATAACGACTTCGGCCAGTCCGGAGACTACTGGGTCGCACGTTAGCTGAAAGCGGAAATTTGATCGAAAAGGCTCACGTTATCGTGGGCCTTTTTTGTCCCGTCATTTGCGCTTTGCGACAAAGAGAGTACATTCTTCCAACGAAAAACAATGGCCGGCGCGCCGCCACAGACGGCGTCCGGGACCGCAGCGAGGCACACATGGATTGGCAGCTTAGCGACGACCACCGCATGGTTGTGGATATGGTAAAAGATTTCGCGGCGAACGAACTCGCGCCGCAAGCGGCCGAGCTGGATCAAACCGGCCGTTTCCCCATGGAATCCTTCGTACATATGGCCGAGCTGGGCCTGATGGGCATGAACGCGCCGGAAGAATACGGCGGCAGCCCCATGGGCACGGTGGCGCTGTCGCTGGCGATCACCGAGGTGGCCAAAGCCTGCGCCTCGACCGCCGTCACGATGGCCGTGACCAACATGGTCGCCGAGCAGATCGACCTCTGGGGCACCGAGGCCCAAAAGAAGGCGTTTATTCCGCAAGTCGTCGGCGGTGGTCAGCCGATCGGCGCGTTTTGTCTTACCGAACCCGACGCGGGCAGCGACGCGGGAGCCGTGGCCACGACCGCCGTGCTCGACGGCAACCAGTGGGTGCTCAACGGCACGAAGACATTCATCAGCCACGGCGAATATGCCTCAGTCTATATTGTCTGGGCGAGGACCGGCGACCTGCCGCGCGCGTCCGGCTTGACGGCGTTTCTAATCGAGGGCGGCACGCCGGGCATAAAGGTGACGCGGCAGATCAAGAAAATGGGGCAGCATGGCTCCAATACCGTCGAAATGGCGTTCGAGGACTGCCGCATTCCGAAAGACAACGTGTTGGGCGAAGTCAACGGCGGCTTTCGTATCGCGATGACCGGCCTGGACGGTGGGCGCATCAACGTGGCCAGCCAGGCGCTCGGCATCGGTTTGGCGGCGCTGGAGGCGAGCGTCGAATACGCGAAAGTGCGCGAACAGTTCGGCAAGCCGCTGGCCAAGATGCAGGCCATTCAATGGAAGATCGCTGACATGGCGACTTTGCTCGAGGCGGGGCGTCAATTGATTCTGCAAGCCGCGTGGCTCAAGGAGCAGGGCAAGCGCCACACCCGCCAGGCCGCGATGGCCAAGTACTTCGTCACCGATCGCCTGCAACAGATTGTGCGCGAGGCGGTGCAGATTCACGGCGGCTACGGCTACACCAAGGAATACGTGGTCGAACGCCTCATGCGTGACGCGCGAATCACCACGATCTACGAGGGTACGAACGAGATTCAGCGCATCGTCATCGCTCGCGAGTTGCTTGCGGATTAATTGGCCGGCGCGTTTTCCGATTCCAGTTCGTCCAGGAATGCCGCGTGCAGACCGCTCATGACGATATCCGTGAATGCCTCCAAAGACAGCATGGGGTGTGCGGCATAGAGGCCGACCTGAATTTCGGGGGCGATGTGCAGGAAGCAATCCTGGTCGCGACCCTCGGTGCAGGGGCAGTGATCGGCCATCAAGATGCGGTGCATGGTATCGCGCCAGGCACGATACGTGATGAGGTCGGCCACGTCGCCGGTGGTGTTGAAGGCGATGCCTTGGGCTGCCATTAAGGCGCCGTCCCGCAGAAGTTGAGTTTCTTCCTGTCGCATGATTCGCTCTCCTTTTCTTTTCCCCCTTCCATGGGGTTATTGCGACTACCCGTCCCTGAGCGGCGTCTTCTTGCACCATAAGGACCAAATTGCGAATGACCAGCGACAGCGTGAATTTATTAATGATCGGCGGGAACGAACATTTCGAAGAGGCCCTCCATCACCATGTCATGAAAGGCTTGGAGCGCGAACAGGTCGTGATCGGCCAGGGCTTTTTGCTGCTCGGCCTCGGGCCAGCGGAGGAAACAATGCTCGGCGTCGCCCCGGACGCATGCGCAACCGTTGAGCTGAAGCACGCGGTGAATCGCCTCGCGCCACACGTCCAGCACGATCAGATCGGCCCGCGCGCCGGTGGTGTTGTGCACGATACGCCGTGCCGCTTCCAGCAAGGCATCGCGGAGAATCACGCTTTCTTCTTCGGTGATCGTCAGTGGGTTCATCGCGCGCGATATCCCCTGGACAAGCGAAGGGATCTTGAAGGTCGTTCGTCTATTCGAGCGTTTCGTCGGTCAAGAAGCGTTCGGTAAAGTAGGCGTCGTCAATCTTCACATCCACTTCGTATTCTTCGAGCCTGAGTATGGTGGAGGCGCCCTTTAGCAGGTCGCTCATTTTCGTGTCTTTGGCGACCCAAGTGCCGTCGGAGCGCTTCTCCACGCCCGAGACTTCGAGCCGTTTCCAGAGCTTGCCCTTCTTATCGTAGAACTCGCCTTTGATGGGCAGGAAGTTGTCCTTGCGCACCCAGTAAACCAGTTTCGAGTAAATTTCGTCGTCGAGATTCTGCGGGACGGTCTCCACGACGTAGCAATCCTGGCCGTCGAGAACAGCATCGGCGAGGCGCTGATGGGCTCCTTGGTCCGGATCGTGGGTTTGCAGGTCGGCGTAGGCAAAGGTCGAGCCCATGAAATTGCCCGACTTATTCGATGACGTGATCCGCTTGACCTTCTTGAGCGCCGGCAGGAAGAGACGCTGATCGTCGTCGGCGTTTTTCTGCTCCACGATCAGGAACTTAGTGCCGCGCACATCCGGCGGGGCGAGGAAGGTCGTGACGGTGTGGCGCAAGCCGTTCTTTTCCTTGGTGCGCATTTTGATCTCGCGCACGCGCTCGCGGCCGTTTTTGTCGATGAGTATCATCTTGGCCGTCGTTTCGGCCGATTGGCTCTCGTTCTGTTTGGCCATCTTTTCCACGATCGCCTTGCCGTCGAGATCCGCCGCCGACACTACGGCCACCGCGATCACTAACGCCAATCCCACGCCGAGCAGTAAACGCAAACGCATCAAGCTTCCTCCCGGTTTCATTATCGGCTGCATCTTGGCACGTCGGCCGCGTCGGCATCAACCCGCGTGCGCGAACCGGGCGGTCTTGCCTACCGGCTTCGGGCTGCTATCCTACTGCCCGATGTGCAACCGTAGGTTTCTATTTATTCGCGTGGCGGCGGTGTTGCTTTTGGTGACGCTGGCGGTAGTGGTGTGTCTCGCGGCCTGCGACAAACGCGCCCGACTGCCGGACCGTAACGTCATTCTCGTCAGCATCGATTCCCTGCGTTTCGATCATGTGGGTTGTTACGGTTACCCCAAGCCGACCAGCCCGCGACTGGATGCGTGGGCGCGAAATGCGATGCGTTTTGAGTTCGCCTATGCCACGTCGCCCTGGACCCTGCCGAGCCACGCTTCGATGTTTACCGGCCTGTATACCGACGCCCACGGCGTGCGTTCCGCCAGGTCTAAGCTGAACGACGAATCCATGACGCTGGCGCGCGCTCTCTCGGACGCGGGCTATCGCACCGGCGGCGTGGTGTGTGCGCCGCTGCTCAAGAAAAAGTACGGTATGCACCAGGGCTTCGATTTCTACGACACCGAGTTGGTCGGCCGTAACGCCTTGGAGGCTCGCGTGGTGAAGGCGGGGCCTCGGGTGACCAACAAAGCGTTGGCGTGGCTGGACCGCAGCGGCGACAAGCCCTTCTTCCTCTTTTTGCACTATTGGGACGTTCACTACGATTACAATCCGCCCGCCAAGTACGCGGAGTTGTTCAACCCCGGGTACGAAGGCCCGGAGAACGGCGCGAGCATTCACGACCGCAAGGACATCACGCCGAAGATGGACAAGGCCGACTTTCGTCACCTCGTGGCGCTTTACGACGGCGAAATCCGCTTTACCGACGACGCGCTCGGCGCGCTTTTCGACGGCCTGCGGGAACGCGGCCTGGACCGCAACACGGCGATCCTCATCGTCTCGGATCACGGCGAGGAATTCCTCGACCACGGTTGGAAGGGCCATACGCGCACCTGCTACGAAGAAGTAGTGCGCATTCCTTTCCTGATCGAGGTCCCCTGGTTGGAAAAAGCGCGCGGCGTCAGTCAGGAGGCCGTGAGTCTCGTCGATATCTTTCCCACCGTGTTGGGATTGCTCGGCCGCCCGAAAGAAGGGCTGACGCTTCAGGGCGTCGATCTGAACCGGCTGCTCACCCACGGTACGCCGCCCGCGCCGCGCTCGTTGATGGCCGGTACGCAGCGGGGGCAGCCGGTACCCGAGGGCAAGGCGTACGAGTGGTCGACGCTGATTGCGCGGGACCGGCAAAAGCTGCACGCCTTGAGCGGTCGCCGTTTCGACGAACAGTGGGTGTTCGATCTGCGAAACGACCCCGGTGAGAAAACGGACATATCGGGTGGGAAGCCCGCCCTGACCGCAAAACTAGTGCAGGAGAATTCGCGGCGGCAAAGGTTGCACAAGCGATTACAGAAGGCGCTTAAAACCAGCGGCGAGTTTGAACTCGATGCCGAGTTGGCCGAAACGTTGAAGGGATTGGGGTATCTCAATTGACCCGTTTCGGCCGGCTGGTATTGGTCGCGCTCGTCTTGACCGTGGTGGCGTGTCAAAAATCGCCGCCGGTGAAGCAGACCGGCCAGAACATTCTGCTGATCAGCATCGATTCGCTGCGCGCCGACCACGTAGGTGCCTATGGCTACGGCCCGCCGACGACCCCGGCTCTTGACGCCTTTGCGCAAACCGGCGCTGTGTTTACGCGATCCTACGCCAACAGCCCGTGGACGCTGCCCAGCCATGTGTCGATGCTGACCGGCTTGTATCCGGACACCCACCTGGCGGTGAGAAACGACAGCTACCTAAGCGACCGCGTCACCACTGCGGCCGAAGCGTTGGCGTCGGCCGGCTATGACACGCACGCAGTGGTTTGCGCGCCGTTTTTACGCAGCACCTACAACCTGGCCCAGGGTTTCAAAACCTACGACGAGGAAATTGCGCATACCAAGCGGCCCAACATTCGGCGAATCAAAACCAGCGAAACCGTGACCGACAAAGCCGTCGCCTATTTGAAAAAACGAGCGGGCAGCCCGGAGCCGTTCTTTCTTTTCGTTCACTACTGGGACGTTCACTACGATTACAATCCGCCGAAGAAATACGTCGAGATATTCGATCCGGACTACCAAGGCGATCTCGACGGTTTGAACATCAGCAAGCGCGACGATCTGAAGCGCGGGATGAACGAGCGCGACCGCCGGCACCTGCTGGCGCTTTACGACGGCGAAATCCGCCTCACCGACGACCACCTGCGCCGCTTGCTCGCCTACCTGGACGAGACCGGGATGGCCGCCAACACGGCGATCCTCATCACCGCCGATCACGGCGAGGAATTCTTGGAGCACGGGACGGTCGGCCATACCTTCACGTGTTTCGAGGAACTGATTCGTGTGCCGTTGATCGCGCGGATACCGGGCGTGACGCGGCCCGGGCAGCGTATCGACACGCCGGTGGAGAACGTCGATCTTTTCCCCACAATGCTGGCGGTCGCCGGCGCGAGCGTGGAAAAGAAAACACAGGGCCACAACCTATTACCCGTGATTCGTGACGGCATCGAACTCGCCCGCGACCGAATCTTCTGCGAAACGCGCATGGGTCGGCGGTGGGGGTGGCGCAAGCCCAACGGCGTCTGGCGCAGCCTGTTGTTCGACGACGGCAAGAAGGTCCACAGCTTCAAAGAAAGCGGCAAGAAGACAGAATTCAACTTGTACGATATCGACGCGGATCCCGGCGAGACCGACGACCTAGCGGCAGCGGAAAACGGTGGCGAATTGCTTTTGCCGCGGCGTCGCGAGCTATCGCAGACGCATCGCGCACACACGGGGTTGGCCGAGCGGCGCAATATCAAGCCCGATAGCTGGCGCTATCGCCGGAAAACGAAAAACAACGAAGACCTCGATGAACAGCTTCGGGGTCTTGGATACGTGAATTGAACGTGGGGGACCGGCGATGAAAATCTCGCCTCGTTTTCGGGTTCTCCTGCGACGCTATGTACTCTTCCCCTTATTGCCGGTGGCGGCATTGGTGATCGTGCTCACGCTGGTGCTCGGCGGGCTGGAAAAAGCGGACGTAATCGACACCGAGCGGCCCGACGATCTCGTCGCTTACAAACCCATCAACTTCGCGCCGGTGAAGGAAGAAAACGGGCGGAAGCTCGTGCGCATCGACGAACCCACGATGGTGCCGGAAACCTTCAGCCTCAAGCCCGAACCGGGTGTCATGCGCATTGTGGTAACCGGCGGCTCGTTCGCCATGGGTTGGCCCTATGCGGTGCAGGGGAGGGAGCGGCGCGGCGGCGACTTGCCCAGTTGGCTGGAAGTGCTGTTGAAGGCCGGTTGGCCGCAGCGCAAATTCGAGGTGATCAACGCCGCGGCGGGCGCGCAGAATTCCTTCCGCGTCAAGCACGTCGTGCATGCGGCACTGCAATGGTCGCCGGACGTGCTGGTGGTCATGGTCGGAAACAACGAGGGCTACGTACCGCCAACCTCGTGGAACGAGATTCTGCACGAGTGGACGTTCTATCGGGCCATGAAAAAGGCGCTCTTGCCCGACGTCGCGCCGGAGAAACGACCCATGTATCCGGCCATCGGCGTCGGCATGAAAACCATCCGCGCGCAGTTTCAACGGAACATGCGCGACATCGTGACGATGAGTCGCGACGCCCAAGTACCTATCGTAGTCGCCACGGTGCCGATCAACCTTCGCTACTTTCCGACCGCCGAGGAATATTTGCCGCCCGACAAACCGTGGTACGCCGAAGGCCGCCGTCTGCAAGAAAGCGGTCGGTACGAGGAGGCGATCCGGAAATACATCGGCGGAGACCTCCGGGGCTACGGCCTGCGGTTATCCGGACAATGTTACGAGGCGCTCGAACAATGGAATCGCGCTCGCGCGGCCTATCGAGCGGGCGTGGAGTATCTGCCGTTTTCCCAAACCAGGCCGTCGTTCAACGAGTTCGTGCGTGAGTTGGCGGACGATCTCGACCTTCCGTTGGTCGATTTGGAGCGCGACTTCGAAAAGCAATCGCCTCATGGCATCACCGGCGACCGCTGGTTCATCGACGGTTGCCACTTGGATTGGCGAGGGTACTACTTCACCGCCCGCCGCGTGCTGGCGGCTCTCGAAGTCGCCGATTTGGTGACCGGTCGGCGCACCGGCGAACTGCCCGAGGCCGAAGACTACGCCGTCTCGCACGATTTGATCGACTACATGGAGACGACCCAGCCGGCGCGCCTGCCATAAAAAAACCGGGCGGCGCCCGGCTTTCGTATTAGTGAAATCTCGCTCGTTATTTCTTTTTACGCAGGAAGCGGCCGAGGATCGTGATTTCGACCGGCATCGTGAGCCGCTGGCCGATTTTGACTTCGTCGGCTGCGATCGGCGGCCGGCCCTTCGGCGCCGGAATCACCTGCAAGGTCTTGCTTTTGGCATAACGCGCCTGCACGAATGCCTGGCCGATCAACTTGCCTTCGCCGTCGGTGGCGCAACTGGTCACGTAGCCGATGCACGCGCCTTTGTCGTTGACGATCGGGTCGTCCGTTTTCAGCGGCCGGGTTCCCTTGGCGGAGACGCCGAAACGCACGACGGCGATTCCGCGCTTTTCCTTTTTCGCTAGGTAGGCCTTTTTGCCCACGAAAAACGGCTTGTGCAGTTTGACGAAACCGCCGAATCCGGCTTCGTTGGGCACGAGGTTGTGCGGGCCGGCCAGTTCGTGTCCGTACAGCGGCAAACCGGCTTCCATGCGCAGGCTGTCCCGCGCGCCGAGGCCGATCGGCATCACGCCGTGCTCCTTTCCGGCTTCCATGATCGCTTCCCAAAGCTGCGGCGCCTTGTCGGGATGCACGAAAATCTCGAAGCAAGTCGGCTCGCCGGTATAACCCGTGCCGGAGATGATCGCGTCGAGGCCGTCCAACGTGGCGTACATGGTGCAGTTGTGCCCCAAGGCTTTCAGCGCCGGTTTGTCCGCTTCGGCCGCGAGTGCCAGCAAGATGTCGCGCGAACGCGGGCCTTGCAGCGCCAGGTCGACACGACGCTCGTCGCCCCATTGCGGGTCTTTCAGATTGCGCAGCACGCAAGGCTCGGGGAAGCAGCGTTGCGGCACCTGCGGATCGAGCAGCACCCGCCCTTCGTTGACCGCAACCAGCCACGCCCAATCCTTGTCTTCGTTGGCGGCGTTGACGACCAGCAGAATGCGGTCGGCCTGAACGTGGTAGACGAGCAGATCATCGAGCAAATCGCCGTCGTGATCGAACAGGTGCGAGTACTGCGCCTCGCCGACCTCCAAACCGCCGGCGTGATTGGCGCAAACCAGATCGACGAACTCCATCGCCCGCGGGCCGCTGGCCTCGAACACGCCCATGTGGCTGACGTCGAACAGCCCCGCCGCTTGCCGCACGGCGTTGTGTTCCTCGATGGTCGAGGTGTAACGCACCGGCATTTCGTATCCGCCGAAGGGCACCATCACGCCGCCGAGTTTCTGGTGAATCTCAAACAGCGTGGTGCGCTTGTCTTCGCCTTCCGGCGCATTCCAGGAGAAGCGCGGCAAGTCCGGCTGGGGCAGGCGGTCGGCCAGCGCGCTTTGGCCCACAAAGAAAGGCCGCGCGACGTCCACATTCAACTCGGCGGCGTCTTTCCCGGCGAGGCTTTTATCGGTTTTCGGCAACAGGCTCAGCCAATCCTGAGCGAAGGTGCAATCCAACGGCATTTCGTCGATCACCACCGCGCCGGTGACTTTCGCCGAAGCATCCTGCGGATCGATCATCGTGAAGCCGTCGGCAAGACCGCGCAACCAGGCCAACAGGGGATCGGCGTTGTCCGGGTTTACTTTCACCACGAAACCGTTGCGGCGCGGATCATCGCTGAGCGGCAGCCGGGCCAGCGCGATTTCGTCCAGCACGTTGCCTTGATCGTCGAGCGCCAGGCTCGTCACCTTTTCGCCGTCGGCCAGGTGCGAAGGATCGGTGACCAGCGCCTCGCGCAGGAATTCGTCGGCTTCGGCGCCCGTCAACTTGACGATCACGGCCTCTTCGGAGTGGTCCAAATACGGATGGTGCGGATAGCCCGAAAGCGCCGGCGCATCCACACGCCAGGTGCGGGTTAACGCGTCAACTTCCTCGGACACTTCGCGCAGCACCTTCAAGTCGATCTTGCCGCGCGGCAGCACGCGGGTCATGCCGTCGTAATGCACGGGATGAATCGCGGTGATCACCCGGTGGATCAAGCGCGCGATGTGCTTGACGTCTTCCGCGTCGGCCCCGCGCTGCGTCACCCACGGCGTGCCGAGGCGCAGGCCCGTGGCCAGCGGCGTGGCGGTGTCGCCGGGGATGGTGTTTTTGTTGAGGATGATGCCCGCCAGTTCCAGAATGTGCGCGGCCGGCTCGCCGTAAAGCAGCGGCGTTCCCCGGGGGGTGAGCGGTTTGAGGTCGATCAGCAGCTTGTGCGTATCGGTGCCGCCGTAGGCGAGGCGAACGCCCAGCCGCTGGAATTCTTCGGCCATCACTTTCGCGTGGCCGGCGATGCGGTGCATGAGCTGCCGGAACGAGTCGGTCTGCGCCAGCTTGAACGCCACGGCCAGCGCGGCAATCGTGTTCATATGCGGGCCGCCTTGCTCGCCCGGGAAGACGCTGTTGTGGATCTTCGCCGCCAGCTTGCCGCTGCTGGTGAGGATCACCGCACCGCGCGGACCCATCAAGGTCTTGTGGGTCGTGAACGTCACTACATGGGCATGGTCGATCGGGTTCGGGTAATCCCCGGCCACGGTCAGACCCGCCGGGTGGGCGATGTCGGCCATCAGGTATGCGCCCACTTCGTCGGCAATGGCGCGGAACTTGGCGAAATCCGGCGCCCAGGGGTAGGACGTGTACCCGGCGATGATCATCTTCGGCCGATGTTCCTTGGCCAGCCTCATCACTTCGTCGTAATCGATCAGTTCGGTTTGCGGGTCCACGCCGTAGGGCACGATGTGGTAGTGCTTGCCGGTCATGTGGAAGGGGCTGCCGTGCGAGAGGTGCCCGCCCGCCATGAGGTCCAGGGCCATGACGGTGCCGCCGCGGGGCACCAGGGCTTCGTACACGGCGATGTTGGCCGGGGCGCCCGAGAGGGGCTGCACGTTGGCGTGGATTTTCGACGCCGGTGTCTTTTCGGTGGCGAAGCACTCGGCGGCGCGGGTGCGGCAGATCGATTCCACGAGGTTCACGTACGCGTTGCCCTTGTAAAAGCGGCGGTCGGCGTAGCGGCGGTAGCGCACGAGCCGGGTGGCGATGTCGGACAGGTTTTCCATCGGCATCAGCGTGTTTTCGCGCGCCGGGTAGCCTTCCGCGTAGAGGTTCGTGAAACACGTGTCGAGCATCCGGCGCACCGGCCAGGCGCAAATACTTTCCGAGGGAATCAGCACGATGTGCCGCGCCTGCCGCTCTTCCTCCCAGTGGAGCAGTTCGTTCATCAGGGAGTCGGCGTTCTGGATGTTTTCGTCGAAAAGGAAATCGATGATCGCTTCGTCGGACATGTCGTTACCTCAAGCGAGTTTCGAAACAGTTGAAGTCACCGTTTCTTAACACCGCGCTAAATGAAAGTAAACGCCGCCCGCGCGTCGCGACCGGCAAACGCTGGTGAAAAGCGAATTCGCACCCCGTAATCGCCGACCGCGTCCCCTTCTACGGCCGCCGCGGCATTCAGGTCCCGGCCCTAGTGCCGCAAAACAACTGAAAAGGCGGGACGGGCGCCGAGACCGGTTATTTGTAGGGGAAAAGAGTTAACACCGAGGACTAATGCTTTTAGCAGCCTAAGACCATCTTTCCACATCGCAAACCGGTTCCAGAAAGGTCGCTGCTACTATGCGCTACTCACTACGTGACAGATTTGGCGGAAGACCACTCATAATAAACTTTTAGATTATTCATAAAGCTCCAATCAAGCCAGCCTTCTTTCTGCATTCGACCGACAACGATCCCCGGCGCGATACCAATTCCCGTTGCGAAACTGCGCACATCGTCTTTCGATCGGAATTGTCTTGCGGCCAACCCGTGTAGACGGTTTGCATCGGCAGGTTTTATCAGGATATTACTTGCGTAAACGTCTGCTTGTCTTTCAGATTCGTTATCCAGGCCACCCAAGCCCTCGATAAATAATAGTTTTTTGCCGTGTAGCAGCAGGTGGGCGGCTTCGTGGAAAAAGGTGAACCAAACGTGATCGTTCGAGTTGTAGCGCAAACTGAGCAAGAGCATGGCTTTTGCAGGCGCCAACCATCGTGTTGCCCCGCTTGCCGGGCATCCCGGGGGCGTTTCCAAGAACACAACCGCCACGCCGCATGCTGCGCATACCTCGGTCATTCGAACAATGAAAACGTCGGGATCTGACTCGTTTGTCAGGGCGCGTAGTTCACGCAGGGCATCCCTAAACGCTTGTTTATTGAACGGTTCGCAGGGGATATTGTTTGCCCTGCGTTCACCTTCCCGAAGCCAAGCCGCCACTGCGCCCACGTTCTTTTGAAATTTATCAGACGCCCGAAATGCGGCAACGGGTGTTTGATATTGTTCACGCCAAGCGTCTACGGACGCGACACAAAAAAATCTCAGAGAATCCAGCACCTGTTCGCCTTTTTCGCGGATATTGCGGATCAGTCCCAACTTTCGCATCCACGGCAGCGGCAATTCCTTTAGCCACCCGGCGTCTTTTCTTGCAGCCTCAATCGCATCTTTTCGCGCCAGCCCAGCTTGGTATTGAGCGTCGCGAACCAACCAAAAATTGGGAGTTGATCCCAGAACCCTCGAAAGACGTTCGGCAATCTGGGTCGAAATCGGCACGCGGCCTTTCACTAGATCGTTCACAAAAGGGGCGGTAACGTCCATTCGCTTTGCAAGATCAGTTTGCCTCCACCCTAGCTCTTCGAGCAACTCATCAATCGTATCTCCGGGTGGAGAAATCCAATCGGGATTGAATTGTTCATGGTTAGTCATGGTAGTCACCTATAAAAATGATACAAACTGCCGTGACGCGATTCCAGTCGATGCCGCCGTCGTCTTTTTCTGGGATCGGTTCATGAGCCGGTTCGAATACGAGCCGATGCCCTCCGTGAAGATTCATCGAAAACTGGCCCACTCTATCGCCTTTTAAGGCGTGTGGCCGACCGGCGATCAATTCTGTAACATTATGGGCTGCTCTAATATCTGCCAAACGGGCGCGCAACTTCTTGAAACCGGGACCGCCGAGCTTCTTTTTGGCGCCTCTCTTATCAGCGCAGATTTTCTCCACGTCCCGTGTGCTGTAAAGAATATCCATCTAGCCCTCATTTGTCAAGAACTATTCATCTAAATGGCTAATCATTTTTATGTTTCGTCGTCCAGAGTTTCGACCGAAGCGTCCATCTCCAACCAGAACTCCCGGGCGGATTACTCCCACTCGGCCCAAAGCGCACATAAAAAACTTCGTCGAAAGAGACTTTAATTCTGGATTCCCGGCTGCGCGGAAACGACGATGATAGGCAAAACATACGTGGTGTCTCGTCGAACGATAAGGATTATGCTGTCCTTGCCTTATCGACGCAAGTCAGCGTCATGGCCGATTGAAAAAATACGTATACGCCTTTCATTTCGAGGGCGTGACGACCGCAACGACCGTAGCCGAAAATCTTCGCGTCGCTCGAGCATTTCATATAGAGTAAAAAAACGATCGAGCGCGCCACCACATTCCTCGAACGTGTCCGATATTGGTCGCAAGACAAAGGCCGAATGTGGTAGAACCGCTCAAGAAGGCGGCCCGCTTGGCCGAAAGCTTCATTGAATTCACTTTTTAGAAGAGGGAAGAGATGGGTATGTGGAAGTACACCTTGCTGCTTTGTGTTTCGCTCGTTTTGGCCCTGAGCATGTTCGCCGCGTGCGGCGATGACGATGACGACGACGACGGCGGCGGTGGCGGCTATACGTGCGCCGATGCGTGCAGCGTAATTTATGACGACTGCGGCGCGGTTCTGGCCGTTGACGGCTACACGTTGTCCGAAGCGGAATGTGTCGAGGGCTGCAACGACGAGGGCGGCATCGGCAGTTGTGAAACGGCTTGTCTGGACACCTATGCCGAAGACGAAGACTGCGACGCGTTCGCCGATTGCGCGTACAACTGCTTCTAGCGCGGCACGAGCCGATGGGATCGCTCGGCAGGCAAGACCGGCCGGGCGACGAAGACGATTATGCCGGGCGGTGGTCGCCTTGACTGCCGCCCTTCTTGCCATACAATACGGCGCACTCTGCGGCCGTGTTTTCTTCCAGCGGACCGGACGTACCCGCCAGTCGGGACGGCACGGTCAAATCGCCGGGGAAAACGCCGTGACAACATTCATCCGATAACCTTTTCGACGTGAAGGAGTCGAGATGTCACGCAAGAAATTCGATTTGTTTACACTGAAGAAATGCTATCAAGACGGCGAGAAAATCACCATGATCACCGCCTACGACTTCCCGACCGCGAAACTCGTGGACGAAGGGGGCGTCGAAACCGTGCTCGTGGGCGATAGCGCCGCCAACGTTGTACTGGGCTACGACAGCACGGTGCCGGTGACGATGGACGAACTGCTCGTCCTGGTCAAAGCCGTGCGGCGCGGCCTTAAGCACGCCATGCTCATCGGCGATATGCCTTTTGGCAGCTACAACGAATCCGACGAACAGGCCATTCGCAACGGCACGCGCTTTCTCAAAGAGGGCGGCTGCGACGCGGTCAAGCTCGAAGGCGGCGGCGTGATGGTCCCGCGCATCCGCAAAATGGTGCAGGCCGGGGTGCCCGTCGTCGGACACCTGGGTTTGACGCCGCAAACGGCGGGCATGATCGGCGGCTACCGCGTCCAGGGACGCACGGCGGAGCAGGCGGAAATCATCCTCAACGACGCCAAGGCCATCGCCGAAGCGGGCGCGTGGATGCTCGTGCTGGAACTCGTGCCCGACCGGCTCGCCAAGCTGATTACCGAGTCCATCGACATCCCGACCATCGGTATCGGCGCGGGCCCCGATTGCAGCGGGCAGGTGCTGGTGCTGCATGATATGCTTGGTATCAACGAGGGCTTCACGCCCAAATTCCTGAAGCACTACGCACAGCTTGCGCCGACGATTCGCGACGCGGTCTCGACCTACGTGCAAGAGGTCAAAAAAGGCGAGTTTCCCACGGCGGAGCACTCGTTTACGATCAAAAACGAAGAGTTGCAGAAACTATACGGCGGCTGAGCCGCGGGGGAGGCGACGGTGGCGGTCAATTTCGTAACGGACGTGGACGACCTGGTGGCAATCAAGCGCGTGCTGGTGAGCGTGTCGGACAAATCCGGCCTCGGTATGCTGGTGTCCCGGATGATGGAAACCTGTCCGGATATCCATTTCTACTCCACCGGCGGCACGTACGCGCGGCTGGCCGAGATTCTCGGCGACCTGGCCGCGACGCACTTGACTCAGGTGTCGGACTATACCGGTCAGCCCGAAACCCAGGGCGGTTTGGTCAAGACGCTGGATTTCAAAATCTACCTCGGCTTACTTACCGAAACCTACAACGAATACCACCGCGCTGACCGCGAGCGGACCAGCGCCGTGCCGATCGACATGGTGATCGTCAACCTCTACCCCTTCAGCCGGACCGTGGCTCGCGACGACGCGACGATCGAGATGGCGCGGGCCAACATCGATATCGGCGGCCCCTGCATGGTGCGCGCCTCCGCCAAGAATTTCCTGCGCGTCACTTCGGTCGTGAACCCCGGCGACTATGGAGTTTTGTTGGAGCAGTTGCGCACGCAGGAAGGCAAGCTCAATCTGCAACAACGTTATGACTACGCCCGCCGGGCCTTTGCCCACACCGCGGCCTACGATACGGCGATTTCCGAATACCTGGCGGCCCACGACCCGTCGGTTGTCCCGGCCGTCTACACGCTCCACGAGCAAGACTGAGAGGAACGCGACATGGCCGACTTGAAGAAGATGTATCGCACCATCGTCGGCGATCACTTCGCGCCGCGCATGGAAATTTCGTTTATCGATGCCGGCGGCGAGCGCACGACACTCAGTTATGAAAAGGTGACGTGGACCATCGATGAGGAAGAAAAGGGCCTGCGTTACGGCGAGAATCCGGGACAGGAAGCCGCGCTCTACAAGCTGGTGGGCGGTAATCTTGCCATCGGCGAGGTCGAATTGATTCGGCCCGGCGCGGGCTTGGTGACCGGGGCGGACATGGTCAAATTCGGTAAGCACCCCGGCAAGATCAACCTCACCGATGCCGACAATGCGCTGAATATCTTGCGCTTCCTCACCGAAAAGCCCGCCGCGGCGATCATGAAGCACAACAATCCGTCGGGCGTGGCTCAGGCGGAGTCCCTTGTCGAGGCGTACCTCAAAGCCGATCTGGCCGACCATGTTGCCGCCTTCGGCGGTTGCATCGCACTCAACCGCCCCGTCGACATCGACACTGCCACCGCGATTTCCGAGCGCTACGCCGAAGTCGTGATCGCGCCGGAATTCGAAGAAGGCGCCGTCGATATTCTGGCCGGGCGCAAGAACCTGCGCATCATGAAAATTGCCAACATCGAACGCCTGCAGAGTTACGCCGCCGAGCGCTTCCTCGACCTAAAATCCCTCGTCGACGGCGGCATCATCGCCCAGCTTTCCTACCTGCCGGTGCTTGGCCGGGACGCGCTGCAAATCGCCGAGACGACCTACAAGGGCGAGACGCATCGTGTCGAGCGTGAGCCGACCGAGGCCGAAATCAAAGACATGCTTTTCGGCTGGATCGTCGAGGCGGGCGTGACGTCCAACTCGGTGATTTACGTCAAGGACGGCGTCACCGTCGGCATCGGCACCGGCGAGCAAGACCGTGTCGGCGTGGCGCGTATCGCCCGCGACAAGGCTTACCGCAAGCTGAGCGAACGGTACGCTTTTGAACGCCACGAGCAGTCGCTTGATCTGCTGGCGGAAAAGGATCCCGACGCCGCGGCGGCCATCGAGGCGGAAGTCACGCAGCAGCGCGGCGGCCTGCCGGGCAGCGTCATGGTTTCCGACGCCTTCTTCCCCTTCCGCGACGGCATCGACGTCGGCCTGGGGGAGGGCGTGAAGGCGGTCATTCAGCCGGGCGGCTCGATCAAGGACTACCAATCGATTCAAGCCTGCAACGAAAACGGCGCAACGATGGTCTTTACCGGCCAGCGCTCGTTCAGGCACTAGCCGAAACCAAAACGCCACCAATTTGTAACGTTTGCGCGATGTGATATTGTGCAGGTCACGCCATTGATGTGTCTTCCGCAGAGAAAAACTCGACTTAAGGAGAAGAGATGTGAATGCACGTGGCTGGTTGTTCCTGATATTGGCGTCGCTGGTGTTTCTCGTCGCCTGCGGCTGCGAGGGTGATTCGTCCGGTGACGATGGAAATCGCCCGGTCGACGATGATGATGACAATAACGACAACGATGACAACAACGACAACGACGATTCCACACCGCCATGTCCCTGTCTAATCGAAGGGAATTGTTACGGGGAGGGTGAACCCAATCCATACGAATCTTGCTTGATTTGCGATTCGACAACGAGTCCCGACGCTTGGACCCCGGCCGACGGCGCGCCGTGCGACGACGGCAACTTTTGTAACGGCGCCGACCTCTGCGCGAGCGGAACGTGCGGTGATCATGCGGGCAACCCCTGTTCCGACGACGGCCTGTGGTGCAATGGCGCCGAGTTATGCGACGAGAGCAATCACGCATGCCTGCAAGTGAGCGTGCCAAGCTGCCCCGACGACGGCGTTTTCTGCAACGGGGCCGAGTTCTGCAACGACGACTTCGACGTTTGCGACCGCGGCGGCGACCCCTGCGCGGCCGCCGCCGAATGGTGCGATGAGGAAAACGAGGCGTGTCTGGCGGTTTTCTGCCGCGCCACCGCTTTTGAATCAATCGAGACCTGCGGTCGAACGCTGGTGGATCTCGAAGGCCGGCCGCAAAACGTCGAAGAATTGACCACCTGGTGCGAAATTTCCGAAGCGATATTCGCCGCTAAGAACGAGCACGCTTCACCTTTCTGGAGTTGCTGGAGCGATTGCATTTTCGAAATGAATTGCAGCGCCGATTGTTTCGAGGCGTGCCTACATCCGGTCGATCCGGGCGGCGGCTGCGGCCACATCGCCCACGAGTTGTATGCCTGCGACGTTCGCTTCGAGTACCAGTTTTTGCAGCCTCAATACGTGCCGGAATTGGACGTGATCGAGACCTGTGATTGGCTCCAGGATGATCGTTATGCGTGTTTCGATGATTGCCTTTGGTCGTATCCGTGTGCCGGCGGCGGCGGACAATACAACTGGGAGCCCTATGACCTAACTTCCTGTGTGGATTGGTGTGAGCCCAAGCCGGCGGTTGTCTTTGACGGGCAAACCGGCGCTGCGGAAATTCCCCAAGGTTCCGTGGTCCAAGTGGATGACTTCCTCGTTTCTCTTTATTTCCGGTTCGACGGCGGTCTGCCGGAAAACGGCGACTCAACGGGGATCGCCGGCTGTTTGAATCTCGGAACCGACGCCGCGGACTCGCCGGCCGGCTGGGAGTACCGCGTCGTGCGCGACGATCAGTGGTGGGGCGAAACCTACTACCTGGTGTTCGCCATGGCGGATGCGAATTCGGGCGAAATCGTGGAATTGACGTCGGAGTGGGAAATCGAAGTCGGCGAATGGCACGCGGCGATGGCCGGTGAATTATGGGGCGATGATACGACGATCATGCGCGTGGACGGCGTGTTGGAAGCAACCGAAGACCGAGACACCCGGTTGACGATGGATGACACGCCGCTCTGGCTCGGTCGGTCGTCGGACGGCCAGGGCATTCCTTTCCACGGCGCGGTCGACGAAGTGCACTTGGGCCACGGAATTGGTGTTATGTGGTCGGACCGCACCATTGCCTGGTGGCGGCTGGATGAAGGATTCGGCGGCCTAGTCCACGATCTGGGGGAGCACGATTTCACGGGCCAACTTGTCGGTGGCTACGAATGGATAGAACGTCCGGCGCGACATACCCTGATTAGTTCCGCCCAGGGAAATCCGAGCGCGGAGTCGGTCGGTCGAAACGCACGAATCGCGGAAGAACTGCATTACGAAAACACCGGCGGCGCCAACGGTGGGTACTACACGGACGACTTGGACGATTTGCTCGCATTTGACCGCAATCTCACCGACGACCCAAACGTGACTTTCTTGTTCGGCGAAGCGAATTGTTCGGGTTACACGTTCAATACGTCACACGTGAATGGAAACATTACCTTCCATATGACCGACTGACTCGCCGCAAACGGCCGCATCGACATGCGACTCGCTTTGAATTTGTTTTCCGGAGGCGACGTGCTATCGTCATCCTAGCTTTTTCCCATTTTGAAAGGAGTTGCTAATGCGCACTCGTTTTCTAGCGGCCGTGATTTTGGCCCTATTTCTGATTATTCCAGCGTGCGCCGACAGCGACAACAATGATGATGCCAGCCCGAATGCCGGTGACGACGACATGGACGACGACACATCCGATGACGACACCTTCCTTCCCGATGACGACACTACCAACGACGACGATGACGACGACAATGACGATAACGATAACAATGACAACAACGACACTTCACCCCCCTTGCCTGAGGGCATTTACGTAAGTACCGAGGGCGACGACGCCAATCCCGGCACGCCCGATCTACCAATGCGGACGATCGAGGCGGCCCTGTCGGTCGCCGAGGCAGCCGATGTGCCCGTGCGCGTCGCCGCAGGCGAGTACCAGGCAAGCCTCGAAACCACCGTATCGATGTACGGCGGCTACAACCCCCACAACTGGAGGCGAAATATTGCCGCCAACGAAACGACAATCGTCGGGTTGTTCGGCGTCAGTCTGTATGTGTGGGGAGGTATCGAGACGGAAACGGTCGTGGATGGCTTCTCGATTTCGGCGACCGGTCCCGCCTCCGGAGCCGCGCAGACCGTGTTCCTTGATGGCGGCAAAATCACCTTCTCGCACAACACCGTGACCGGCCACGACGCCGCGGTCGATGGTTACGCCAACGGCGTGTCCATAAATGGGGAAGGAGATTTCCACATTCTGCGCAACCGTATCAAGGGCGGCAATTCCAGCGGCGAGTTTGCCAAGTCGTTCGGTTTGTCCATCGCCAGCCACAACGGACAGGTCAACGTCGAAGGCAATTCGATTTACGGCGGGCGGGCCGTCGATACAAGCGAAAGCGGGCTTTCGTGCGGCATCGGCGTCGAGGCCGTGAACAGCGAAGTGTTGATTCAACGCAACGTTATCGGCGCCGGTTACGCCCAGGGCCTCTACGCGGCGTTTACCGACGGCGTGGACATCGTCGACGGTGAGGTGACGCTGGTCAATAACATCATCACATCCGGCGCCGCGGGCGGTAGCCCCGTGACGATCGCTGCCGGCATCCACACGTACGCCACAGCGCCGCCGCCGCTCATGCTGCACAACACGATTCATCCCGGCCTCGCCCTGTATGCTTTCGCGGTACAACTCGAAGGCGACGCGACGATGATCGGCAACGCCTTGCATATTGCGCCGGGGATTTTCGCCTCGGTGTTCGCCACCCAAGCGTCGAGCGCCGGGCGGATCGTCATCATCGGCAACAACCTGCAATGCCTCGGCTGGACATGCGTGCTCGGCTCGGTCGGCACCGATATCCCGTTGATTACCGTGCGCGGCGTCAATGCCTGCGATTGGCCGGGTTGCCTGGAAGCCCACGACAACATTTCGGAAGCGTCCGCGTTTGCCGGGATGCTCGACTTCCATTTGACGGCCACCAGCGCCCTCATCGATGCGGGCGTCGATCCGACCGCATGGTACGACGGCGACCCGTTGTACGTTGATATCGACGGCGAGGCGCGGCCCGTCGGCGAGGGTTGGGATATCGGCGCCGACGAAGCGCCCGTCGCGGTGTGGTGACGGGAGAAAAACCAGCGGCTGTTTACGGACGATCCGGCAAGTGGTACCCCTTTGGCAGCATGAGGGAAGGGGAGTCCATGCCGTTTCAGAACCAAATCGTCGAGCCAACGGAATCGCCCGCCGTGACCCGCGGAATCGTCGGGGGTTTACACTGATGCCCGGCGCCGACTACCACGTGCACTCCTCTTTATGCGGCCACGCCCGCGGGAAAATCGATGCCTACGTCGAGCACGCGATTCGCGTGGGTCTGGACGAAATCGGTTTTTCCGAGCACCTCCCCATGGACGTGTGGGGCGAGCGCGATCCCTCGTTGACCATGGGCCTGGGCGACATGGACACGTACCTGGCGGAAGTGGCCCGCGTGCGCGACAAATACGCGGACCGTATCATCGTGCGGCTTGGCATCGAGGCGGATTTCCCTCCCGATCGACAAGATGCCGTTGCCGGGTTTTTGAGCCGCCATAAATTCGATTACGTCATCGGTTCGGTGCATTTCCTCGGCGACTGGGGCATCGACGACCCACGCGAGTTGCACAAATGGGACGGCAGGGATGTCGACGAAGTGTATGAATCCTACTTCGAAGCCGTGCGGCGCGCCGTGCAGTCCGGCCTGTTCGACATACTGGGCCATGCCGATCTGGTCAAAAAGTTCGGCCACCGGCCGCGGGGCGATATTTCCCCGTGGTACGAGCGAATCGCCGAAGCGCTGGCGGCGCGGGAGATGGCCGTTGAATTGAACACCGCCGGTTTGCGGAAACCGGTCGGCGAGATGTATCCGCATCCGGATTTGCTCCGCGCGTGCCGCGTCCGGGACGTGCCGCTGGTCATCAGCAGCGACGCCCACGCGCCGGAGGAAGTCGGTCTGCAACGCGCCGATGCCGAGCACTTGGCAAGAGAAATCGGCTTTACGCATACCGTGGGTTATGCAGCCCGTCGCGTCGTCACGAGCTTCGCGCTGTAGCGGCAACCGAGAAGGCTTTATCCTTGGTCGCATCGCTGGCATAATCGACGCGACCCACACCGTCGAACAATGAGGTACGGCATGCCGCAGGCTGTCCAGCGAAGTGAGCCCCGCATCAACTTCCGTTTGTCCGTTTTTTTTGGGGAAAGCGAACCGGATTTGATCGGTCACGTCAAAAACATTTCGCTCTACGGCGCGGCGATTTCCTGCGCGAATCTCGTGACACCCAAAACGCGGTTGAACATGCGACTCGAGACCGATCGCGGCCCCATGAAGATGGTCGGCGAAGTTCGTTGGAGCCGGCGTTTCTCGCTGCAATTTTCCTTCGTCGATGACTGCGAGATGGGCGTGCACTTCGTCGAATCGGACCCACGCTATCCGAACTATTTTTCCGATCTGTCCGAGCAGCACGTCGAACTGCGCGCCGAGCCGCGTTTCGACAAGGTGTTCATCGTCACCATCGACAACGGAACCGAATTGCAGACGCTCAATATCAGCCGCAGCGGCATGTACGTGATGACCGCCAACTCACCGGCCTGCGGCTCGATTGTCCAAGTGCGGCTCGTGCTCCCCAACCTCAATATCACCGTCGGCATCGAAGGCGAAGTACAACACACCGTCGATGTCAGCGAGGCGTACGACCGGGGCTTGAAACCCGGTTTCGGACTCAAGTTCCTTCGCTTTCTCACCGAAACCGAAGCGCAGTTTCATGAATACGTCGATTGGTTGGCGGGGGCTCCGATTCGCGATGAAACGCCGTCGTAAACGCAACTAGCCGCGGGCGATGATTACTTTCAAACCGATGCGAAGCCGTTGTCGACCCCTCCGTGTGTTCTGGTGGCTCGCAGTGTGGGCCATTCCCATTCTATGCACTTGCGCCTGCTCTCCGGAAAGGGAGGAATCCATCGTGCGAGATCGCTTGACCGTCGTGACGTACAACATGTGGCACGGACTCAACCCGACCGGACTCATCATGTTCGAGGAGCAGGAAACGACTGCCGATCGCGATCGCCGCATGCGGGGTTTCTACCACCACGTACGCGCGTTGAATCCCGACATCATCTTTCTGCAGGAAGTGAACCCGGCGCCGGGCCTGAGCCGCCGACTTGCCGCCGATCTCGGGTATGACCACACCTTCATCGTCGATAACGCGGGCGTAAAAATCGGCGCGTTCGGGCCACCGTTCAATTTCCGCAGCGGCCAGGCCATCCTCGCCAAGCCCGATCTCCATTTGCAGGCGCTGGGCGGGACGAAGCTGTCGGGAAAATTCGGTTGGGCGGCGTGGCACAGCTCGCTGCAGTTCAGCGAGTTCCGCGACGCGGTCGCCGCGGCGGTAACCGTCAACCAGCGCCGCGTCTTGCTCATGGGGCTGCACGCGCACCACGGCCCCGAGGCAGACCGGGAGATCCAGGAAGGGCTCGACGAGTTGGAAGCCGCGGGCGTTATCGATAGTGCTCGCCGGCAGGAAATTCTCTCCAAGTTTGCGCAAGCCTCAGTGCGACGGCGCGGGGAGTTGGAGAAAGCGCTTGCCTTTGCCTCGCGCATCGGCATGGATCGCGGCCCTGTTTTGTTCGCCGGCGACTTCAACGCGTCGCCCGACAGCCCGGAGTTGATGTGGCTCAAAAACGAGCAGCAATTTGCCTCCGTCACCGCTGATGAAGATCCCGCTTCGCTGTTGATCACCTGGGATCACCGCCGCAATCTCAACACGCACTACTTCCATGATTTCGTCCCGGTTCACATCTTCGAGCCGGACGTCATGCGCGTGCTCAATCCACTGGTGGTGACGGGCAGTAAGCGAATCGATTACGTGTTCCATCGCGGTTTCGGCGAGTCATACCGGGTAGTCGAGGCCGGCCTATTCGGCGAAGAACTTTTCGAGGGACACTACGCATCCGACCACTTCGGCGTGTACGCGGTTTTCCATATCGAGGATTAACGGCAGGCGGGTTCGTATCCGCCGCGGCAGGCCCGTTCGTAGAGTTGACGCGCCTCGTTCGGCCGATCGAATGCGATCGTATCGGCCAACAATAAGCACCCGCGCATATCACCCTGTTCACACGAGCGATAGAAGAAATTGGCTGCGACCTGTGGGAGTGCGTCGCGCAGCCGCAACCCGAGACGATTGCAGCCGCGGGTGTAGCCGGCCTCACAAGCCCGCTGATACAGAACGTTGATCTTGCGATCGTCAGTGAGCGGACCGGCACCGGATTCATGAAGCATCGCCAGATTCGCGCAGGCGATCGGCTCGCCCCCTTCGCACGCCTCCAGGTACAGACAAGCAGCGCGGTCGGGGTTTTTCGGAACGCCGTTGCCCAGAGCCAGGATCACGCCCGCGTTGCTGCAGGCGATCAGCAGGCCCAGGTGGCAGGCGCGTTCGTATAGAGGCAGCGCAATCTCCGGTTCGTTTCGGTGGTGGCTGAATTCCCGCGCCTCGGCGAAGAGACACGCGGCCGAGGCATGACGTTTGTAGTAAGCGGACGCCTCTTCCCATTGACCTAAGATCTGCAGCGCATAAGCCTGGAGTCCGCAACAATCTTCGCAACCCTGTTCGCAATAACCTGCCAGCAACGGCGACCACCGCCGGGCCGCTTTTTCTTTTTTGTAAATCAGCTCGTGCACGGTTTCGTCGATCCATTGCGCGAGGCGTTTGGGGTCGGTCGGGTAGCCCACGTCGGCGGCGGCAAGAGTGGGTCCGGGAGGCGTTGGCTTGGCGCTCGCGCGGGGCGTGTGGTTGCCCGATACGTACCACCAGCCGAATGCGCCGGCGGCCACCACCACCAGCGCTAATAGAAGCAACCGTTTCATTGGTCGCATCGTAGCAGCACAACTCCCTTCCCACAATTCGCTGCGGCATGCCGATGTCTTTTGTGTTAGAAACGCAACAAATCCAGCGAACGAAACGCAGAAGGTTTCACAAAAGCATGACCACGGAAAACACCGCCCTCGACGCAGCAAAAACGTGCGGCAAAGGCCCCTTCGGCCCGTGGGCGTCGGTGGGCCTGACCCTCGGCGCGATTTTCATCATGTTCAGCGTACAATCGCTGTTAGCGATCCCGGCCATCATGGCGGGAGTCGGCGACACAGCTAGCGGCGAAAGCCTCTCGGCGGTCGATTTCACGACGGAGATGCTTAACTCGCCCCTCGGTTTGCTGACGACGGTCGTGGCGATGTTCTTTTCCATGGTGATACTCTTCGGCATTGTCGTGGCGCTGGTGCAATTGCGCGGTGGGCCGACGCTGCGGGATTACTTGGGCGCGGTGCGCGTGCGCGTTGGTGTGTACGCCCGGTGGCTCTTGATCCTGTTCGCTTACGGCTTGCTGATGCAGGTCGTTTGGACGGTCTTCGATTTGCCCTCGGAAGACTTCGTCATGGATATTGTGCGCCACACCTGGGTTCTTCCCCTAATTATTCCGGTTGTCGTCATTGCGTCGCCGATCGCCGAGGAGTCATTGTTTCGCGGTTTCCTGTACGCCGCCTTTGATCGCACGCCCGCGCAGCGTTTGGCGGTGATCGTGGTGAGCGCGGCGGTGTGGTCCGGCCTGCACGCATTCCAATACCAGTGGTACACGGTGTTGGGCATGTTCGGGATGGGTGTTGTCTTCGGTTTCGCCCGTTGGCTGAGCGGTTCGCTTTACGTGGCGATCGCGCTGCACGCCTTCTGGAACCTGGCTTCGACGATCATTGCATTGCTTATCGTGGCCGGTCTCTTGGATATGTGAAAGGGAAGGGTGCCATGTCGGACACCTCGCCGCCGGTCGAAAAGAGAGGAACCGGGCGACTTTTTCTGCGCGCCGCGTTGTGGTCCGGTTTCGCCTTCGGCGCTTGGTTCCTGGGACTCGTTGCCGTACCTGGGCTCGCGGATATTTCCGCAGCGACCGACTTCACCGACGTCATCACCTGGGAAGCCTCTCCTTTATTGGCCTTCGTTTTGGGCATGCTTGCCGTTTGCTGGGCGGCGCGGCGATGGCGGCGGGGCGGCGTCGTCGAAGTGTTGGGCGTCGTGGCCGTCAAGTGGAAGGTGGTTGTCGGCCTTTGCATCGTGACCGTGGTTGCCGTTCTATTGCACGACGTGCTGCGCTACGCCCTCGGTTTGCCGTTGCTGCCTCCGGAATACACGCGTCTTATTCAAGCCTCGAACCACCCCATCGTGTTGTCGCTGGGTTTCCTGATCGCGGCGCCGATCTTCGAGGAAGTGTACTTTCGCGGCTTTTTCATCACGGCCTTCGGCGGCACCTGCCTGCGTCCGTGGGGCGCGGCGGTTGTCGCGGCCGCAATCTGGGCGTTTGCCCACACCCAGTACGACTTGACCTACATGCCGATCATTTTCTTAGCCGGCCTTGCCTTCGCGGGAGTGCGTTTGCTCACCGGCAGCATCGTGCCGGCTGTCGTGGCCCATGCCCTCATCAACCTGATGTCATACGTACACGTGATGTTTTTTCTGGAGCGGTGAAGCGCCTAGAATCTCAACAGGCGATTCAGGTTCTTGTGCAGCCATGTTTGGCAACGCTCGAAGCCGGGATGCGCCGCCTCCGCGTCTTTGAACGCCTTGCTGTGGATGATGCGCCGATTCCCGCCGTCGCGGGGCCGAAACAGCCAGTGCAGCATTTCGTGATACACCAGATGTTCGATCACGTATTGGGGGACCCAAGGAGCATCCAGCGTTCGGTGAACGCGGATGATATTGGTTTGGGGATCATACGATCCAAGCTGAATACCGCGGCGATTGCGGCGGCGCGGCGCCTGTCGCCCCCACGTGATTTTCGCGTCACATTGGCGCTTGAAGTGCTTCTCGTTGACCCGCGTGAAAACCGCCAACAGGTCATGATGCTCGCCCTCGGTATCGAAATGCATGACTCGCGTGTGATAGGCCTCGGGCTCGTCCACGATCTCTTGATTGGCGCGGATAAACTTATCGAGCGTGGCGCGATTGCTTTTGGCCGGCCGTTTGCAAAACGAGGCGACCGTGCGCCAGATGCGCCGCCCGCCGTCGAGAAACATGACGTGCAGGCGCAAGGCCAGCCGGCCGTTGTCCCAGCGATAGCTGATCATCGTTCGACGATTCGTCGTGACGGTGATGTCGACCGGAACGCCCAGTTCCCGAACCAGGTGTTCGCGCAACGCTTCGATACTCGCGGTCCGTTTCGGCATGGGCGTTAGGCTGCCAGAAGCCAACGCGCCGGACAAGCGGCCGGGTGACGCGATTGCGCCCGGTCGGAACACGGGATTACGTTATGGAAAAGCCACGTTGAGAGGGTTTCGGTAAATCGCGCGATGAGTTTTATTCGGTACCCTTCAGAGCCAGGCGCTGATTAACCCGCTTCGTGTAGAAGCCTTCCTCGTTGGGTTCGCCCAGTGCCATCGCCACGACGCCCAGGGCATCCTCGAACTCTTCGGAAGGTTTGAACTTCACCGTTAGGTTGGCGCGGCTGGAGGTCGGCTGGCTCTGATTAATGCGAAGACTACCATCCAGCAAAAGTTCGATATGGTTGCCCTTGAGGTTGAATTCATTGACTTGAAGAGTCTGGTTTTTCAACGTCAGGCTCGCCCGGCTGGGTTCGAAGGTGAGGTCGGGGAACTTCTTGCCGACCAAATCAATATTCATGACGCGCAAGCGGTCGAAATTCAAACTTACCGTGCCGCTGTTATTGCGGCGTTGCTTCGGATGAAGACTCGCCGCCACGGCGCCGCCGATCACGCCGGCTAGGTCGAAACTGCCGAATTTGCGGGCTACTTCTTTCGTGCCGTACTTGCTCAAATTCAGGTCGACAAAATCCATCGCAACGTCGTGTATACCGCGATGGAAGCAATACGAACCGGCCACGCCGCCGTCATAGGCATATATGTCGAAATCGACCCACAGACGTCCAAGCAGCAATTGCGTTGGGCGCAACCGCACCCGGATTTCATCCATCGTGAGAAAAACCTTGCGGCGATCTTCAGCGTCGCGCACTTGCAGACCTTTGATCGACACGCCCGTGAGCCGGAAGGGGCTCATTTCCTCGATCTCAACCCGAAAATTCCCTTGGCTCTCGATTTTTTGTACTGCGTAGGAGGTAATCGCGTCGAAGGGAAAGGTTAGATACAGGAAGATCATGAACAGGGCGATAAATAGCCCCGCGAAGCCCCAGAAGGTCTTGGACTTTAGTGCTGCAAGCCAAGCGAAATGTTTGCGCATTGCCTCTCCCACGAGTTCGGCGCATTCTATCATGTTCAGCAAGAGGCCGCAAGTTGAACGAACGCAACCACCTTTGAAATCGGACACCCAATGAGGCTGATAAGTTAACTACGCTTAAGGGCCGGTGCCCAAGGTCTCGGGGAACGAACTGTAGGTTACCGCGTAATCGTTGGGAAAGATCACGTGCATCATCCCGCTTGCATCCCGCACGATGTCGACCGAGCCGCCGTCTTCAAAATAATACCAGTGCGTCACGTTGGCCGCGGTCCACGCTCCGGTAAGGTTGGTGGCAAAAACCGGGTCGTACATCGATTCCTCGAAACCGAGGCTACCGAACAAGAAAAGGCGGCCCGCGGCATTGGAGGTCATCGCCAGCCGCGTTCCGGGCGTAATCTCGTCTTCCCAGATCTTATTGCGGACCCACGAACCCGTGACGTTGGTCTCATACACAAAGCAATGGCAGTTTTCGGTGTAGACGACGTGACCCGCGCCGGCGGCGTCGACGGCAACGTAGACCCGGCCCGAAGCATATGACGCAGTTCCGAAAAGCTCCACTGCCCATGATGCTTCGCCTCGCTCGGCGCAGTGAAAGGCGGATTCAACATCGGCTTCTGCGATGAAAGCGATGTACACCTTCTCCGGTTGCCGCACATCGATAACTAGGTCGTAAATGTTCCAGTCGGTTTCGTAGGCCGTTTCGAAGGTCCATTCGCCGTCGATTCTAGTTCCATGAACAATTTGGTCGTTGTCGTCGGCGCAGACGAACGCAAGGTGGGGATCACCGTTGTCGTCCAACTTCATATGCGGGCGACCCCGCGTGGCCTCGCAAGGCTGCGGAACCGTTTCGCTTACCCACCCGGAGCCGGTGTCCACGGCGTAGCGTAATTCACCGCCCAAGGCATATTCTAGATAAAGCAGATGCAGGTTGCCGCTCGGGTCGTACTCGATGGCGTAAGGTCGGGCTTCCTCCCCCAGATACTCCCGGCTCCACGCGCCGCCGTCGCGATAGGCGATGTATCCGCCCACGTCGAACTGGGCGCTATTCATCGCCACGGCGATCTCGCCGGCGGGCGAAACGGCCAAATAGGACAACGCGATCCGCGGCCGGCGCTTTAGCATCAGTTGTTGCCATTGATCGCCGTCTTTTTCCATCACTTCCAAATACCGCGGTTCACCGCGCAGCGAACTGAAATCGAAAACCCCGGCCACTTGGATTTTCCCGTCCGCCGTCAACTCGATATCGCTGCCGTAACCGTCGTCGATGCCCTCATGCAAATGCACACGCTGCCACCCATTGGAACGGGTGGCATAGGCTAAGTTTCCGAAATAACTGTAGTAAAACACGATGTGCGGAACGCCGCCGGCGTCCACGACGATGCTTAGCCGGTTTGTCGTGTAGAGAGAGTCATGGATGAGTTCGTGCTCCCACGTGCCCGAGGCGTTGGTCGAGTAGTAGCCGTTGCCGAATTTTCCGTAGGAGTGGAAATGCGCCAGGTGGACCGATCCATCCGGTCCCAGCGCCAACGCGCAGTTGGCATCTTCATATTCGCCGGTATCCCAAACAACGTCGACCGACCACGTGCCCGACATCCGCGTCGCCAGACGGACCTCGCAATCGCGGTTTTGGGCGGCCACGTAGGACACGTGCACGGTATCGTCCGAGGCAATGGCGATACGGTGGCTGGCGATGTATTGCAGCGCGAAATCCAGTTGCTCGCTTACCCAAGACCCGGTCTCGTTGCTTAAGTGAAATAACCTGTCCGGATTGGTCAGCGAATATGCGATATGAGCGTGGCCCGCGCTGTCGACGGCCAACTGCGACAGGTCGTAGTGGTTCGTCATGGCCGACAGGGTTTCGAAACTCCAGTCACCGCCGTTCTTGGTGCCATACCGGTACACCTGATTTTGGTAGTCGAAGAGCAACAGGTGCAAAACGCCGGCGCCGTCCCGCGCCAGTTGAGGCCAGCGGGCCTGGCGATAGACGATCTCCTCGGTGACGGTATCGCCGGAAATCGTGTGGAGGAAAACATCTTCGCCGTAGGTCACGGCGACCAATGAATCGCCCGAGGGCAGGGGAATCAGCGTGAGCGCCTCGGCGTGGTCGAATTCGCCACCCCAAACACGCTCCTCCAGCGTCTCAACGGTGTCGTTGTCGTCGTTATTGTCGTCATTGTCGTCATTATCGTCATTGTTGTCGTCATTGTTATTGTCGTCATCGTCATTGTTATCGTCGTTGTCGTCATTGTTATCGTCGTCATTGTCATTGTTATCGTCATCATCATCGTCATCATCATCGTCATCGTCATCGTCGGTAGGCGCCGGGCTCCCGTCGTCGTCGGTGCTCGTATCGTCGTCGTCCGCGGGCGACACGTCGTTGTCGTCATCGTCGTCGTCGGGCGGGCAGGCCGTCACGGCGACAAGTACGAAGCATAGAAAAAGAACTAAAAACAACGAGCGCATTTTAGTTTCTCCCACAGTTGGGCGGATCGAGAATCGCGCGCCACAGCCCGTAGCCCGCGCGATACGCGATATGAATTGTCCCATCCGGCAAAAAGATAGGCGGTGCCGCTTCGGAAACCGATCCGTAGTCCAATTCGGTAAATTGCCAGGAGCCACAAGCGTCCGTGCCGTAGGCGAGTTGCGTCGGCCCGTTCCGCCACGTAAAGACGAGGTGGTGCGCATCGGCTTCGTCGATCAGCAACCAAGCCGCCGAGATCTCGCCGTCGAAAATCTTGCTCGTTTCCCACGCGCCGTTGTCGAACACCGCCAAATAGGCATCGATTTGCGAACTGGATTCGACGCGACTGTATACGAAGTGCGGATTTTCGTTGGAGTCCAGCGCCAAGCCCATCGTGCAATAAGCGCCTTGCGCTCCGTCCGCGTCGACGGAGTCGATCGTCCACTGCGAACCGACCCGCCGCGCGCAGCGAATCTCTTCCGTTTGGTCGATGGCATAACAGACAACAAGACCGTCCTGGCTGTCGATCACCAGCGGTGCCATGTAGTAGTCAATGTCGTCAGGCTCCGGTACCAGGCGATGGCGCCAAGGATTGCCCTGTCGCTCCGTCACCCAGAGCTTTCCCTCAATCACGGTTGAAAGGGCAGGCACTTCCGCGGACGAAACGTCAAAACCCATTGGCCAGAAAAGCCCGAAAGACTCCGTGTCCCAAGTGTCGACGTCTTCGCGTGCATATACGCCGCGGGCCAAAAACGAGTCCAACCCGACCATGTGCGTCACGCCGCTCGAATTCGTCTTGAAACTCGCGGAAATCAGATCCGGGAAGTAACCGAAACCGTGAAGCACCCATTGGTCGCCTTCGTGTATGAGAAACCTCCAACCGAGATTAGACATATCAAAGGCCAGCCGCACGTTACCGCTCGGATCGAAGCCTTGAGTCAAAGGCCCGTGAGCCGTTCGTTCGTCAAACACTTCCAGATCCGTCCACGTACTGTCTTGCTCGTAAGCGTAATAAACGACGTCCTCGATGGGTTGGACGAACGACAGATGCCACGAACCCTGGGAATCCAGCGCCGCCTCGCCGAATACGTACACGCCGTGGCGCAAGGGGGTCTCAAACCATTCGCCGGCTTCCTTCGTAATGATTCGAAGATCGCCTTCGAAAGAATAGTGGTACGTCAAAATGTACGGCGTGCCGTTCTGGTACCAAAGACCCTTGGTTTCGCCTTGGCCGAACGGAACCGCTTCCCACGTCCATGGCCCGCCGTCTCGTACTCCGTAGAATCGGCCGACCTCAGTCTCGACGTAGCTTGTGTGAAGCTTTCCTTCGGCGTCATATTTCAAGTGACCCCAGGAGCCGTCTTCGACGATCGTCGCTTTCGCCCACGAACCGCTTTCGTCCGTGGCCCACCAACATCGTTCGTGATATTCGTCGTCGTACCAGGGTTCGTTGAAAACCATGCTCACGGCGCCGTCGTTCGCCGTTGCGACGCGGCAATTAAGAGAACCGGGCGCGAAAGGCGTTTCGAATTCATGCACGACTTCGGAGGTCCAAGTTCCTCCGGCGTTGGTGAAGTACCTAAGTTCGACACCGGTTTCGGACGTGCAAAAGTGGAGGGCGCCGTCGCCGTCGATGACGAATTTGAGGCTTTCATCGGCGTCGGCCAGGGGCGTTGCCTCGGATTGCCATCCGGAATCGGTTTTCCATAGGTGGCGCAGTTCGTTGGCCGGATGGGATCGAAACAGTACGTGGGGCATGCCGTCGGGGCCGGTCTCAACGGAGATGATGTGGCCGTGATCGCCGATCTGTTCACGGCTGATCGTCTTCCCATCCACCGTGTACAGCCACGAAAGCAGCGCGGCGTCGACCGGGACGAATACCGTTCCATCCGGGCCGAGTGCGATATCACCCGAACTGCCCAAACCGCCGCCGAGATACTCCTGCAAGGTCACATGCGCAACGGTGTCGTCGTCATCATCGTCATCGTCGTCATCATTGTCATCGTCGTCGTCATTATCGTCATCGTTGTCGTCATCGTCGTCGTCATTGTTGTCGTCGTTATCGTCGTCATCATCATCGTCGTCAACGATACTGGTATCGTCATCGGCGGGAGAGACGTCGTCGTCATCATCGTCGGGCGGGCAGGCGGTCGTGAGCGCTAAAATCAGAACCGTGGTTACGAGAAATACGAAGAGCTTCTTCGGGAAACCGTGACCGTGTGGCATCAACTCAACTCCAGCATCGGGCGAGGTTCGGGACGTTGCCGCAACTCGGATGAAAAGCCCACGCGTGAATAACTATGATACAAATCCATTAATACTGCAAAAAGTATACCGCGTGCTTCGGTAGGGTTTTTCCGTAAAAAAACGTATTTTCGCGCTAAAATGCCGCATTTCGGCCCCGGTTGGCCGCAAACTGCCGCTGAAAAATCAGCACGACCGATAAAAAACAACGGCGCTTCCCACAGTTATGAATCGAGCGAACGCTGGTTTTCCGGAAATCGAACTCGGATTCCGGAAATCGAACGGCAAAACCCTCGCACCCTAATCGAGAATTACGATAATACGTAATAATATCAACAATATATCTTCACAACAGGCTCTTGGCACACCCCTTGCGATTTACCGGTGACGAATCCACCTAGAGGAGATGCCATGCAAGTCAAAGTGCTGGCCGTGCCTTTTGATCCACAAAACCAGCAATTCGACAATTCGGAGGTCGAAACACTGGGGCGGGAATGCGAAATCCTGAATCAAAACCACCACTTCTTCGCCGTCAACGGGCAGGCTTATGTCGCCCTGGTCATCAGCTATCAGTCGCGGGCTGAGTCGGCGGCCCGGCCGCACGGGAAAGCGAAACCGCCTCCGGCCGCGCACACTTCCGCCAAAGCCGAGCCACCGCCGCGGGCGGACAACGGCGGCGCGAAAAAAACGGCGTATCAACCGACCGAATTATCACCCGCGGAAATGGAAGTTTTCGAATCGCTGCGCCGGTGGCGGCTCGATCGCGCCCGGGAAATGGATGTTAAGCCGTATCACATTTGCTCCAATCGCGAGTTGGAAGAGATTATCCGCCACCGCCCGCAACACACCGACCAACTCGCCGTCATTCGGGGCATGAGCAGCGCCAAAATCGAGGCGCATGGCGCGGCGCTGCTCGCCGAACTGAAAAAACACGCAGCCCGGGGTCGTTGAGGGCGGGGGGTGGGGAATGTTGGGCAAAGTAATCTCTGGTGCGACTGTCGGCGTCGAGGCGTTCACCATCGAAGTGGAAGTGCACGCCGGTCGGGGGTTGCCGAATTTGCAGATCGTCGGCTTGCCCGACGGCGTGGTGCGCGAAAGCGTGCAACGCGTGCGCTCGGCGCTCACCAACAGCGGTTTTTCCTGTTTGCGCAACCGCACGACGGTCAACCTCGCGCCGGCTGAATTACGCAAAGAGGGCGCGGCGCTGGATCTGCCCATTGCCGTGAGCCTGATGCAAGCCTACGGCCTCATCCCCGCGCTTCGCACCCGCGCCCACGGCCTACTGGGCGAACTGGGCCTCGACGGTTCGATCAAACCCGTACGCGGCGCGTTGGTGATCGCGGCCCATTTGCACGACGAAGGTTGTGAGGGGTTGCTGTTGCCCGAGGCCAACGTCAAAGAGGCGGCGGCCGTCGAAGGGCTGGAAGTTCGCGGTTTCAAGCACATGACCGAGGTCGTCGCCTGGCTGCGCGGCGAGGTAAGCGTGGACCCTGCACCGCGCACCCCCGTGATGCAGATGATGCCCCAGGTCGAGGGTGTCGACCTGGCCGATGTGTGCGGCCAGAATCACGCGAAACGCGCGCTGGAAATCACCGCGGCCGGCGGTCACAACCTACTGCTCATCGGCCCGCCCGGTTCCGGCAAAACCATGCTTGCCCGCCGTCTGCCCACGTTGATGCCGCCGTTGTCGATGCCCGAACTGATGGAAACCAGCAAAATCTACAGCGTCATCGGCAAGTTGAACGGCGCCGGGTTGCTGGCCGCCAGACCCTTTTGCAACCCGCATCACGGGGCCAGCGACGCGGGCCTGATCGGCGGCGGGCCGATTCCGCGACCGGGGCAGGTGAGCCTGGCGCACAACGGAGTTTTGTTTCTCGATGAACTGCCCGAATTCAAGCGTTCGGTACTCGAAATGTTGCGCCAGCCCCTCGAGGACGGCCACGTCACCATCAGCCGGGCGACGGTCACCACGAAATATCCGGCGCGTTTCATCCTGGTGGCGGCGATGAATCCATGCCCCTGCGGCTATCTCGGTGACATCACCCGCCATTGCACCTGCACGCCCCACGCCATCAGCCGCTACCGGCAGAAGATCAGCGGCCCGCTGCTCGACCGCATCGACATGCACGTTGACGTGCCCGCGGTGCCGTATCGCGAGATGCGCGCGGGCGGCGGTGAAAACTCGGCGACGGTCCGCGAACGCGTCGCACAGGCGCGAAGTTTTGCCGGGCGTCGTTTCGCCGGCACGCCCGTTTTGTCAAACGCCGACATGACCAGCCGCATGACGTGGCGTTACGCCGAGCCCGAAGCGGAAGGGCACCGGCTGCTGGAAACCCTACACGATCGCCTCGGGCTCTCGGCCCGGGGGTTGGTTCGCGTGTTGAAAGTGGCGCGGACCATCGCGGACCTCGAACAAAGCGAAACGGTGCGAGTCGCCCACATCGCCGAGGCCGTGCAGTACCGCACGCTGGATCGCCCGGTGAGCTAGGACGCTCGCGCGCTGAGATCGGCAACGAGACAGGAATCGCAATATAGGAGGACGAACCATGGACCGCGAATTCATCGACCGTATGCAGGCTTTAGTAAACGATCATGCCGGTGGCGTCTACACGCGCTTTGCGCGGCAAATCAGTGTGTCGGCGACCACCATGCAACGATATCTCGAAGGTCGCGCCGTGCCCGGCTACAACATCCTGCGCGGCATATGCGACGCTTGCGGCGTGACGCCGAATTGGTTGCTTCTCGGCTGGGAACCGCGCTACCGAAACGGGGGCACTGTCGGTGCGGAAACGATTCACATTGTCTCCCCGGGCGATACCGAGGCCGTCTCCGCCGCGGATTTTCAGGTCGTGCCGATCGTCAACCACCATGCGTGGGACGAGGGGGCCGATACGGCGATCAATCCGCAAACCGTCACCGGTTGCGTTATCTTGCGTTTTGCCGTCGACCGTCGCTTGTTCGGCGTGCGGGCCGAAGATGATTCCATGAGGCCGGAAATCGAGCCCGAGGATTTGCTGGTGATCGATCCCGGCATGCGTGATCCCGCTGCGCTGGAAAACCGCCTAACTTTGGCGCACACCGAAAACGGCGTGACGGTTCGGCGCTTGGTCAACGGCATTCTGTACAGCAACAACCCGCGCTTTTTCCCGCCGGAAAGGGCGTCCAAAACCAAACTATTGGGCGCTGTATCGCAGGTCCGCCGCGATTCTTGATCGGCGACGGTGAGGGGGCGCTGCGGCTATTACTCGCCCTCTGAATACCCCAACCCAAGCGATCCCGGATCCACGCAGTAGTTGATGACCCGGAAATGCGCCTGGCCGTCCACTTCCTTAAAATAGCGCCCTGGGAAGTCGGGACCGCCTTCCACGCACATATCGGGGAAAGTATCCAGCTCCTCCTGGGTACACTCCTCGTAATCGCCGTAAATGTAAGTGAACAGACCCCACTCGTATTTCCACTTGGTTAAGGATTCTGGGGGGATGTCCCCGACCATCCCAGAAATAGCAAAAGAATTACCGGTGGTCGTGGTGGAAACATCGGTAAAGGATCGTCCGCCTTCGATGGTCGCGGAGGCTTCCAGGAACGGCCCACCGATTGCGAAGCTCTGCGATACAGATCCGGAGTTTGTCGTGCGTTTCCCTGCCGTTGTCGAATCGCTAAAAATGATATCGGCCTGCGTGACACCATATGTCTGTGCCACAGTTATCATTTCTGATTCGAATCCCGAATTGCTTACGTCAGCCATAACTATTTCCTTGTCCTCAATCGTCGGGTAAGTGGACGGATCGCCGGGCGTATGCATAAAAATATCCGCCGGTATTTCGAAATCCGAATCGGCAATAAATTGGTTGTAGTAATCGATGGTCCAGAAATAGTTCTTCTTGCCGGACCAGATATCTATGGACATTTCGGTGCCTATAACGTCATTATTCGGGTGCGAAAGAATATCGTAGTAATAGGATTGCCAGACGAACCCGTCGAAAAGGACGTAATTGTCGAGACATCCTTCGGGTCGACAACCGCCTTTCCGCGAGATGCCGTACGTAACGGATGTATTCGAGCCGTTGATTTCGGCCCATTCGTGGCTATATGAATACTCCTGTGTCGATTTGAACAACGTTTTACCGAAAACGTTGACGCCAGACGTTATCGAGATCGAACCGCCAACCGACCAAGCGGTTTCATTTTCCGAACCGCCGCCCGCTACAAATTCTGATCCGTAACCGGTAAAACTTACGTCGGATCGCTGACCGATTCCATTCTTCACGGGCGGTCCGGCCAATACGATGCGCACGATCGGCTCGGTGATGTGCTCCTCAACTCTACCGTTAAACCGGACTTTGATTGAATCGCCGTCAAAGTCGCCGGCGACGACAAAGGGCTGTTTGCACATATGAAGAATTCCGGAACCAAGGCTCACCCCATCAGTGGTTTCCCTGAGCACGCCTTCTTCGGTTACATTATACTGTTCCACAGTTTCATTTTGCCGATAAGGACAAAATAAACTAATAGGGGCATAGTGGCCTTTTATCAGATATACTTCATCACTGTTATCGCCATCGGAATCTACTGACGAAATCGCAGACACACCTCTCCAAAGTTGCCAAACGGCAGCAATATCCTCTGAACATTCAGCGGTGACTTTCTGATCCTTTATGTCATTGTCGTTTGATATACCATTGAGGTTTTCAAGATACATCAGAGCTCCGACGGCAGCACCAAATATATAGTTGTCATCAAAATACTCCCAGCGAATCATAAGCTCGTCGTACCCGTCAATAATCTGCCCTTGCTCTGTTTTTTTAAAGTGGCCGGCGACGGCTTGAACGGTCTTGAATCGTAGATTTGTGTCCCACGTATTGAACCCGGCTTCTGCGCAATTATGATGCCTTTCGCTGAAGGCCCAAACATCATCGTCCTCGCCATAGGGAGAAGTAGGCAAATTTAAGACTTCTGTTTCGACCAGCCTGAGAGCGTTAGCGCCGCCCATCTGATAGGCAGCCAAAAACAAGTCCTCTTCCGTGCCGTGATAGCTGGGGAAAGGACTTGAATCCCAAACGATTACAATTTCGTCGAGTTGATTTGCGTGCCTGATATCGCTTTCGGGGTCGTGAAAGCCCCGGTTTGTATTTGCGGCGAGGAGATCATACTCCCAAGCCCAGGAAAGGGGCGTGTCTACAGTGGTGTTACCGAATTCAGTGCGAACGCCATCAATGAAGGATACTTCCGTCCTATCAAAGTGGTACGTGTTTAGTGCTGTGATGCCCTCGTAGTACTCGCCGTCGGCAGATATAAGACTGCTGATAACAAGGGCCAACTCTTTTCGTTCCTTCCCGTCGGTGTCGAAAAAGTTGCCGACAGCAATTTGTAAATATGAAAATTGTTGGTACGCGTTATATCCTTCGTCGAGATGGCTATTTGACTGAACATAATGGTCAGCGGCTTCCGGGTCGTGCTCGATCAACACGAGCTGCCAAGCATTATCGCAACGGTCGTTGCAAACGCATTCAGAATCTTTATTCCAAATTATTGAAACGACGACTTCATCGATACCGTCACCGTCGACGTCGCCGGTGTCCATGTCCAGCATTCGAAGAGAGAGATAACCCGTTGGAGCGCTTATAGTAACGAGGCCTTCAAGGTCAAATCCGTAACCTGTCGCAAATGCGAGAACAACCTCGTCGACCGGAGAGGATTGTCCCGTAGCAGCCCAGATTAGCTCATCTTCCCCGTCGCCGTCCGTGTCTCCAGCCTTGGCGCCCCAGATGTCGTTAGAAAACAGTAGCCCAGGGAAGTACGTTAACTCTTCGTACGGAATATGTTCGGTTCCGGACCAATCCTCGGACGCTGGGAAACCTGTCGTCGCGTCGTCGATAACGTAATAGTCATATTCCGCTGCGAAACTAAAAAATGCGAGTTCCTCCATTCGAAGGAAGGTATCGGTGAACGAGGTCTCGTCCTCGCCGGGCGCGCGCTTGTATGCTGGAATCTGGGACAAGGGGTGAGAGGTAGCCAACTCATTCGTGTAGTCGGGCGAGTCTCCCGGATTGTAGTTGTCGTACACGCATTCATAAGAATCGCCGTCCGGCACGCAGGTAGTTTCGGGGCCGAATTCGGCCTTGCAAGGGTCAACGGTGGAATCACACAAGTAACCTTGCGAGAGGTCGGAGTCTTCCGTGCAAAATTCATCACCGTTACACAGGTCCGCGTCGTCCGAACAGCGCCGATTTTCCGCATCGAATTCGTGAACGCACACATTGAGATTATCATCACATAGTTCGAGACCGTTGCATGAAAGGCCGTCGTCGGGACAGTCGTCATTGGATTCACATTCCAACGCCGGGGTGTCGTCATCGTCATTGTCATCGCTCACGGCGTCATCGTCCACGGAATTATCGTCGTCCGCGGAGGAATCGGAGCCGCCGTCGGATCCGTTACAGGAAAGAATAAAGAAGGAGAACACGAATATAGCGATTAGCATTGCGATAACATGAGTAGATTTCATGATTGCTCCACCGCGTGGAAACGGAAAAAACTAATACAAAGATTTAGGATAAGTAAACAGCTACAATAGGTGTGACACAAAGCCAAACAAAAAGAGACAGTCCAAGCACATTAAATCCGGGATTATCAGAGACTTACGTATTAATGGACGAAGCGGATGCGTGCGATTCTGAACGTATATGCGCGTGACATAAAGACGATGGGAAACCACTTCGACCGGCGCAAGGTGGTGGCGGGATTGCTAGTCCTCGTCGGAAAGGCGGTCGAGCCAAACGGTTAGCCGTTGGAAAAACGGATCGGCTACCGCCATGCTCAAGACTTCGCGCGCTTGATCCGCCTGACCACTGGCCAGCAAGGCTAACACAAGTTCCTTGATGTCTTCGTTACTAAACTCGCCGGAGTCGACCACGATGCGGCGCGTGGCGATGCTCGTCGTCAAATCGCGGCGGCACAACGCGGCCAGGCGCTGGGAGACGCCGGCCTGAAATGCCAGTTGTTTGCTCTGCAGGTGCATTTTCATCGCGGCCAGGTAATGATCGGCGGCCTTGGCGAAGGCCGGGCAATCACCGTTTAGGCCCGCGCGGAACAGGACGTCACCCGCCGCCAAAACCTGAGCTTCCCGCGTTTTCTTTTTTTGTTGCATAAATATGCTGACCACGGCCAATAGCGCGATCACAACGAGAGCGATCATGCCGTAGCGAATCGCCTTGCGGCGGTCACGTTCGGGCGAGTAGCTCGCTTTGGGAGCGCTCATGCTTCACTCTCCGTGGCTTGTTTTCGGCGCCGGCGGTGGAGAACGATCCAGGAGAGGATCATCAGCGAGCCGAAGACGATCGATGCGAAAAAGACCTCGCGAATCGAGACTCCTTGCCGAATCAGGATGTCGCTGAATAGCACAAAGATGATCTGAAAAATCGCCGTGCGTACCAGTGTGCCCAGTACGGTGCCCGAAAGATACGGGCCGAAACGTACGTCCAACAATCCCGCGCCGAAATTGAAAAATCGATACGGAGTAATGGGGATGATTCGAAGAAACGTGATCGATTTCCACGTCGCGCCGCGCAAGGTATCGTTGAAATCCGTCACACGCGCGCCGCCCAAAAATTTGACCAATTCGAAACCGCCGAAGCGAGCCAATCCGAACCCCACCACGCCCGCCAGCACTTCGCCCCACCACACCGCCACGATGCTGAAGTAGCCGAAGGTCACCGCGGCGGCCAACTTGAAAACTTCGCGGCCCGGGATCGGCACGGTGCTGATCAGCATGTAAAGTACGATGAAAAGCAGCGTGGACAGGAACAGACCGAGCTTGTCGGTCTCGACGCGTATCATGTCGCGTAAATCGGCGAAGGGGAGGTTGTGTCGCCAGACAAGCACCGCCAAAATGGCCAGGAAGACCACAACCAGCAGGGCCTTGGCGACGATCCATGCGACGTGACGTGGAGTTTGCATCGGGGCATATGATAAGCACAGTCGCAGCGATTTGGTAGCCACGAAGCGGGAGGGACAGCAATTCGCATCCTAATCGCCAACAACCGGTATTTCGCCTCGGGCGGACCCGAGCGTTATCTCTTTTTCGTGGAACGCGCGTTGCGTGATGCGGGCCACGAGGTCTTACCCTTCGCGCTGGCGTACGAACGCAATCGAGAAACGCCCGCCGCTCGCTTCTTCCCACCGCCGCCGGTCGACGGCGATTTCGTCCTGCACGCCGATCGGTCGCTGAGCCTGCGCGAGAAAATCCGCCTCGCCATCCGTGTGGTGCGCGACCGCCGTGTTTACCGCGCCGCGCGCCGCGCCATCTTGGAGAATGACATCGAGGTCGTCTACGCGCTGCAAATCGCTCACTACCTTTATCCGGACGTGCTGCTGGCTGCGCGCGACTTGGGGGTGCCGGTCGTCATGCGGCTCTCGGACTACCAACTGGTCTGCCCCGCTTACAACTGCCTGCGCGACGGGCAGCCGTGCCTCGCGTGTCGGGAAGGGCGGGGCCCCGCGCTCGTGCATCGCTGCCTGAAGAATTCCTTTTCCGTTTCCGCCGCGCGCGTGTTGGCCATGACCTATGCCGACCTCGTCGGCGCTCACCGCGGCGTGCAACGCTACATCACGCCGAGCCGCTACTTGGCCGAAACCCTCGTAAGCTGCGGCTTCCCGGCCCACGAAATCGTTCACCTGCCTACACCGCTGCCGTTGCCGGAAGATCCCGGTCCGCCGCCCTTGGAAGGGCCGCTGCTTTTCGTCGGCGGGCTGTACGAAGCCAAAGGGGCGCACTTGGCCGTGGAGGCCGTCGCGGGCACTGGGCGCAAGCTGTTGATTGCCGGGGACGCCGACACGCCGTACGGGCGCGAATTGCAGGCGGACGTGGCGCGGCGGAAAATCTCGGAAGTCGAATTCGTCGGGTTCGCGCAAGGCGATGTTCTGAGCGATCTGTACCGCCGGGCGCTGGCGGTTCTCGTTCCATCGTTGTGGTGGGAGAACGTGCCGCACGTGGCGCTCGAGGCGCACGCGCATCGGCGACCGGTGATTGCGGCGGGGCACGGCAGTCTGCCCGAAGTTGTCGAGCCGGACGTGACGGGCTTGCTGTTTGCGCCGGGCGACGCCGATTCGCTGCGGCGGGAGATTGAAATTCTGGCGCGAAGTGGCATGGCCGATCGGATGGGTGTGGCCGGGCGGCGGCGGGTGGCCGAACGTCACGCCCCGGACGAGCACGTGTCGCGCCTGGAATTCATTCTGCGCGAGACTCTCGCATGAAGCTGCCGCGCGCCGCTTGGATCCTCGTCATTGTTCACCTTCTGTTGACGGGCTTTTTCGCCCTGGTTCAACCGCACCTGCACTTGCTGGACGACGCCTACTACACTTTGACCGTCGCCCGCCATATCGCCGACGGGCAGGGCATCACTTATGGCGGCGCGCCCACGAACGGATTTCAACCGCTCTATGGCTTCGTCATGGCGCCGGTGATGTGGCTGTTTGGCGGCCACCCGGAATGGTGCCTGCGGCTGGCGAAACTCTTTCTGGCCTTCTGCTCCGCTGCGCTTTTAGTCGTGTTGATGAAAGTCGCCCGGCGACTGCTGGACGACGGCGCGGCGTGGCTCGTCGGCCTGCTTTTCGTCGCCAACGCCAACCTGCTCGGCCACAGCTTGAGCGGCTTGGAAACCTCGCTGCACGCCTTACTTTTCTGGCTCTTCGTCTATCTCTATCTCCAATTTCGCGACGACGAGCGCACGAAGGTGTTGGTCGCCCTCGGCTTGCTGCTCGGTCTAACCGCCTACGCCCGCTTCGACACCGTGTTTTTGATGGCCGGGGTGGCGGTCGATATCGTTTGGCGAAAGCGGCGAGAACCACGCGCCGTGCTCGGACGTGGTTTTCTCATGTTCACACCGGCGGCGTTGTTGTTGGCGCCGTGGTTCGTCTGGAGCCGGTTTGCGTGCGGGTCGTTCTTCCAATCCAGCGGCGCGTTCCACCGATGGCGCGGCCTACTGCAGCAAGGCGTCCCGGAATCATGGCCGGGGATGATCAAATTCGCGGCGGTCAAGTGGATCAGTCTAGGCATCAAGCTGCCGTTGGAACCATTATTCGGCTACGAACGCGCAATGCGAGTGTTGGCGGCGCGCCTGTTATCCGGCGAGCGGCAGACCAGCGGTTTTCTCGTGCAATTGGGGCGCGACCGACCTTTGATTGCCGTGGCGCTGGTCGCACTTGCTCTCGCCATTGCGGCGTTGCTCTTTTGGTTCGGACGGCGACACGTCGGGCGCATCAAAAAGCTCGAGCCGTTGGCTTTCCTACTCGTACCGTTGGCGGGCGCGGCCGTTTTCTATCCGCTGTACATGCTCAATTATTCCATGCGGCATTTTTACGCCCTGAGTTTGGGCGTGGCGTTGATTTGGGCGGCCTTCTTCTCGGGTTTTCTGACCGCTGATCGCTTAGCGGGAAACGCGCGACGGGTGGCTGCGGGGGCGCTGTTGGTTTTCCTGCTTGCGCTGCCGGGACTGAAGGATTGGACGGCCGACCACACGCCCCGCGACGCGTGGCGGTTGATCGATACGATCGAGAAAAACGTGCCGACCGGGTCGCGTATCGGCTACACCGATTGCGGCGTGTTCGGCTTCTACCTTCTCGATTTCGAGGTCGTTAACTTGGACGGCATCCTCAACTTCGAAGCGCTGCACGCGATGCGCGACGGCGATATCGGCGCCTACTTGATCGAGCATGACGTACCCTACGTGCTTCATCTGCACAATTTTCAGGCTGACTACGCTACGCAGTGGCAAACTCAGGTCGCGCCGCGGGCCGTGCCCTTGCTGGATGTGGATTGGATTTACCGGTTGAAAATCGTGCCCGACGCGCCGTAATCAAATCATCCGCGTGATGGAATCTTCCACCATTTTGCCGAAACCGCTGCACGAAACCTCGGTCGGGTTTTTCAGTAGGCGAGCCAGGTCGTAGGTCACGATTTTGCGCAGGATCGTTTCCTCGACCGCGGCTTCAATCAGCCGCGCCGCCTCGTGCCATCCCATATAGCGCAGCATCAACGAGCCGGAAAGAATAACGCTGGTCGGGTTCACTTTGTCCTGGCCCGCATATTGCGGCGCGCTGCCGTGCGTGGCTTCGAAAACCGCCGCCTCGTCGCCGATGTTTGCCCCGGGCGCCATACCCAGGCCGCCTACTTGAGCCGCGGCCGCGTCGGAAAGGTAGTCGCCGTTGAGGTTGGTGGTCACGATGACGTCGTGCCACTGGGGGCGGCGGATCAGGTCTTGAAACATGGCATCGGCGATCTTGTCCTGCACGAGAATCTTGCCCGGCGGCGGTGAGCGGTCGGGGCCGACTTGGTCGCCGGTGACCATGCGGTTGCCGAGCATTTCGCGCGCCAGCTCGTAACCCCATTTTTGGAAGGCGCCCTCGGTGAATTTCATGATGTTGCCCTTATGCACGAGGGTGATTTTCTTCCGCTCGTTTTCCAGGGCGTATTCGATGGCGCGGCGAATCAGGCGCTTGCTGGCGAATTCACTGATCGGTTTGAGGCCGATGGCGCTGTCACGCCGGATGTCCGAGCCGAACTTTTTCGCTTGGGCGATGAAGGTTTCGGCTTCCGGCGATCCCGCCGCGTACTCGACGCCGGCGTAAACGTCCTCGGTGTTCTCTCGATAAATGACGACGTCGAGTTTCTCCGGACGCCGCAGGGCGCTGGGCACGCCGCTGTAATAACGAACCGGCCGCACGCAGGCATACAGGTCCAGCCGCTGGCGCAGCGCCACATTGGCCGAGCGAAAACCGTGGCCGACCGGAGTGGTCATGGGTCCTTTTAGAGCGACGATGTGGTCGCGTATCGCTTGCAGCGTCGTTTCGGGCAGTAGGTCGCCGTTGTCATGCAGCGATCTCTCTCCGGCGGGCTGCTCCTGCCACTTGATGCGCCGCTGTCCGGCGTAGCTTCGCAGTACGGCTTTGTCGACGACCTTCACCGCGGCGTCGACCACCTCGGGTCCGATGCCGTCGCCGCATAACAAGACGACGAACGGATTATCGGGGACCTGCAGTTCTCCATCTACGAACCTGATTTTATGGGGCATCGTTTCCTCCGCATGATCAAACGCCTGCCGCGTCGAGGCGTTTTCTCGGCATCACAATCCTGCGTCGTGCGGAATATAATCACCGGTCGCGCGAAAAGAAATTAGTTATTTTGCTGGTGCGTCGTCGGCGATGCCGTATTTTTCCATTTTGTAACGCAGTCGATTACGGTCGATGCCCAGCAGCGCCGCGGCGCGAGTTTTGACGTGGTCCGACTCGACCAACGCTCCGGCGATTAAGTCCCTTTCGAATTTCTCGACTTCGGAGTCGAAATCGACCGGTCCGTGAAGGCGCGGCGTGGCGCTTTCGGCCGAACCTGTAATGTCGTGGGGCAATTGATCCAGGGAGATGCGTTCGCGGCTGGTTAACACCACGGCGCGTTCGATGACGTTCTGCAATTCGCGGATGTTGCCCGGCCAGTGATAATGGGTCAGTAAAATCATGGCCTCGGGGTCGATCAGCTTCACCGGATTGCGGCCCGCCGCCTTGCGTAGAAAGTGCTCGACGAGCAGGGGGATGTCTTCGCGGCGCTCGCGCAGGGGTGGGATATAAATCGAAATGACGTTCAGCCTGTAGTACAAATCCTCACGGAAACGGCGCTCGGCGATCAGTCCCTTGAGGTCGTGGTTCGTGGCCGAAAGGATCCGCACGTCTACCGAAATCGTATGGTTGCCGCCGACGCGCTCGAATTCCTTTTCCTGCAAGAAGCGCAGCAGCTTCACTTGGATGTTGTGGTTGACGTCGCCGATTTCGTCGAGGAAGAGCGTGCCGCGATGCGCTTGTTCAAAACGGCCTATCTTGCGCCGCACCGCCCCGGTGAACGCGCCCTTCTCGTGCCCGAACAGTTCCGATTCCAACACGCCCTCAGCATAGGCCGCGCAGTGCGCGCGCACAAAAGGGTCGTCCTTACGCGGGCCGTTGAAGTGAATGGCGCGGGCCACGAGTTCCTTACCCGTGCCGCTGTCGCCCAGGATCAATACCGAGGCGTCCGAGGCCGCCACTTTACGGATCGTGTCGAACACTTTTTGCATCGCGCTGCTACGGCCGACGATCTCGTTGAAGTTGTAGCGGCGGGTTTCGTCTTCGAACAACGAATCCAAACTGGCTCGCATGCGCTGCATCTCGCGCTGCGCCTCGACGTGGGCCAGCGCTTTTTCGAGCTTCACCCTGATCTCGTCGATGGTGAAGGGTTTGGAGATGAAGTCGAATGCGCCTTTGCGCATGGCCTCGACAGCCTTCTCGATCGATCCGTAGGCAGTAATGACCATCACCGCGCCGTCGGGATTGGCGGACGTGGCGTGAGAGAGAATGTCCATGCCCGACGCGCCGGGGAGCCGCAGGTCGGTCACCACCACGTCGAAGGGTTTTTGGTCGACGGCCGACAGAGCTTCGGCGCCGTCGTACAATACCTGCACGTCCAAGCCGAGGCGCTGGCCGATTTGCGCGATGCTGTCGGCGGTTGTTTTGTGATCGTCGACAATCAGCATGTCTGACATCGTTACTCCTCTCCTGCGGGCAAGATCACCGTGAAGCAGGCGCCCCCGTCGGGGTGGTTGCGACAGGTGATGGATCCATGATGATTGATGATCGTCTTGTGTACGATCGATAGGCCCAGGCCGGTTCCTTCGTCTTTGGTCGTCACGAAGGGATTAAACAAGCGGTTCATCACGTCCTCCGCGATGCCCGGGCCGGTATCGCGAACACGGATGCGAAAACCATTCCCGGTCGTCGCCGGGCCGCTGATCTCAATAAACAGTTTGCCGCTTGTATCCATCGCTTCGCAAGCGTTCTTCACCAAGTTCACCAACACGCGACGCATGGCCGCCTGGTCGACGGTTGCCGCCGGTATGATCTCGTCGTACGTGCGCACGATTTCGATTTGCTTCGTTTCGATCTGCGGCGCGATCAACATCAGCGCGTCCTCGGCCAGGTCGGTCAGACTGCTGGGCGTGCGTTCGATGGCCTTGGGGCGCGCGAACAAGAGGAAGTCGTTCAGGATCGTATTAAGCCGCGAGACTTCGTCGTAGATGTTTTTGAAACGCTCGTCCGTGACGCCCTTTTCGCGCAGGTCCTCGTGCACCAGCCCGAGCATGAGTTGGATGCCGTTGAGCGGATTGCGAATTTCGTGCGCGATGCCCGCGGCCAACTCGCCTAGGGCGGCCAAGCGGTCGCGCATGGCCAACTCGCTCTGCAGTTCGGTGATTTCCGTACGGTCGACCAGCGTCAAACTGTGGCCGATCGGTTGGTTGCGGTGGTCGGTTAGCTGCGCGATGGTCGCTTCGACGACGCGTGTGTCGCCGGCGCGCACGATCGTTACTTCCACGTCACGCGCCAGCCGGCGTTGCCGCCAAAGTTTCAACAACTCGGGGTAGGGACCCAGACGTCGGGTCATGGTGATCGGGCCGTCGGGCGCGGGGCCGAGCAGTTCGGCGGCGGCAGGGTTTTCGCTGGTGAGCAGGTCGTCTTTGTCGGCGGTGAGTATCGCCGAGTACGCCGCGCGCAGGACATGTTCGTACAGTTGCCGGGCGTCGGCCAACGCCGCTTCATTCATGCGGCTAATCTGCTCGTCGCGGGCTTGAATGTCCTCCGCCATATCATTGAAGGTTTGACCCAGGAAATTGATCTCGTCGTTGCCCGTTACGTTGAAGCGCGCCGAGAAATCGCCAAGCCCCATATTCTCGGCCGCGTCCACGAGCTTGCGAACCGAGCGTACAATCGTACGCGCCAAAAGAAACGAAACGAGCACGACGATGAAAAACGCCCCGGCCGCGATTGCCCGAAGCTGCTGTTTCAAGCGCGTGAGGCTTTCGAGGTCCTGGGCGTCGTCGTCAATCGCCAGCAGGCCGACCATATTACCGTTGCGCAAAATCGGGACGTAGACGGCTTTCATCAGTCCGCCGGGCTCCAGTCGGAACGGGCGGCTGGTGATGGTGTGCCCCTCGCGCAAAGTTTGCAGCTCCGAAGCGTTGAGCAGCGGCGTCGGCACTTTCTTCAAGCGTTCGGTATCAATCGTTCCCGCCAGGTAGACAAAGCGATTCTCCTCCAGCCGAAACAGATAAGCGCGGCGCACATCGACCAACGACGTGAGTTCCGTAAAAAAGCCCGAGGCTTGGTCCAACACCTGCTGCGCGTTGCGGTCCTCGTCGCTGACGTCGAGGGTGTGCGAGATGATCGGGTCGTCGGCCGCGAGCGCCGCGACACGGAACAACTTGCCGTTGAGATTTGCTTGCAGCAGCTTGTCCATCGCGTTGAAAATCAGATAGCCGGATGCTCCGGCCTGAATCATCAGAACCAACGTGAAGGCCAACATGATGCGCCACAACAGGCGCTGACTGGGCTCGAATAAAATGCGACTCATAGCAACGGGATTCTACACTAAATGGCGGCCGGTTGGGAGCTTCGATACAGCGTGCTAGGCTGCGGGGTTAAGGAGTCAAAAATGGGCGCGCTTTTCATCACCGGAACCGATACCGGCGTCGGCAAGACGCACGTTGCCGCCGGCTTGGCTCGGCTGTGGCGTAGCGCCGGGCACACCGTGGGCGTGTACAAACCCGTCGAAAGCGGCTGCGATCAAGGTCGCGCCGTCGATGCCGAAGCGCTGCGGGAAGCCGCGGGCGGCGTGCAGTCGCTCGACGAGGTTTGCCCCTACCGGCTGGCCGCACCCTTGGCCCCGGCCGAAGCGGCGCGCCGGGAAGGGGTGACGATCGACTTCACGGATTTGGTCGGGCGGGTTCAGGAGATGCGCTCGCGCTTTTCCGTTGTCCTCGTCGAGGGGGCGGGCGGCATTTTCGTACCCCTGACCGACGAACACACGTATCTCGATTTCGCCCTCGCGGCCGACCTACCGGTGTTGGTCGTGGCCGGTAACAAGTTGGGGTGCATCAATCACACGCTGCTGACGGTCCACGCTCTTGTTTGCGGCGGCATCTCGCACGTGGGCGTCGTGCTCAACCGCCTTACCGACACCGAGTCCGCCGATACCCACAGCAACGCCCGGCTAATCGCCTCGCGCATCGCCGCACCCTTGCTCGGTGAGTGGCCTTTCGACCCGAGCGGTGCGAACCCGGCTTTGGATGGGAAACGCGCCGAAATCGCCGCGGCAGTCCGGCAATGGTCGCTCGCCTTGCCGGGGGAATCGAAAGACGGGGACGATGGCCGCTAAGCCGTGGATCAAGTGGACGACCATCTGCGCGGTGCTGGCCGCGCTGATCACAGTTGGCGCCGCCCTGCGCGTTACCATGGCGCGGGATTCGCGGATCGATCCCAACGCGGCCTACCTTCTGCTGGCTAACTCCATTCGCGACAACGGCCGGATGGTCTATGAAGGCGAGAAATTCGTGCCGGTCAGCCATTTGCGCAAACCGCCGGTGCTGCCCTATCTCATCGCCGCGTTTCCCGACTCCCGCTCCTTCCTTTTAGCGCAAGCGGTCTTTTCCGCGCTGCTGGCGTTGCCGATATTCTTCCTAGGCCGGCAGTGGCACGACGAACTTGCCGGGCTCGTGGCGGCGAGCGCTTGGACCTTCTGGACTCCCGCGATGGAATTGGCGGGCCATCTGCGGCCCGAGACAGTGATGTACGCGTTTTTTCTGGCCGGGCTACTCGCCTTGGGCATATCGCCGCAAGCCGCGAAAGCGCGACGTAGCGTGGCGGCGGGAATCGCGTTCGCCTTGGCCGAATTGACCCGCACCGTGTTTCTTCCTTTTGTGGTGATGACCATCCTCGCGCACCTCGTTTGGGCGCGCGTGCTGCCGCAGCGCCGTCAAGCGGTTGCCGGCGTCGTGTTGCTGGCGCTCGGTTTCGGGCTGCCGATCGCCGCCTATCAAGTGGCGAATTGGCGCCACGGTTTTGCATGGGTGTACGACCGCAAGGGCGAGGTGATGCTGCTGGGAGTGGAGCGCCGGCACGCCGAACCACCCTTCGACGCGGGGGAGCCGGTGACGCTGGAGGATGCGTTACCCGGGCCGCTTCCCGACGATTGGCCATCGCGTAACGAAGGGCAGCGCGAGCGATATTTCGTCGGTCTGGCGCTGCGCGAGGCCATGAGTCACCCCGGCAGCTTTCTCCTGCAATCGGAAGACCGGCTAGCATCGTTCTGGTTCGGCGCCTTCGGCTGCGAAGCGGATGCCTTGATACCTCTTTGTCCGTCCTGGTGGTTGACGGCGCTCGCGGTCGTGGGGCTCTTCGTGCTGCGAAAAAATCGCGGCCGGGCATTTTGGTGGTCGCTTTTTCTCGTGATCAATTTCTCGCTGATCGCCGTCTTCCTGAATCCCAAACCCATCTATCGCGAGATGGTCACGCCCTGGTTGTTGACTTTGGCGGCGGTCGGCGTGGTCGGCGCACTGCAGTGGATCTTGCGATATAAACTCCGCGATATTCCCGATTAACGACGCCACAAACGGAACCGGCGCGAATTCCCGTTGTCTACCTACGTATCCGTGGGCGGATGGCGGCCTTCCCTTTCCTGGGCGATGGCCGTTGCACTGGAAGTATGCCCTAACGGAGGTGGAATCACGACTCGTCGAAGCCGTAGCCTCCGTGCCACTAGCATGATCGGCCGCCATTCGCCCACCTCGTTTGAGGTACGCCCGCCGTACCGGGAGGAAGCCGCATGCCCACGCCCTCTCGCGAAGAACTCCGAGCTGAAATTCCTTTCATCAGCATATGGCCGAAATGGAACCGCATCGTCATCGCGGCGCTGTGTTGCTCGCTGTTGGCGCACGTCGCTTTTGTGAACCTGGTGCGACTGCTCCCGCCACCGCCGCCCGCGCCGCGCATCGCCACCGCGATGTTCGTGCCGCAGTTTCAGCTTCCGGAAGATTTTGAACTGCCCACGTCGTCCCCCAAGGCCGCGCTCACCGTAGCGCCCCGGGGCAGCCAACCCGGCCCCGGCAGCGCCGACGGCCATGGTCCGGCCGGGCCCGTGGCGTCCGTGGAATCCAAAGGGATGCTCAAAGCGATCGATCAGAATCAGCACTTGATTGCCCTAATCACGCGCGAAAGCGATACGCCGGGGTGGGCGAAAAGCGTCGACCGCCTTTCGGCGACCAAGCTGCGGCCGCGCGCCGGGGTACGCGTTGCGACGAACGGCGACCGGCTGCCGATCGGCGCGGGTCCCGCGCAGGCGGTGATCGTCAACTTGCCCGGTCTCGATGTGCCGAAAACCGGAACGGTGGATACGGGTAAACGCGACCGGCGTTTGGTGCACGCCACGGTGGGCTCCGAACGTCCGACGACCAGCGGCGGCGATGTCGACGAACGGCGTTTGGTGCGTCAAGCCTTGTACGCGCGACGCGGCGCGGTGAAGTACTGCTACGAAAAAGCGTTGAAAACCAAGCCGCACCTAGCCGGTAAGCTGAGCGTGCAAGTCGTGTTCGCTCCCGGCGGCGCGGTGCAGACGGTCGCGGTCGTGGCCGACACCCTCGGCGATGCCGGCGTGGCGGCTTGCGTATTGGCAAAGCTGCGCGGCGCCAAGGTCAACGGCACGGTCAGCGCGCGCGTGACGGCGACGGTGCCTTTCGTGTTTGCTGCGGTGGAATGATTTTAAATGGAAAAGACTTTGATGGTCGGGCCGTCCGGACCGCCCGCGTGAAACTCGATGCGTCCCACGGGCTTGGGTGGCACCTTCATCTGGCCCATTTCGTCGACCGTCTGCTCGAAAAGAAAACCGAGCGCGGTTTGTTCGGTGCCGACGGTAACCTGATAGTCATATACCAACATCGCCTTCACGGATTGCTCGAAGTCGAACTTCAGTAGAGCGAACTGCAACAACAGCTCCCGGGCGGCCTCCATGGTCAACGGCCTAGTGGGACGGGCGTGCAGCCGTGGATCGATTACGATGTCGCCGGTTTTGAAAAAGTCCGCGATCGCGTAGGTAGGCAAAAGATTTCTCCTTTCGGTTCGCGTATTTCCCGGTAGTCAATTCTGCGATGGTGGACGATTAAACGTTAATTGACTCGCCGTTTCACCGCCTGCTTCCATGGTGGTGACCCGTTACGCCACATCAACCCATCCCGTTTTCGACGACCTTTTCATGGGGATCGAAAACTTCCGTGAAGGGATCGGTGCGACGCAGGTAAAAAGTGATGAGGTAGCGCGACAGAACCCGCACGGCTCCCATGTCGTTTTCCTGCGTGCGGTGCGGCTTCGTGTATTCGGCCAGGATTTCTAGGCAGGTTTTGCCGTCGATGCATTCCTGCCGGCCGCGGAAAGTCTCGGTCGGCTCCATCGGATCACCCGCGCCGAACAGCCGGTAGGGCCAATAGCGGTTCAAACCGTAGTAGGAGTACTCCACACGATGTGCGGCGCCGGGAAGGCCTGAGTTGGGATCAGCCGCGACGCGGATCGCCGCCGTCGAAAAACGCGACGCCAACTGGTGTTCCGGATGCCCGGTGAAACCGTTGATCGGCGCGAAAGTAAGCAAAACGTCGGGTTTGAAATCCCGAATCGCCTTGGCGATGACGAAGGTCGGGTCGCCGTGTTCGCGCACCCAGCGCTCGGCGATCTCGTGCCGCTTGGGGAAGCTCTCGACCGGCAACGGCGCGTTCCAGTAGTACTCGTGCTGCAATTCCGCACCGTACAAACGAGCCACTTCCTTCATTTCGTTAGCGCGCACGGTACCCAAATCCGGCGAGCAACCGCCCGGCAGCAGGCACTCGCCGCCGTCCCCGCGCGTCAACACCAGGAAGTACAGCGGATTGCCCAAGCGCGGCCCTGCCTTGGCCAACATCGCTCCGACCATCGACTCGTCATCCGGGTGGGCGCCGACCCACATCACCCGCATGCCTTGCTCCAACAAGGTGTCGAGCGGAGTGACCGGCCCGGAAGTCTTCGCGTACGCAAGCGAAGGAAATCCGGCCGTGGCGCCTCCGGTCGCAAACAGGCCCAGCGCAGTGGCGGATGCTTTCATGAATTCTCTGCGTTTCATGGCGAACCTCCGAACGATATCGCGAGCTTTCAATGCTACTTCCCATCGGTCATTATTTGCTTCATTCGCTTGTCCGGTTTAACACGCAAGCGCCATATCGTAAAGGCGTTTTGAGGCACGGTTCAAGGCCCGCCGCCGCCGGACCGTTGACGGAAAGCGCCTTGTCTGCTTTGTTGAGGGCGTTTTTCAACCCGAGGAGCAAGCATGAATCGCGTATGTGAATTGTTCGGCATCAAGTATCCGATAATCGGCGCCGGGATGGTGTGGTGGTCCAACGCCGATTTGTGTGCCGCCGTGGCCGAGACGGGTTGCCTGGGCCTCTTGGCCGGGGGCAGCCACACACCTTCCGGGATGGAGGCTGCGATCCAGGAAGTGCGCCGCCGCACCGACGGCGTGTTCGGCATCAATATTCCGCTTCTATATCCGCACGCGGAAGAAATCGTGCGGCTCGGCCTGGACATGGGCGTGAAGATTTTCTTCACCAGCGCGGGTAGCCCGAAAAAGCTAACCGGCCTGATCAAGGAACGCGGCGGCGTCGTCGCGCACGTCGTCCCCTCGGCCCGGCTCGCCAAGAAATGCGAAGACGCGGGTGTTGACCTCATCGTGGCTGAGGGCGCCGAAGGCGGCGGTCACTTGTCGCCCGATCAGGTGGCGAGCCTCGTATTGTGGCCCGCCGTAACCAACGCGGTATCGATTCCCGTCATCGCCGCCGGGGGCATTGCCGATGCCCGGGCGATGGTCGCGGCTTTCGCGATGGGGTGCGAGGGCATTCAAGTCGGCACGCGTTTGATTGCCTCGGCCGAAGCGAGTGGTTCGGCGGATTATATCCAGCAGCTTTTGGATATCGACGAAACCGGCACGACCTTCACCTTGCGTTTCGGCGCCCCGGTGCGGGCGATCAAAAACGAACTCACTGCCGCCGTGCTCCAGATGGAAATCGAGGGCAAAAGCGTGCAGGAAATCGAATCTTTCATCGGCGTGGGACGCAGCCACAACGCCACGTTGAACGGCGATGTCGCGTGGGGGTCGATGCAGTGCGGCCAAGTCGCCGGGCTGATCCACGACCGCCCGCCGGTGGCCGAGATCGTGCGACGCTTCGTCGAGGGATATCGCGAAGTGGTCGCCGATTTGGAAAAGCGCGACGTGCGCGGCGATTAAACCCGCCTTGCCCCGCTGCCGCTTTGCCTTTTAGAATAGCGAGCCGAATTCGACGTGCAGCCGATACATCCAAAGGAGACAGTTATGCTGGATTTTGCGTTATCCGAAGAGCAGGGTATTTTGCGCGACCAGGTTCGAAATTTCGCCGAGAAGGAAATCGCACCCCTCGCCGGTGAGATGGATGAGAAGGAAGAGTTCTCTGTCGATCTCGCGCGGCGGATGGGCGAAATGGGCTTGTTCGGCATGTTCGTCTCCGAGGAATACGGCGGCTCCAACATGGGCTACGTGTCCTACATCATCGCCGTCGAGGAAATCGCGCGCGTGGACGGCAGCACCGCCGCGACCATCGCTGCGGGCAACTCGCTGGGTATCGGCCCGATTTACTACTTCGGCAACGACGAGCAGAAGAAAACCTGGCTACCGAAACTGTGCACCGGTGAGATCCTCGCCAGCTTCGGTCTCACCGAAGCCAACGCCGGTTCCGACGCGTCGGCCTCCAAAACCAACGCGGTGCTCGACGGGGACGAGTGGGTTATCAACGGCAGTAAGATTTTCATCACTAACTCCTCCTCGGAGATAAGCGGCGTGTGTGTCGTACAGGTGGTTACCGGCAGGCGCGACGACGGCCGCCCGGAACTGAGCTGCATCCTTGTGCCCAACGGTACGCCCGGCTTCGTCGCCAAAACCATGCACAACAAGCTCATGTGGCGTTCCTCCAATACCGGCGAACTCTACTTCGAAGATTGCCGTGTCCCGAAAGAGAACCTCCTGGGCAAACGCGGCGACGGCTTCAAGCAGATGATGATGACCCTCGACGGCGGCCGTCTCTCCATCGGGGCGATGGGCCTTGGCGGGGCGCAGGGCGCGTTTGAACTGGGTTTGCGTTACGGGCAGGAGCGCAAGCAGTTCGGCAAGCGCGTCGGCGATTTTCAAGTCAACAGCTTTAAGCTGGCCGAGGCCGCCACGCGCATCGAAGCGGCGCGGTTGCTGCTGTACAAAGCGTGCTGGCAGCGCGAAAACGGCCAGTCCTTCGGGCAACTCGCCGCGATGGCCAAGCTGTATTGTTCGGAAATCTTCCGCGACATCGCCTACGACATGGTGCAGATCCACGGCGGTTACGGTTTGATGAAGGAATATGCGATCGAGCGTTTCTTCCGCGACCAGCGCTTGCTGGAAATCGGCGAGGGCACCAGCGAAATCCAAAAGTTGGTGATCGCCCGTCGCCTTGGTCTGGAGCCGATTTTCTAGAGGCGGTCTCACCCAACGAAAACACGCCGCCTTTTTGCAAAGGGGTTTCGATCTTGCATTGGGTGTGGTGCCGGTCTACGGTGCCATCACAAGATATCCACATAGGTAAGAGGAGGATCGTATGAAAAAGTTTGTGCTGATTGTGTTGGTTGTAGCCGTGATTGCTCTGTTTACGACGGGTTGTTTCAAACACACCTTTGATGTCGGCAAGGGAGCAACTTCGGGACAAACGGTGTACAGCAAATGGCACTCGCACTGGTTATTCGGCATCATCGGCGACGACACAGTGGACGTAAAGAAGCTCTGCCCCTCAGGCAACGCAACGATTCACAACGAGATCTCGTTTGTTAACGGCTTGATCGGCGCGTTCGTCGGCATCGTCTACTATCCGACGACCGTTACCATCAAATGCCGCAGCGGGAAGAAGGCCGAAGTCGAACTGAACGCCGAAGAAGCGGCGGCGCTGATTACCGATCCGAATTTCATTTACATCGTGGACGAGGTGGCGCCGGGGATGCGTGATCAGGCGGAACTGGCGATTACCAACGCTGAGAATTTCATGACGGCGCAGTCGCTGTACGCGATGAAATAGCCGGAACGAAAAGATAACCAAATCGGGCGGCTTTCGGGCCGCCCGATTTTTTAGAAGCCGTATTCCAGGTTCAAATAAGCGAAGTCGTTGTAGTTGTAATCGCCGAAGCGCGTTTCGGGCTCGCCGCCGAACAGGCGGACACCCGCCTCGGTTTTTAGAGCAACCGTCCATCGATACCCAACGTAAGGCCGCATGTACCAGTCATTGTGGTAGACGTTGTAGGCCGAATCGAACCCGGCTTCGAGATCCTCATCCAACCAAAGAGTCTGCAACTTCGCCGTGACGTTGCCCTCGTACTCGTTGTAGATGTTGGCTTTCTCGTATTCGAGGATCTGGCTGTGGGCGTATTGCAGGTTCACGTAAAGCCACGTCCCGTCGCGCCAATCGACGCCGCCGACGACCGAATAGGCCGGCGATTCCACATACCAATCATAGTCCCGCAACTGCATGAGCGCCTGATAGGCGGCGATGACGTCGTCCACCAGCAAGAAAGACGGGTCGATCCCCGCGTTGTACTGCCGCGGCGTGTAATACGCGCCCTCGGTGCGGAAGCTGAAGCTCCCTGCGGTGAAGGCGAGACTGCCGCCGTACGCCTGGTAGCGTTGATACGACTCGCGCAAGGTGAGCGGCTTGGCGCCGGTCACCAAGCCTTCGGCGTCGATATCGATCTTGACCTTGTAGAAGGGCAGGTCGTCGAAGCCGTCGAACCAAACGAGCGAAAAATCGACCGGACCGACCATGCCGCGAAAACGAGCGGCGCGGTCGGCATTCTGGATCGACATGTCCGGCACATGCTGCGCCTGAAAATCGACGAAACCCGGGAACGCGTCGACGAGGCCGTAAAACAAGCCCAGTTCCCACGGCAGCCAATCGCTATCGGCGTCCGGCAGAATATTGGGCTCGAAAAGCGGCATGAGTACGCCCTGCAGCGAAAAATCGCCGTAGGACAACGTCAGATTGGAGGAGAAAACGCCGAGCTTACGTTCGCGCTTGCCCATACTCATGACCCAACGCAAGTCTTCCGGATTGAGCAGATCCGTCGGGTTGAATTCATCCGCCATGCCCCAGGCGTAAATGATCTTGCCGATTTCGAATGACGCATATTCGGAGTAGAAACCGCCGTATGCTTCGCGCAGCCGCCATTCCATGTCTTGGGTTTCGTCAAACACGCCGGTGGGGTCGTAGCGCAGGTCCAAGTCGACGAACAACCGACCGCGGCGCTCCTCATCCCGGGCGCGCAGCATGAAATTGGCGGTCGTCATCACAGTGGTGAAGTCCCAGTCCATCTCGTCGGGCATGTCGTTTTGTTTCAGGCGCAGGCGCGACTCGTTGGACAGCGATCCCGAAAGCGATATGTCGCCCGCCCACGCCGTGGCGGCGGCGAAGAGGCAAAGGCATGTTATCAGAAAGGATAGGGTTACCCAGCGCTGCATTGGCTCTCCTTCGCGGGCTGCGGCAGGCGCCGTCGGGCGCCCGCCCGCCGCGATGCGATCAATACGTTTCGAGGAATTTCTTGGTGAAAAAGCGGTCCTGAACTTCGCCGTTGTACTCGCGCTGTTCGATGTTGATTTCGGTTTTCGCGCGACCGCCGCCTTGGCTGGTCACGACGATGTACAACTGCGTCCAGATTCCGTCGATCTGCTCGATCTTCTTCGATTCGATCGTTTTGATCAGTTTGCCGCCCTTGCCGAAAAGCTCCAGCTTGTAAGGCGCGAAATTATCGACGTCGATCAGTGACCGCGTCTTCGTATAGGCCGAGTTAACGTCCGGTTTCGGGGAGCTTTCCACCAGATAGCACTGCTTGCCGTTGTATACGGTTTCGGAAATCAACGTGTGGTTGAAGTCTTCCGCCGACTGCGTGCCCATGTCCTCGAAGAAAAGATCCGAACCCATGAACTGGTCGCTCTTGTCGGCCTGCGCCAATTGGCGTGCCTTCTTCTGCGAGGGCAAATAGAGCCACTGCAGGTCGTCGGCGCCCTTTTTCTCCCAAGTCATCAGGCCGGTGCCGTTGTTGTCGGCCGGTTCGGTGAAACGGATCAGCTTCTTGGAACCATCGGCGTATTGCTTGTCCCACGTGGTGAACTTGTAGACGCGCTTGCGGCCCTTTTTCGTGGTCACCGTCATCTTGTATTGCGTCACCTTGGTCGGCGTCTTGTCGAGTTCGAGTGAACGCTTGGCAATTTCAAAAGGCGTCAGATCGGCCGCGAAAGCCCAGCCAACCATCCACGCCAGCGCGAAGGCCACAGCCGTTAGGTACCAACGAAATTTCATTGTAAGACTCCTTTCAGTCGTCATTTTTCAGTTTCGGTTTTCGCCACTTTACGAATAAAGCCCGGGCGCAGCCAAATCAACAGTACGGGCAGGATCGTCAGCGAAATCAAACTCGCCGAGATCATCGTTAAACCCGTCAGCAATCCCATGCGCATCATCGGATTGAAGTTGCTGAACGTCAGTACGAAAAAGCCAAGCGCGACCGCTACGGCGTTATACACAATCGCCTTGCCGCTCGTCAGGTGGGTCACCACGACCGAGTCGAGGCGGCCGTTGCCTTCCTCGCGCGCTTGACGATATCGATTGATGTAGTGAATCGCATAGTCGATGCCGATACCGACCGCCGCCGCGGCAATCAACGCCGTACCCACGTCCAGCGGAATGTTCGTCAGACCCATCATGCCGAAGTTGCCCAGCACCGCCAACGCCGCGGGTACCACGGCCAATAGTCCGCCGACGAAACTGCGAAAGATGATTGCCGCCAGGAAGAAGACCACCAACAGCGACAACGCCACCGATCGCATCTGGCCCACGACGATTAAGCCGTCGACGATTTCACGAATCGAAGCTTCACCCGAAAAGCTATACCTTGAATCCAGCACCCGCGGCGAAGGCTCGACCAGCCCGGCCGTTTCCAGTAGCCGCTGTCCCAACGACACGCGCGGCGCCGGGCGACCGGCCATCTCGGGCCAATTCTGATTGATCCACGACGCGATTTCGCGTTTGACCGCGCGCATTATGTGGGTGCGGCCGTCGGTGACGCGGAAAGAAAGCCGCACGCGGCGGTAGTCGAAATCGATCACCGATTCAAGAGCGTCGCTCTTTTGCGAGAACAGGAACAGGGTGTCGGAAACGCCTTGGCGTGTTTCGGGGATGCGGTAGGCATCGGGCGCGTCGTAGGAAAGCGTCTGCCACATCTTCTTGACGAAGTCGTTTACCGACATCGTCTTGCCGACATGGCCGGGAAACGCTTCGCGCACATGTTGTTCCAGTTCGTCGAGCTTCCGCAGTTGCTCCGGGTTTTTCCAAAAGTTCGGCTCGCCGCCATCAAGCATGGCATAGAAAGTATTTGTGCCCCCCAAAGCTTCTTGCAGGTATTTATCGGTTTGAACGATTTCGCTGTCGGCCTTGAAATACTCGATCATGTTGCTCGTGACTGACACGCGCATCGCCAGCCCCAGCACGATCACGCCGGTCACCAAAGAGATCACTGCGACCGTGCGCCGTCGCCGGCTGACGAAATAGCCCAAGCCGCCCAGCACCGCTCCCAGCGGTCCTTTGGACGGGTCGTGAGCCTTTCCGGCGGCGGACGCCGGGGCGGCATTCTTACCGAAGGCCGCCAGCCAGGCGGGCACGAAAGTAATGCTGATCAGCAAGCACGCCAAGGCGCCGAAACTGGCCAGAAAACCGAAGTCCTTGATGGGAATGACGGTGCTGGTTGTCAGCGAGAGAAAACCGCCGACCGTCGTCAGGCCGGCCATGACCACAGCCAGGCCCACTTTGGCCATCGTGTCCACGATCGCTTCGCGCTTGTCCACGCCGGCGCGGCGCCCCTCAAGGAAATGGTGGATAATGTGAATGGTATAGGCGCTGCCGACCGCCGTGATAAGCGTTGGTATGGCGCTGGTTACCAGCGACAGTGACATGCCGATCAACGGCGTAAGCCCCACCGTCCAGATCGTGCCGAAAATCACGGTCATAAAAGGCATGGCCACGCCGATGGGTTTGCGGAAACTGACCACGAGCACGAGCAGTATCACCGCCAAAACGAAAGGAATCAGGCGGCGTAGGTCGCTTTGGAGGTAGCGACCGAGCCAAACCGAAATCATCGGGATGCCGCCGGAGCGGAAGATGAGGCCGTCGCCGGGCTTGTCCATTTCGGCCAGCTTGTCGTCGATACGGCGCTGGAACTCGTTGGTGAAATCGATCGTTACGCCTTCGGGGATAAAGGCGTAGACGGCCGCCGTTTTCATCTTGCCGGTTTTGGGGTCCGGTCCCGATACGACGTTGTTTTCGTACAGCGACCAGGTTTTGACCCGACGCCGCACTTCGTCGGCTTCTTCCTGCGTTTGCGGCGGCGACTCCCACAGGTTCTCGACCATCAACCGGTGTTCAGGTTCACCGCCCGGCTCCAGCGGCGGCAGCGTCTCATCGTAGATGACGTCCATGGTCGCCAGGCTTTGCACATCGCCCAGGAATGCTTTTTTGGGCGCCTTGCAGACCCACATCTTGACCATGCCGTCCACGTCCTCGGGGGGCAGGGCCTCTTCCACGCGCTTGATCTGTTCGGGAGTGCAGGGATTGCCGTCACGCTCGGCAATGATCGTTTCCGCCTCTTCAGGCGTTACCCACAGGGTGTATTCGAAGTTGCCTTCGATCTCGATTTCCTGCAGCCAGTCGGTTAGCTGTTGCACTTTCTGCAGAATGTCGGGGGCAAACACATCGTCGTAGGGTCCGCCATCTTCGACCGTGATGCCGATGATCGCCACGAACTCCGCACCGAATATTTCCATGGAACGAAAATACTGTTGGCGGGCATCCTGGGTTTCAGGCAGAAACTCTTTTACTTCGTTGTCGATTTTCACATGAGGGAGTTGCAGCGCAAAAAATACGGTAATTCCGGCGATGACGGCAATCGTCAACCACGGCCACTTAATAACAATTCGTGTGAGGGTTCGCATTAGGTTCCGTCTTTCCTTTCCAATAAAGCCGTCAACGGCGCGGCAATTTTTTCCAGCAGAGGCACCAACGTATCGCGCTCTTTCGGAGCCAGGCGCTCCAGCAGCGTCTTACTAAAATCGAGTAAAAATCCTTTGTGCTTTTCGAGCTGCTCGAAACCGACCTTCGTCAGACCCACCATCACAATGCGCCGATCTCGCTCCGCCCGCTCGCGCAGCAGGTATCCCCGCTGAACCAGACGGTCGACAATACCGGTCATCGTGTTGGGCAGCATACCGGAAGTGACGGCCAGTTCGCTCATCGAAATCGGTCCTAGGCGGCCGACGACTTCCACTGTTGCCGCCTCCTGGATCGGCAGCACGACATTCTGCCGATCTCTTCCCCAATTGATAAAACCCTCGTCGACCAGCAATTGCAGGCAAGCACGAGTTCGTTCCGACAAAGATTCATTTGCGGGAGTCATTTATTTCACCCTTCGAATAATTCGAGTCTCGAATAAATGAAAACTAGCGAGGTGGACTTTAGTTGTCAACGGGCAAAGTCGTGGCTATTTTGAGATTGAGTGTCTGTTTGACTCAAATAGGAAGGCGCGTAAAATGGCGCCCCAATCCGATTGGATAGGTGGTGAGCCCGGCAGGGCTCCAGAAAGGAAGCGACATGTACTCCCGCCTTAGTGTTTTGATCGCCTTTGCGGCTCTGCTGCTTATCCCGGCGACTTCCGTCTGGGCGATCGATTTCGACGTCGCTGCGTCGGTTGACGCCATCGAAGCCGACTTCGAAACGCAACAGATCGACGCCGACCAAGCGGCGTTGCAGATCGCCTTTGCGCTGTTCGACAACAGTCGGCTGCAGTCGCGCTATCACCGCGCGGCAAACGCGCCGAAAATTCGCACTTCGGAACTTGTCGGGACGAGCCAGTGCGGTACCGCCGAAATCTTGAAACTGCGGCGAATCCTGCAGCAGGCCTCGGCCGCGGTGCGGGCTCAAGTGCAGAAGATCATGATGCCGGGTACGCCGCGCGGCGTGACGCTTAACGCCGGCAAAGCCTTGGGCCACAATCCGCTCGGCACCGAACTTCCCAACAACTACTACACCGAACACTTCGCCATCCGGTGGGGTGACAGTTACGCGGCCGACACCGACACCATCGAGTTTTGGGGCCAGATCCTGGAAGACGAGATATGGGACACGGAAGTCGTTGCCTGGGACTATCCCGACGTTTACGCGTCCGACACGTATTACGTTGACGTGTATATCGGCAACAGCGGCAGCGGTGCTCCGATCATCGACTTCGCCGGCGCCTACACCACGATATACGACGACGGCAGCCAGTGGGGCGAGGACGGTGAATACCAACCGCTGATCGTGTTCCACCCCGATCTGTTGGCGTACGAAAGCACGATTCAATCGGTCAGCGCGCACGAGTTTTTCCACACGTTGCAATTTACGTTAGCCGTCAACGGCGAGAACTATTACATCTTCGACCAAAACAGCCTTTGGTGGATCGAAGGAACCGCCACCTGGGCTTCCAGTGTGATGTATGAAGACCTGAATGACTACGTCTACTACGTGTACGGCTGGTCGCAGGAGGCCTTCGAATCTCTCACGAAACAGGGCAATGGCGACGAATACGGGCGTGTCATTTGGGCCCGGTTCTTGTACGAATTTCACGGCGGGTTGGATGCGATCCACGAAATTTGGGTCAACGGTTCGGGCACGAGCGCCTTGTTCGGCAACGCCGGTTACCTGAAACACCAGGACATGGAATGGGACAACGCCTGGGTGGACTTCGTTCAACAGTTACTCGCGGAGAGTTTCGAAGATAACGATGTGATCCCGAATTTCGGTGATTATCGCACCGTCGCCACGTTCCCCTACGCACAGTGGGAAATTGACGGCAACCAGCAGCCGCACATCAACAGCGTGCATAAAATCATGGTGCGAAACGGCGACGAAACGGATCCGCGATTGAATATCTGGTTCCAACCCGAGGACATCACGCTGGACGGCGCCGACTGGCTGCTCGTGGCATACAAGGAAACCGCTGCTGGCGACATCGAAGCACAAGTGCTCGACGTAAGCACCAAGGACGCGCCGTATGAATTCACTATCGACGGCCTGGGCTCCACGTACGACCGCATCCACCTGCTGATTACGCCGATCAGTTCCACTGAAGATAACTATATCGCCAGTTGGGACTACATGCTGCAACTCACCCGCGGCGACGATGCCTTCCAGGAACCGCCGGTGGGCGACGACGATACCGCCGGTGATGACGACACGATCGGTGACGACGACGACGACGACGACGATGATACTTCCGGCGCTCAGCCGGGCGGCGACGACGACGACGACGATGACGATGGGGGAGGCTGCGGCTGCTAGCGGGGTAAAAACTCTGAAATAACGCCAACTAACGCCGGGGCGCTGCTGATGCAGTCCCCGGCGTTTTGTTTATCTAGCCGCTCCGGCCGGTCCGACGACTCCGGCTTTAACGGAATCCTCATTAATTCTTAGCCATTTCCTAATATATTATTGACCTCGCGTGGGGGCTTCGCTAAAATCACGCCCGGCCGCGATGCCTCTTATTTTTGCGACACATCGTCTGAAACGATATTGCGCGCGGTGCACTACAACGCAGGGACTCCCATGATCCTGGAATTCACGTTCAAAGTCGCTGGCGGCCTCGGGATGTTTCTGTTGGGTATGCGACAAATGTCCGGCGGGCTCCAATCGATCGCCGGCGATTCCCTCCGCCGCATTATTGACCTCCTTACCAGCAATCGTATTGCCGCCGTATGCGTCGGCTTCGTCATCACCGGGGTCATTCAATCCAGCTCCATCACATCCGTGATGGTCGTGGGCTTCGTCAACGCGGGCCTGATGAACCTTACGCAGGCGATCGGCGTGATTATGGGCGCCAATATCGGCACCACTATCACGGGTTGGATTATCGCGATCAAGGTGACGAAATACGCGTTGCCGATGATTGCCCTGGGCGCGTTCGTGTTCCTGTTTTCCAAACGGGAGAAGCCGCAGCTTTACGGTCAGGTGCTATACGGGCTGGGCATGGTTTTTTTCGGTCTGCACTTGATGAAAGACGGCTTTTCGCCGTTGCGCGAGTCCGAGCAGATTATGGTCTGGCTGAATCACTTCGGCGCCGGCGGCCTGAGTTCGCTTATGCTGACGCTCGCAGTGGGGGCAGGCGTATGCATGCTCATCCAGTCCAGTTCGGCCTTCATCGGCATCGTCATGGCCATGAGTTCGACCGGACTATTGGATTTCGAGACGTCCGTCGCGCTGGTGTTGGCGGCGAATATCGGCACGACGATCACCGCCCAACTTGCGGCCTTAGGCACTAATGTCCACGCCCGCCGCGCGGCGCGCGCCCATATGATCTTCAACGTCGTCGGCGTGCTGTTGACGCTGCTCGTATTCCACCGATTTATCGATATCGTCGACGCTCTCGTGCCCAATGATCCGAATCTACTCGCACCGGACGGCACGCGACCGTACGTGATGACCCATCTCGCGATGGCCACGACGATTTTCAACGTGGCTTTCGTTCTGCTGTTCCTCCCCTTTGTCCAATACCTGGCGGCTTTTGTGGCGTGGGCGCTACCCGATCACGGTACCCAGGAACAACACCTGATTGTGGTGGACGAACGTTTCCTTGAAACGCCCGCTCTCGCGTTGGAACAAGCTCGTCGCGAGGTCATCAAAATGAGCGGCTTGGTCAAGGAAATGCTTGACAAGGGCCGGGCCTTGTTTTTGATGGAATCGGGCCGCACAACCGCAGCTCGCGAGATTTTCACGATGGAAGTCTCCGTTGACGAGATGCAAAAGGAATACTCGATCTTTTTGGCCAGGCTGCTGCAGGCTTCGCTGACCCGGGAGGAAAGCGAAGAAGCCCGTGAATTGATTCGCATCTCCGACGAACTGGAAAGCATCGGTGATTTTGCCGAAAACCTGGCCAAATGCTATATGCGCGCCAAGAAGAACAAAACGGTTTTCACAACGGCGGCCAAAGCGGATATTGAGCGTATCGGCCGACACATCGGCGAATATTTCGATCTCATTCTCGAGGCTTTCGAGGGACAGGATACGACCCTGATGCCCGAAGCGAAAAGCCGCGGCGAAACCATCAACGCGTTGGCCGATGAAATCCGTAACAACCATCTCGGTCGCCTAGATGGCGGCCAGTGCGACGCGTTGTCCGGATTGATCTTTTCCGACGTTGTGGTCTCACTGCGACGCATCAAGAACCACACCTTCAACATCGCCGAGGCGGTCGCCCTGCAAAAATAACCGTGGGAGATCAAGCGACTGCGCCGCTTAGGTAAGCTCCACTTTCCACATCCGCGCGCCGCGGGCCACGCAAATGCACCGATCCACGTATTCCACACCGTCGACATTGCGAGTCGGGGCGATTAACGTGCGCTCGATGCCCATCCCAAAAGCGTTTCCCGCCATGGCCCGCAGGGGATCGATCCAATAGATGCGGTCGCGTCCGTAACAACGGTGCACTTCGATGACATGAGCGCCGGCGGCTGCCACACAAGTGCCCGTGCCGTGTTTCCACCAACCCAAAATCCCGGCGTCGAAATCACCCTTGGCGGCGGCGCGGGCGGTGTCCACTACATATGCTTTGCGTCCGCGGCCGCGATCGAGCACGATCAGCAGCGGCCGGTCGCCCAATCGCACCAGGGCCGCGCCTTCCGGCGACACGCGAAGTCCCTCGGCGCGAAATTCGTGTTCCTCGCCGCTCTCGTACCGAACGCACATGGTCTCGCCCGCCATCGTGACTTCGCCCGTGTTCGCGCGGCGGTCCTTCTCCACTTCGGCCCATGGCAGGATCAATACCGCCCGTTCCAGCGGCAGAAAACTCTGATGCAGGAAGAATATGATCACCATGGCCAGCGCGCCGGCGATCATGATGCCGTAGTACAAGAGGATCATAACCGCCCCCGCAGACGTTGGATATGTTCCCTGATGCGTATCCGGCGTTCGGTCCGGCGCGAGAGCTGCTTTTCACGCCGCGCCAACACGTCCGTACCCGGCCATGCCGTGCGGGTACCGGCGCCCAGTACACCGGGCAGAGTCCGCCGCAGGTGCACCATGCCTTGGATCGTTACGCCAATCTGGTACACGCTGAACACCAGCAGGAACCAGTTCAAAATGTCGATATGGAAATGCACTTTGATCAGTAGGAAAATAAACAAGTAGTACTTTGATTTGAATACGAAACGAAAGGGCTGCTCCATTACGTTGCGCGCAATGATCAGCACGATCATGTACAGATACGTGACGATATACAGACCGCCCAACAACGGCACCGCGTGGCCGAAGTGGATCGCCGTCAGCCCTACGATCACCATCGCCGTAATATCGTTCATGATGTCCAGCAACGCGCCCTTGTCCGATGCGTAGCGCCCCAGCCGCGCCACCGGACCGTCGAAGCCGTCCAGAAGAATCGAGATGATGAGAATCACCCAGGCCGCCAAGTAGTTTTCCAGGCCGAAAAGCGGGAAGAAGAAAAACGCCAACAAAAGAAAGCTGGCCAGCGTCAGCGTGTCCGAGCGCACGTTGCGGTGAACGAAGAACATGGCCAGCGGCCGCACAAATTGCGTACGCCGGTCGGCGACCTTGTGGAAATACTCTTCTTCGGACGCGCCGAAGTAGTGCAATTTGCTGTGTTTTGCCGGCATTGCCTCCCCTTTATCCTCAGTTCAAAAATGCCTGTCCATGAGCGCAGCGTCAAGAGCGATTTCCCGGCGGCAATCGTGACTTGGCGACGGACGCGGTTTCCTGTAAACAAGTGAGCGATGAAAATTCTTGGTGTCGAAACCAGTTGTGACGATACATCGGCCGCCGTGGTCACCGACGGGCGCACCGTTCACTCCTGCATCGTAAGCAGTCAAAACGAGTTTCACCGGCGATTCGGCGGTGTCGTACCCGAAGTGGCCAGCCGCGCCCACATGGAGGTTATCGACGCCGTGTGTGCCGACGCCCTCGAACGCGCCGGCGTGTCGGTCGACGGAATCGACGCCGTGGCGGTCACCAACGGCCCGGGCCTGGTCGGCTCCATCCTCGTCGGCCTGGGCTTCGCCAAGGGCTTTGCCTATGCGCGCGACTTGCCGTTCTTAGGCGTCAATCACTTGGAAGGGCACATTGCTGCCGCGTTTCTCGATGCCGAAGAACCGCATTTCCCCTTCACGGCGTTGGTCGTATCCGGCGGTCACACCCACCTGTACGAAGTGCAGGATTTTTTCACCATGAAGTTGTTGGGACAAACCGTTGACGACGCCGCGGGCGAGGCTTTCGACAAAGTCGCCAAACTGTTGGGCCTGGATTTCCCCGGCGGTATCGCTATCGATCGCCTGGCCCGTGAGGGCGACGAACGCGCCTTCGATTTGCCGCGGCCGATGCTGCACAGTGGCGATTTAATGATGAGCTTCTCCGGCTTGAAGACCGCGGTGCGCCGCCTCGTCGAGCAAGCAGGCGGCCCCGACAAACTGCCGTTGGCCGATGTGGCCGCCTCCTTTCAAGCGGCGGTCGTCGATACCTTGGTGGCGAAAAGCGCTGCCGCGATGGAACGAGCCGAACACCGGCGACTCGTGATATGCGGCGGCGTGTCCGCCAACAGCCGACTACGTGCCGCTGCCGCCGAGGCGTGCGAGGCGCGCGGGCTTTCGCTGGTGATGCCCAGTCTCGCCTATTGCACCGACAACGCCGCCATGATCGCCGGTGCGGGCTATCACCGCCTCGTGGCCGGTCAGCGTTCCGGGCTTGATCTCAACAGCTACGCCACGCTCTCCGGGGCTCCGGCATGAATTGGCTGAAAAGGAAGTGGATCCAGTTCTACACGACCTTCGTGAGCCTGAAGGGCTCGCCGGAGAAAATCGCACAAGCCTTCGCGGTTGGTTTTTGGATTGCGTGGATGCCCGTGGGCACGCACACGGTGCTCGCGATTGTGCTGGCGGCGGCCTTGCGAGCCAACATGCCCGCGATGTTTCTCGGCACGTGGATCTGCAATCCGTTCACCTGTGTTCCGATCGTGGTGATTGATTACAAACTCGGATCGCTGTATGTCGGCGGCATCGATATCGCCCAATTCGATCTGGCGAGCACGAGCTTTCAGCAGTTGCTCGGCGCCGGATGGGACGTCGCCGCGCCCGTGATGCTCGGCGGCCTGCTCTTGGGCACCCTCAACGCGCTGGTCGGGTACTACCCCGTCAAATGGGCGGTGATCCGAACGCGCCGGCGGGCGCGTAATGCCGCGGCCGCGGCCGAGGCCGAAACGTGAGCGATTCGCCGTCGATTCCGCCGAAAAAAAGCCTTGGACAGAATTTCCTCATCGATAAAAACCTCGCCGCGAAAATCGTCCGCGCGCTGCCGGTCGTGCCCGGCGATACCGTGCTGGAAATCGGGCCCGGCACCGGCGCGCTCACCGAACATCTTGCGGATTTGGTTCCTTCCCTCGTCGCGGTCGAAATTGACGCCCGTCTGCTGCCCGGCTTGCAGGAGCGTTTCGGCGACCGGGTTCAGTTCGTTCACGACGATATCCTGCACGTCGATCTGACCAAGCTGGCGAAAACGCGTGGCGGCCGCCTGCAGGTCATCGGCAACCTGCCGTATTACTCGTCGAGCCCCATCCTCTTTCACCTGCTGGCGCATCGCGAACACGTGCATCACGCCGTCTTGACGCTGCAGGAAGAGGTTGTCGCCCGCTGCTGTGCCGGCCCCGGGACGAAAAGCTACGGCACGCTTTCGGTGCAACTCGCGCTGTTCGCCAAACCGCGCAAACTTTTCGCCTTGCCGCCGCACGTGTTCCGACCGGCGCCGAAGGTGCGTTCGGCCGTCTTGGCGCTCGATTTCCAGTCGCCCGAGACGTCATTGCCGCGTCGTTATGACGATTTCGAGACCGTGCTGCGCGCCGCGTTCGCCCAGCGTCGCAAGACCGTGCGCAATTCCCTGAGTTCGCGGCTTGGCGCCGAAACGGCCGTAGCGATTCTGGCCGCTGCGGATATCGACGGTGGGGCGCGTGCCGAAAGTTTGATGCCGACGCGATTCACGGCGTTGGCCGACGCGCTGACCGCGTTAAGGAAGACTTAATGGCCGGCGCCCGCCGTATCGGGATCCTACTACGACGCCGCTTCCTTTACATGTTGGTACCCCTGGTAGTGCTCGTTCTGGCTGCCAATCTGATAGTGAGATGGCTTGAGTCACGCGGGGCGATCGATACCGAGCGGCCGGACGACCGCGTGCTGCATGCTCCGGCCACACTGATCGAACAGCGCGACGGCAACTTTCACATCAGCGGCAACGGCATGATCGCAAGCCGCGTACCCGTGCAAAAAAGCGCTAACACAACACGGATTGTTTGTACCGGCGCCAGTTTCATGATGGGTACCCCTTACGTGTACCAACAAGGGCCGCAACTGGGTTATGGCGGCATCCCCAGTTGGTTGAGCGTCATGCTCTCCGAGATGTACCCGAGCCGCCACGTCGAGGTTATCAACGCCGCCGCGGGCGGCCAGACCTCCCACGCCGTCAAGCAGATTGTGAGCCGTGTGCGTCGCCTAAACCCCGATATCATCGTCGTGGCGTCGGGCAACAACGAGGGCGCGGTTACGTCGACGGCGTTGAACGAGGTGATGCACCGATGGATACTCTATCGCTTACTTAAAAAATCATTACTAGGGCAACCGCCCTTGGAAGACCGCCCCTATCTTGCACCACAGGAGGCGAACGCGGCCGACATCCAGAAAGGTTTTCGCGAAAGCCTTCAGGTGATGTCCCGGGCGGCGGCCAAGGGCGACATTCCGCTGGTGCTTTGCACGCTGCCTGTAAATTTGCGCTACGACGGCGTGTCCTTTGTGCCGCGCGAGGTGCTGGAGGAACCGGCCGTTCGGGAAGGACGCATGTTGTGCCGCGACGGGCGAACGCAAGACGGTATCAAACGCTTGACCGAAAGTGAAAACCAGCAATGGGCGACCAAGTATATCGGTGACTGCCTCTTTGACGCGGGACGCTTCGCCGAGGCGAAAACCACGTATCGTATCAGTGTGCAGCTCAATCCACTCAATCGGGCTAAGCCGAGCTATAACGAAATCGTGCGCGAAATCGCCGAACGGCCCGGCGTCTGGTTGGCCGACTTGGCCGCGCATTTTGAGGCAGAAGCCGAGCACGGCATGATCGATCCGGGTCAGTTTTTCGATTACTGCCACATGACATGGCCGGGATACGCCCAGAGCGCCCGCGTAATCGCCCAGGCGATAGCCGATGCACGGTTGACGCCCACCGGGCCGGACGAACCGCAACCCCTTTCGGACAACGAAACCCTCATCGAACGGAATAATTGGCAGGCGATCTACTCGTACTCACCGCCCTGAGTCGGGCGGGACGGATCAAGCGGCCGGCAAATTCATACCAGTTTAGAAGGATAACCAATCGGGGCGGGGCGAGGTCAATCCGAGCCGCAGCGTTACGCGGTGCGCCACGGTTCGCGCATCGGTAGCGCCGTCGGGCGCGTAGCTGAACTGTTCCAGGTAATTGTACGCCGCGCCGACGCCGAACCAGTTCCAAGGGTAATAGTTGATCGCCGCCGTGGCGCGCCAGGCGTCGAGGTCGGTGGCATCCTGCAGGTAATTGGTGAAGCTGCCTTCCTGGTAGGTTTCCAGTTGTCGCAGCCATTGCTCATCCACCCGCGCCGAGACCGCGTTGGTCACCACGCCGCCTTCGAGGCCGTGGGCCGGGGCGAAGGTCCGGTTGTATACCAAGCCCGCGCGCATGCGCCAGAAAAGCTGCGTCACTTCCATTCGCTGGTACCATTCCAGTTCATCGAGTTGGTACACGCCGTTTGGCTCCGAGGCCGGCACGATCAAACCCGAGCGCACCTGGAACGACAGGCTCGCGGTCGCCAGATACTCGAGGCCGACGCCGGGAATGTGCGTGTCGAAATCCGCCGGATCGTCCAATGCCGTCGGGAAACCGGGGTCCATCGCCACTTCGTCATCCCAATAGTGGCGCAGGAAGTCGAAATCCGGCGAATACAACGCTCGATTGTACGCGTAGAACACAAACAACCGGTGATTCGCCGCGAACTGATGGGCCCATTCGACGCTCACTTGGTGCTCGACCGTGTCCGACACATCGTCTTCCCGAAATTCGGTCGTCGCGAAAGCGTAGCCGCCTTCCAGGTTGTCGATCCGCGACATTTGCCACAAGCTGCTGGCGAAAATGCGGTTGGCGATGGATTCGGTCCGCAGGGTTTCCAGATCGCGGCCCTCGGAGAAAGGCTGGTCGCGCGGATCGGTTACGAACATCAACTCGTCACCCACGGTCGTGCGCCACCGCGGATTGATCCAGTAACTCCAACCGAGCCCGCCGTTGTAATATTCCGGCCAGCCGCTTTGATCCTCGTGCTCGAACACGTGCCGGAAGGTCGCGGCGAAATACACAAACGACTCACTGCGGTAGGTGTCGTGTCGCAAGCGCAGCCCCGGCTGGAAGTTCACCGAAAAGGCGTCGATCTTCTCGTTGTCGGGGTCGTTTTCCGGCGTCAGGAGAAAGTTGTCGGTCCACTCACCGAAAAGCACGAAGGTAGGCAAAAGCGAGATTTTACCGGCCGCCGCCGCCACGCCGGGCAGCGCCAACATCAGCACCAAAAGCAGTATCGGCAGCCGCCGCTTCACGCCTACGGAACGATAATCATGTCGCCCGGCCGTAAAATCACGTCCAGAGACCGTCCGTCAATAATGCGATCGTAACTTGCCACGATGCGACGCGTTCCGTCAGCCGTTTGCCGCAACAACGTAATACGTCCCTTATTCGCAAACTGGCCGAACCCGCCGGACAGCGCGATCAGTTGCACCAGCGTCGTCGTTCCTGAAATCGGATACGTACCCGGACTTTGTACCTGTCCCTCAATGAAAACCTGGTAGGAATGCACCTCGGCAATAATGACCGTTACTTCCGGCGGTGTCTTCATGAAATCGCGTACGCGCTTGGTCAAGATCGCTTTGAGATCCGGCACGGTCAACCCGGCGGCGCGCACATCACCCATCAGCGGCAAGGTGATGTTTCCGTCCGGCCGCACCGGCACGACGCGCGACAATTCCGCGTTTTTCCAAACGTTCACGTCGATTACATCGCCCGGGCCGATCACGAAGGCGTTGGGATCGACCGTTGCTGACGGCTTCTCACTTCCGCCGCCGCCGCCATACGGAATCAACGTACCGTTACGATCCACCCACACGCTGACCGCCGACGGCGTTTTCTTGATCCCACTGTAGCCCCAGTTCGTTTTGCCGTCCGGAGTGATCCGTAGACTGCGGGACTCTTCGCCCTCTTCGGTCAAAAAGCGCAGCACGATCACGTCGGGCTCCATGACCTCACCGGCCACGGCTTTGGGCGGCTCCGGCGGTGTCGATTTCGAAATGGTGGCGCAGCCGGAAAAGAGCAACGCCAAGACGACCAATACGCCAAACGCCTGCTTCATCACCCACGATCTCCTTCTAAGATTTGCCGCCGCCACTGACGACTGAACGTGGCACCGTCGGCTTACCATATCCATAACCGTATTTCCCGTAACCATATCCATAACCGTACGCGTTGCCCTTGGCCATGGATAAACGCCCTTCAATATCGTTGAGCACGATGCCCATCAGCGGCTTCTGGTACAGGTCGTCCAGCGCCCGCGCCACGACTTCCCGCGGCGTGACACGCGCCTTAACCGCGACCAACACCCCGTCGACCATGTCGGCTAATTGCACGGTGTCGGGAATCGGAATGATCGGCGGCGAATCGACGATCACGTAGTGAAACATCCCTTTGGCTTGATCGAGCACTGACGACATCTTCGGGCTGATCAAATACGTCAGGGGGTCCTGAGGTACGTCGCCCGCGGGCATGACGAACAAGTGCGGTAGCTCGTAGTTGTAAAAACTTTCCGTGAAGGGGATGTCGCCTTGCAGGATTTCCGACAAACCCGGCTTGCTTTCCTCGATGCCGAGCACCTGGTGCACTTTCGGCGCGTGCAAATCGCCATCGATCAACAACACCCGCACGCCGGGCTCCTGCGCGATCGTCGCCGCCAGGTTGATGCTGGTGATCGTTTTGCCTTCCTGCGGCACCGAGCTGGTGACCAGTATTACGCGGCGGGATGCCTGCTCCGGATCGTTGCTCAACTTGTTCCACAGCACGTGGTACTGCCGTACCGCCCCGGGGTCCTGCCCCATGACGGCGGGCATCAATTCCTTGTCGGCTTTGTGGGTAACACGTACGATACCCACGCGATCGGGCAGGTCGACCACCGCCGGCAGGTCCGGGCGCTTGCCGCTACGCGGCCGCCGGCGAATGCGGCGAATCTTACGCACTTTCTGCTCGACTTGCCGCCCATCCGGCAATTGGATGATCCGCCGGACGATCCGCACTTCCTCGCGGTGATCGTCCATGTCGGAAACCTCTTCGGTTTCCACCGGTCGGGCCTCGACCGCGGCCGGGGGGTAACTGGGATCGTTGCTTTCGACAACTGCCGGTTGCGCCGGCGCTTCCTTGTCGATCGGCGCCGCCGGTTCTTCCACTTCTTCGGTTTCCGAGAGCTGCATGAGGTCTTCGTAGGTTTCCCGCACGAATTCCGGATTGATGGTTTTCTTCTTGCGGGCCATCCCGATCAACAGCGCGTTGTCACAAATGGTGTTAATCAAACGGGGGATACCCTTGCTGTAGCGGAAAATCAGATCCACCGCGTCATCGGAGAACACTGCCGTGGGGTCCTCGGCGCCGGCCTGAGACAAACGGTGGTGCATGTACGCCCGCGTGTCCTTGTAGGAGAGGGGCAGGATCTCCGTGCGCAAGTTGATCCGCTGCTTGAGTTGCCGGAATTTGTGGCTGTTGAGCACCAGCTTAAGCTCCGGCTGGCCGACCAACACAATTTGCAGCAATTTGCCGTGACGGGTTTCCAAATTGGTGAGAAACACGAGTTCGTTGAAGATGTCTTCGGACATGTTGTGGCCTTCGTCGATAATCAAAATCGACCGCTGGCCCTCCGCGGCGCGTGCTTCGAGATACTTGCGCAGGATCAACACATTTTCGGCCCGTTCGCCGCCTTTTTCCTCGATCTCAAAATCGGCAAAGACGTAGCGATACAAACTCGTCGGGTCCACGTGGGTATCAAAGAGAATGGCCACTTTCGCTTCGGTCTCGATATGCGAAAGCAGCGTGTAGATCATCGTCGTTTTGCCGACGCCGACTTCGCCGGTAACCACCATCAAACTCTTGCGCTCTTGAATGCCGTAAAGCATTTGCGCCAGCGCCTCGTGGTGCGACGAGGACATAAAGACGAATTCAGGGTCCGGCGTGATAGAGAACGGCAGCTTCGTCAGGCCGTAATATTCCGCATACACGTAGTTTACTCCAGACGTTGGGTAATCGAAGAACGCTTAGCATGCCGCCTGAGTCAAGTCAAGTAAACAGGACCCGAGCGCTAAGCGCTTGCTGAGTTATTTTGCGATCCAAGCCCCTCAGCGGCTCCACTACAATTTGCGTCACGTATCCGGCGAAGACACCAAATATGGAAAAAACCGCCCCTTAGGGGCACTTTTCCCACTTGCAAACTTCTGATTGATGGGCTACGTATTATTCAGATTTCACTAACTGCTGGAAATCGCCGCGTGGCTTACAGCCGCGCCGCCACGTAAGCAAGGATACGCCGATGTCCAACGCCGGAACCGGGTTGCTGATTTGGCTTTCGGTGAGTGATCTTTCCACCGCCAACAATTTTTACACTGAGTTGTTGGGTCTGAAGCCGGTGCACGTCAATCAAGACGTGGGCTGGGCCGAATTGCTGCACCCGGGTTGCGGCGCTCACGTGGGGCTGAGATTGGCGGAAAAAGATGAAATTATCCCCGCCGGGGGGGCAACTCTCACCTTCGATGTCAACGATCTGGAAAACGCCGTCGCCGGGCTGGAACGAAAAGGCGTTACGTTCATCACTGGCGTGATGAACTTGAACGGATATAGTTTCGCTACTTTTGTCGATCCGGACGGTAACATTCTGCAATTGCGCCAGGTTTCGTGATCTGCGCGCGTAGCAACTTTCGACGAAGGCCGCGAACGGAACGCACGAGGTATTAGGGCTAGATTTCCCCAGTTGGGGGATTGGGGCACGTTCGCAACTCGGTAAGACCTTTTTTCTCTAGTGTGGCGGCCGCAGGGCCGCCATTTTTTATCGGGGCTTACCGTGTCCCGGTGACACGAGTACGGCGGGCCTGGGCGTGGAGTTACTTCTTACCCATCAAGTCGATCAACGCGGCTTCAAGATCTGTGTATTTAAATTCGAAGCCGGCTTCCTCCAAGCGCTTTGGCAAAACCCGCACACTGACCAGCAGCAATTCGTCGGCTAACTCGCCCATCAGCGCCCGAGCCGCAAACGCGGGAAAAGGCAGCCACGACGGCCGTTTCATCACCTTACCCAGAGTTCGACACAGATCCTTCATACGTTCGGGCTGGGAAGCGGTCAGGTTGAATGCGCCGTCCAAATCCTCCCGCGCGAGCAGGAAGCGGATGGCCGCGATTTCGTCATCCAAGTGTATCCACGGCGCCCAGGCGCGGCCGTCGCCGATCGGGCCGCCGACGAAAAACTTGAACGGCACCGTCAATTGCGAAAGCAGCCCGCCGCCGCGACCCAGTACCAAACCCGTTCGCAACCACGTCACGCGCAAACCCAAGTCCCGGAAAACCTTTGCCGATTTTTCCCATTCGACGTTGAATTCCGGCAAAAAGCCACTTCCCGGAGGAGAATTTTCCGTGAGCTCTTCCTCGCCGCGCGAGCCGTAATACCCGACCGCCGAGGCCTGAATCACAAGCTGCGGTTTGTTCTGCGCTTGCCGCACCGCCTCGGCCAATCCGTTGATTGCGTGGAGGCGACTTTGCTTGATGCGGTCCTTTTTCCCCTTCGTCCAACGCACCGCCGCGATGTTCTCCCCGGCTAAATTGATGATGGCATCGGCCCCGTCCATCAAGTGCCCCCAGCCCGCGGCCGTGGCACCGTCCCATTCGGCGACGGTGACCGATTCGCCGAGCGTTTCCCGTCCCTTGCGTTCGCTGCGCGTCAATGCGATGACTTCGTGGCCGTCGGCTGCGAGCGATTCAACCAGCGGCTTGCCGATAAAGCCGGTCGCTCCGGTAACGATGATCTTCACGATCCGTCTCCTTTGCGGTGTGAGGGTGCTTTCATGAGAAAAGATAAGAACGAATCGCCGTAAAAAAAGCGCGACGCTCAACGCGAGCGCCGCGCCCGTCGATAATGATGCGCTTATTGCGGGTCGGCGGTGACGACCACTCCGTAATGGTCCGAAAGCCGCGATTCCACCATGTCGCCTTCCACATTCAGGGTGATCGCTTCGTCGAATACGCGCGCCGCCGTGAAGGCGTAGTCGTCGAAGCCTTGGAAGAACGCGTGGTCGATAATCACTCCCGCCGGGCCGGGCGTGCCGTCCACCAGCGGATTCTCGTCGCAGAACGTGCAGCGATTCGGAAACTGCGTTGTGTAGGGATCGGCCAAACCCGCGCCGGTGAGCATCGTGTAATTGGCCGGGAACTCGTTCGGCTTGCCGCCGGTGCCCGGGCCGTTATTGAAGTCGCCCAGCAGTACGTACGGGTCCTCGCCCGCCGTTTCGCCGATCCATTCCAACAATGCTTCGATTTGCATGGCCTGTTCGGCTTCGTACGAGGCCGCATCGCCGTTGTAGGGCAGGATGCTGATGGACGCCGTCAGGTGCGTGCAGTACACGTGCACCGGTCCGCCGGCGGTTTCGACTTTACCGTGTAACGCCACGCGGTTGGTCAGGAAGAAGGGGAACTGCACCCACTCGGTTTCGGTCATCTCCCGATTCGCGAGAAGCAGCAGACCGTTGGACCCGTTGTAGGAAATCGGCGGCGGATTCGGATTCGTGCATGTGTCATACATCTCGTCGTAGACCTCATCGATGTTCCCCGCGAGGCACTCGATGCAATCCAGGCCGGTCAGCAGCAATTGGATGGGGCAGTTTTCAATGGCGCAATCCAGCAGCCCTTCGTTCTGCGTGATGTCGCAGTTGTCGCGCACGCAGGTATCCAGCGGGCCGATGGCCGCCCCGCATCTCGGTTCGGCTTCAGGCGGCACGCCGGCGAAGTCCGGCACGCTGTCGTGGCGGTACAGGAAGGGAAAATTCGGCGCCATACCGGCCGCCAACGCGACGATGTCCTCTTCGTTCCACACCTCTTCCATGCAGACGACGTCGACATCGAGTTCCGGCACCGCGTCGAATAGCTCGTCGCGCCGGTAATAGCCCAGGGGTACGTACCCGTAGGCGAGACCGGCGTTGTACGTGGCGAAAGACAACGATTCGGGCGGCGCTGTGTCGTCGTCGTTGTCGTCGTTGTTGTCATCATCGTCGTCGTCATCATCAGCGGCCGTGTTGTCGTCGTTGTTGTCATCGTCGTCGTCGTCGTCGCACGCCGCGACGAAACAAAATGTGATGGTCAAAAGCAGCAGTAGAATGAACGGAAATGCGATATTTTTCATGACACACTCCTGCAGAAGGTTGCCAGCGGCACGGCAGGCGCCGCGCCCTCCAAATGAAACGCTAACAATCCTGTTTCGACGGCGTCAAGTTGAATCTCGAAGTATCTCGTCGTGTCCGGTGAGGTAGGCGATAAGCCGCCGCCGGTTTTTACGGCTCGACGCGCACCCAAAGCCGCGCGATGGCCGGCTCGCCGTGCACGTTGCTGCGTTCCACGCGCACCAGGTAGTCGCCCGGCGCATCATAGGCGTGGCGAAGCGAGGCGTAGTCGCCCAGTGGGTTGGGGAAGGGGACCGATTGCGTGAATTCGAGCGGGCTGCCGTCGCCGAAGTCCCATTGCTCGACGCCGCCGGTCACACCGAATAGTCGGGCTTTGAACAGAACGTCTTCGCCGACGCCGACCGGGCGCGAGGGCGAATGCGCGGCGTGGATGTACGTATAGAACGGCCGCGGCGAATTCTCCACGATCTGCACCACGGCGAAATCGTAGGCGACGTGACCCGCCGCATCGGTCACCTGCAAAACTTCGGTGAAAAAACCGGCCTGGTCGTACGTACGCTCGACGCGCTCACCGCTCGCCGTTTCACCGTCGGTGAACAGCCACGTGTAGTCGACGATCTCGCTGGCCAAGCTTATCGACCCGCCGCCATCCAACGTAACCGTGTCGCCCGCGCGAGCGATGCGATGGGGCCGGGCGTGCGCCAGCAACGGCGGCTTTTCGCGCTCGACATACCCCTGCCACACATACGGGTAGGCGGACTCGGTGCCCCATTCGCCCGAAGGTTGCCGACAGATGATTTCGAAGTGCAGGTGCGACCAACCGCCGCTCGTACCCCTTTTACCCAGCACACCGATCGGCTCACCGGCCCGCAATTGTTGGCCGAGAAAAACGTTCGGCGCGATGCTGTCCAAGTGACTGTAGCGGTAGTACCAGCCGCGCTCATCGAGCACGAAAACGACATCCCGGCGCGGACCCTGCAGGCGGGCCGGCGTTTCCTCGTACCCCGGCAGCACTTCGCCCCCGGCCAGCACCACCGTGCCCGGCGCCGCCGCCACGACCCTGTCTACGTGATCCGTGCCGCCGAAATCGATTCCGGAGTGGTAGTAGATCGACGTGAGGAAAGGAAGGTAGTCGTCGGTGGGTTCGTTGCCCGCTTGCGAGCGATTCGGCAACCACCGCTGACCGGCCACCGGGTATAACATCGATTCGCCGGGCAGCCACGGGCAGCCCGCCTGCCACAAACGAAAGCGAGCCGCGGCCCGCAAACCCCAGCGGTCTTCATCGCTGTTTACGTAGTAATCCTCGACCACCGGGCAATCGATCTGCACCGCGCCCACCGTCACCGGTAGGTGGTAGTTGCCCACATCGACCCATGCCGTCTCGCCGTCGATTTCCACGTGGGCGCGCGCCGCCCGCACCGCGCCGCGCACGGCGTCGAACTCCGTCTCGATCTCCAGCACGGAAAGTTCGACGGACGTGCCGTCGTCCCAGGCGACGGTGACGCTCTCGTCGCGATCGACCTCGACCACCTGCCGATCCGTACACCCTGCCGATGCGTCGTCGTCGCCTCCCGGCGAGGTGTCGTCGTCATCGTCCGTCGCCGGCGAGTCATCGTCGTCATCGTCGTCGTCGCAGGCGAAAGAGACGAGAAGCGCCGTCACGATCAGCAACACAAAAACCGCGCGCCACAGTTGGGTCATGATCCAATCCGGTTGGTAGTACGCCAATGTTGTAGCAAAAAAAGGTCGCCGCGTCCCGGGGCCCCAGCCGTTGCATGACGGCGTGGCTGCGCTATCGTAGGGAGGAAGCAACCAACAAGGAGGCGAACCCATGCCGATCGCTCAACTCACCGTTGTTCCTCTGGGTACGACGAGTACGTCCCTTTCGGCCACCGTCGCCAAAGTGCAGCAGGCCATCTGCGACACGGGAATCAAATATCAACTGACTCCCATGTGCACCATCCTGGAAGGGGATCTGGGAGACGTTATGGCCGCGGTGATGGCGGCGCACGAAGCCGCTTTCCAAGCCGGGCACGCGCGCGTATCGACTACTCTCGTGTTGGACGACCGCCGCGACAAAGAAACCAGCATGGAGCAGAAGGTAGAAGCGGTGGAGGAAAAACTGGCCGCCGACGATTAAGCGCCCGCCGTGAGCCGCGTGAAAAAACGCAGCAGCCCCTCGCCCCGACGCTGCCACGTGTAACGGGCGGCGAAGGCTCGCAGTTGATGCTCCTTTTCCGCGCGGTAGTCCGAATCTTCGAAAAGCTTTCGCAGCGCCGCCGCATAATTTGCCGCCGTGCCCGTTTCGACAATAACGCCGCCGCCGCTCTCGGCGAACAATTCCTCGAACACCGGCAAATCGGGAATCACCGGCACGACCCCGGCGCGCGCGTAATCAAATAGCTTCATCGGGCTGGTCACGTAGCGGTTGTAGAAAAGGTCTTCCAACGGGACCACCGCCGCGAAACATTCGGCCAGGCGTTCGGGCAAGTCGGCCGGCGCGTACCAACCGGCCAGAGTCAGCCGCTCGGCGACTCCGTAATACACTGCCAGCTTGAGCAGCGCCTCGTGATGCCGGCCGTGTCCCACCAGCAGCAAGCGAGTTTCCTCCGGCAGTTCGGCGAGCGCGGCGACGATCGAACCCACACCCTTATGTGGGTCGAGACTGCCCAGATACGCGATCTCGACGCACCGAGCGGGCTTCGCCGGCGGCTTGGTCGGGTGCAGCGCCGAACCACCCACGCCGATCCGCCCCGCGAGGTTGTAGTGCGGTTCCAGTAATTTCTTTAGGCCCTCGGTAAGCACGATCACGCCGTCGACTTTCTCCAGCACGCGTTTTTCCATTGCCTCCCGCCGCCGATGCATGTCGAGCTTGTCTGCCGGGAACAAGCCGTCGGCGCGCGCGTCGTCCTGGCCCAGCGAATACAGATTGTGCATTTCGTAGACGAGCTTCAGTGGCAGGTCGTAGCGCAATAGCAGATCGGCGAGCTTCAAGTCGCGCACCACCGCGACATCGAAACCGCCCGCGGCCAGCTTGCCGAGCACGGCTTTGCGAAACGGTCCGGACCAGCTCGGACGAAACAGTCCCCACTCCAAACGAATCGGCGGCAGCGACGGCAAGGCGAACGGCGTTGGATCCGGGACGGCCAGGCGCGCCAACTCCGCTTTGGCGTTTTTTACCGGGCCCGGCGCCAGCAGCGTTGTTTCCGCGCCGGACAGGGCGTAACCCGTAGCCGCGCCCGTGACGAACGCCACGCCGGCTTCCCGCGTTCCCAGCGGCTGGTTGTGAATGACGGCGACCTTCAAGTAAGCTGACCTCGTTTCAGTTAACCACCATTATGGTAGAGGACCCCGGCGGATGGAAGCAAGCGAACGCCTCGTGACCGGCCACGTCGATATCGACCCCATGTGGCGCGGCGGTCAGCGTCAGGCTTTTCTACTGGCCACCGGCCTGGCCGCCCACGGGCATCCCACGCATTTCTTCACCGCACCCGAGACGCCGCTGGCCGGGCAACTGGCCGACACGCCGGTTCGCGTGCATGCCGTCCCCACCTGGGGCGAGTGGGATCCGTTCGCCGCGCGTCGCCTAGCCCGCGAGGCCAACGAAGCCGGTGTTCAGGTGCTCGCCGCGCATTCGGCGCACGCGCACGGATTAGCCGTGCTGGCCCAAGCGTTCGGTTTGCGGGCGGCAGTTGTGGTGCACCGTCGGGTCGACAATCCCATCCGTCGCGGCTTTTTCAACGACCGCAAATACGCGGCGCCGCGACACTTCATTGCCATCGGCGAGGCCGTTCGCGCCGCGTTGATGAGCGCCGCCGTGCCCGCCGAAAAGATTTCCGTCGTTTCCAGCGGCGTGCCGCCGCACGAACCGGTCGCTGGCGCAAAAGCGGCGCTGGCCGCGGCATGTGGTATCGATGCGGGCGTGCCGTGGGTCGGCGACGTCGCGGGTTTGGTCGATCACAAAGGCCATGCGCATTTGCTGGATGCGTGGCCGCGCGTGCGCGCCGACATCGACGCCGCCTTGATCCTTATCGGCGACGGACCGCGGCGCAGCGCTTTGGAACAACATGCACGCGTCTTGAATATTAGCGACTCGGTGCACTTCGTCGGCTGGCGGGACGACGTTCCCGCGTGGCTTTCGGCGCTCGATGTGTTTGCCATGACCAGCGTTACCGAGGGCCTTTGCAGCGCGATTCTGGATGCGATGGCGGCTCGCGTGCCGGTTGTCGCCACGGCCGCCGGCGGTATTCCCGAACTCGTGATCGACGATCAGACCGGCCGGCTTGCCGCCGTCGCCGACCCCGCGGACATCGCCGCAAAACTGCGTCTGGCCCTTACTGATCGCGACCGCGCCGCCGCGTTGGCCGCCGCTGCTTACGAGACGGTCTGGCGCGATCGGTCGGCCGACCGGATGGTGGAACGTACCGCGGCAATCTACCGTGGGCTGCTCTCGGTTTGAGTGTATAAATACACAATATTGTTGGAATATATGCGATATGTATGCGGATCATGGGCGGTGGGCGGTCTTGAATCAGCGCCCGGCTCGTGCTACATATTCGTAGCCGCTTTCCAGTCAAGGAGGAGATCATGCCCAGGGGCACGGTGAACGAACTCAAACAACTTGGGATCGGTCGGCGGGTGCAGATGCTGCGCCGCGCGAAAGGTTTGTCCCTTGAAGACCTCGCGCAGAAACTCAATCTATCCAAAGTGCTGCTCGCGCAAATTGAAGAGGACGTCGTACCGCCGACGGTGGCCACGTTGCTCAACATCTCGAAAATCCTTGGCGTCAGCATCGATCATTTCTTTACCGACGACGAGAGTTCCGGACGCATCGAGGTTACTCGAGCCGACAGCCGACTCTCCGTACATCAAGAATATCTGCCCGAAGGCGACCGCGGGCGACTTACCTACAATTACGAAAGCCTCGCCTACCGGTTGGCGAAGAAGAAGATGGAACCGTTCTACGTGGAATTCGGTCTGGAACCCCACAGCGGGACCGCACTCTCCCACGATGGCGAGGAATTCCTCTTCGTGATCGAGGGCGAAATCGATCTGGAGTTCGGGGAAGATCACATTCGTTTGGGACCCGGCGATTCGGTGTACTACCACGCCGTTGTACCGCACGACATCCGTGCAATCGGCCAAGGCAAGGCCAAAACGATTATTGTACTTTATCCGTACGCGAATTAATCCAAGCGGGGCCCTTTGCGGCCTCGCTGATCGTATCGGGCCGGTCGCGTTGTGGCACACCGCCGCCGGCCATCACCTCCGGGAGTGACACATGATCGAAATACGCTTTCACGGAAGAGGAGGGCAGGGCGCCGTTATCGCCAGTAAGGTAATGGCGGTTGCGCTCTTCATGGAAGGCAAGTGGGTGCAGAGCTTTCCCAAGTTCGGCGTCGAGCGCCGCGGGGCCCCGGTGGAGGCGTTTCTGCGGGTCGACAAAGACAAGATTCTTCTGCGCAACAACATCTACGAACCCGATCACATCATCGTGCTCGATCGCACGCTGATCGAAGCCGTCGATGTTACCACCGGGTTGGCCAAGGGCGGCCTCGTGCTCATCAACTCGAACCAGACGCCGGCCGACTTTCCTGATTTGGCCGACTTTTCGGTTGCCTGCGTCAATGCCTCGGCCATCGCCATTAAGCACCGCCTGGGCAGCCCGGCGCAGCCGATCGTCAACACGGCGATCCTCGGCGCGTTCGCTAAGGCTTCCGGCATGATGAGCATTGACTCCATCTGCGAAGCGATTCGCCAGGATGTCCCCATCAAACCCGACGCAAACGCCACCGCCGCCCGCGAAGCGTTTGACATGGTCATCACGCAGTGAGGAAAACGACGATGGCAGAAGAACACAAACCGATCGTCTTCGCCGGCGCGCACGACATGCCCGAAACGGTGATGTCTATCTCCACCATGTTGTGGAATCGCACCGGCAGTTGGCGATACCTGCGACCCCAGTTCCAGGACCACGTTCCGGCCTGCAACGAAGCCTGTCCCGTCGGCAACGACATCGAGGGCTTTATCCGTCTCATCGGAGAAGGAAAACCGGGCGAGGCGTGGCGCCTGCTGAAGGAAGAAAACCCCATGCCCGCCGTAACCGGCCGGGTGTGCTACCACCCTTGCGAAAATGCCTGCAACCGCAAGGATTTCGACCAACCTACGGCCATCCAGGCTCTCGAGCGCTACGCCGCTGACCACGCCGCCGACGTCGCACCGATGGAATTGTTGCGCGAGGAAAGCGGAAAGACCGTGGCCATCGTCGGCGCCGGGCCGGCCGGATTGGCCGCCGCCTATCACTTGCGCCGCCTTGGCCATCAGGTGACGGTATTCGACGCCTTGCCGCAGGCGGGCGGGTTGCTGCGTATCGGCATCCCCGCCTATCGCCTGCCGCGCGATATTCTAGATGCCGAGGTCGCGTCCATTGAACGCCTCGGCGTGCAATTCAAGCTGGGCGTGAAAGTCGGCGTCGATCTGCCCTTCGAGAAACTGGGCGAATACGACGCCGTCTTTATCGCCACCGGCGTGCATCTCAATCGCGTGCTGGGCATTGACGGTGAGGACGCCGAGGGCGTCGTCCCCGGTCTTAGCCTTTTGGCCAAAGTCGCGCTCGGCCAAAAATTCGATTGCGGCAAGAACGTCGTCGTCATTGGCGGCGGTAACAGTGCGGTTGACGCGGCGCGGGTTGCGCGGCGCTTGGGCGCGGACGCCACGATTTACTATCGACGCACGCGGGTCGAAATGCCCGCCTTCGAAGAGGAAGTCGACGACGCCGAAGAGGAAGGCGTGAAGCTCGAGTTGCTTGCCGCGCCGGTGAAAATCGTCGTGCAGGACGGCCGCGTGGCGGGCGTCGAAATGCAGAAGATGGAACTGGGCGAGCCCGATGAATCCGGGCGGCGCCGTCCCGAACCGGTGCCCGGCAGCGAGTTCATCGTGCCCTGCGACATGGTCGTTTCGGCCATCGGCGAAAAGGGCGACATCGAATTCCTGCCGGCGGACGTCAAGCAGGAGTGGGGCAAGATCGTCATCGACGACTTCGGCCTCACCGGTAAACCGGGCGTGTTCGCCGGGGGCGACATCGCCAGCCCGCAGCAGAACGTCACACAGGCCTTGGGCGACGGCAAGCACGCCGCCATCGCCATCGACCGCTACCTGGGTGGCGCGACGATGGAGGAAATCGGCGACAACATCATCATCGGCGAGCGCGGCCGCGCCTCCATGGCTGCCTACGTGGGTGGCCGGGCGCACGCGAAGACCATCGGCCAGAAACGGGTTATCGTCTTTGACGACCTCAACAAGTGGCACTTCGAAAAAATCGAGCGGGTGACGACGCGTCGGCTGCCCGACGACCAGCGCACGGCGGGTTTCGAAGAAATCAACCTCGGCCTGACCGAATCTGAAGCCATGGCTGCGGCCGAACGCTGCTTCCACTGCGGCGTGTGTACGATGTGCGACATCTGCTACATGTTCTGTCCCGACGTCTTCATCCTGCACAAAACCGATGGCGAATACGGCTACGATATCAATTTCGACTACTGCAAGGGTTGCGGCATCTGCGTGCATGAATGTCCACGCGCGGCCATGATCCTGGTGGAGGAGTAAGCCATGAAGAAAGTACTCATGGGCAATCACGCGGCGTCCTGGGCCGTCATGCGCGCCCGCGTGAAGGTGATCTCCGCCTACCCGATCACCCCCCAAACGCACATCGTCGAGGAGCTTTCGGAAATATGCGCCGACGGCCGCCTCGACGCCAAGTTCTTGAAGGTGGAGTCTGAACACTCGGCCATGGCCAGCGTGATCGCCGCCTCATCGACCGGCGTGCGCGTGTTCACCGCTTCCTCGTCCAATGGCCTGGCCTTGATGCACGAGATGCTGCACTGGGCCTCTGGCGCGCGCCTGCCGGTGGTGATGGTCAACGTCAACCGCGCCCTGGCCCCGGGCTGGAATATTTGGGCCGACCAAACCGATTCACTCGCCCAGCGCGACACCGGTTGGATTCAAATCTACGTGGAAGACAACCAAGAGGTGTTCGACACCGTCATCCAAGGATACCGCGTCGCCGAGCAGGTGATGCTGCCGGTGATGGTGTGTTACGACGCTTTCTTCCTGTCGCACACCTACGAACCGGTCGATATCCCCGATGAAGAACTTGTCGACAAGTTCCTGCCGCCTTACGATCCACTCCACTATTTGAACCCAGCCGATCCGCACAATTTCAGTGCGCTGGTCATGCCGGAGCATTTCATGGAAATGCGGTGGAAGGTGCAGCGGGCTATGGAGCGCGTGCCGGAAGTCGCCGCGAAAACGCACGAGGAATTCGCCGACGTGTTCGACCGCCGCTACGGGTTGGTCGAAGCCATCGAATGCGACGACGCGGAAACCGTGCTCGTCACCTCCGGCACCACGACCAGCCCGGCAAGGGTCCTGGTTAAAAAGCTCCGCGAACAAGGCAAGAAAATCGGCGTGCTCAAACTGCGCTACTTCCGGCCTTTCCCCGGACCGCAGATTTACGACGTGCTCAAAGGCAAGAAAAGGGCGATCGTCATCGATCGCAACATCAGCTTCGGCAAGGGCGGCATCTGGGCCGACGAACTGCGCGGCGCGCTGGCCAACTACGAGGACGTGCCGCCGGTTTACGGTTACGTCATGGGCCTGGGCGGTCGCGACATCACCCCCGACCAACTCGAGGAAATCGTCACTGAAGTCGAGGGCATGGGAAAACCGGACAGCCTCCTTTACTGGAAGGGGTTGAAGGTATGAGAGAGAATTATCCGCGGCAAGAGATCATGATGAGCGGTCACCTCGCCTGCCAGGGCTGCGGCGGTTCAGCCGCCATGCGCCATGTCCTCAAGGCGATGGGCCCCGACACCATCATCGTACAACCGGCCTGCTGCTGGACCATCATCGGCGGCATGTTCCCCTACAGCGCCTTGAAGGTGCCCGTCTTCCATACCGCCTTCGAAACCAGCGGCGCCGCCCTCTCGGGCATCAAGGCCGCTCTGGACATGAAGGGCGACACCAAAACGCAGGTGATGGCCTTCGCCGGCGACGGCGGCACCTTCGATATCGGCCTGCAGGCCCTATCCGGCGCGGCCGAACGCAACGAAGATGTCATCTATTTTTGTTACGACAACGAAGCGTACATGAACACGGGCGTCCAGCGCTCCGGCGCCACCCCCGACAAAGCCTGGACAACCACCACTCCGGCCAACGCGCCCAAGGAGGGGCCGAAGAAGAACATCGTCCAGATCCTCGCCGGGCATAAGGTGCCCTACATCGCCACCGCCAACGTGGCCTTCCCCGAAGACCTGATCGCCAAGGTCAAGAAAGCCAAGGAAATCCGCGGCACGAAGTTCATCCATATCCTTTCGCCGTGTCCGCCGGGCTGGAAAATCGCCAGCGACATGACCATCGAGATCGCCCGGCTGGCCACGTACACCAAGGTTTTTCCCGTGTATGAGGTGTTCGACGGCGAGAGATACAACATCAACATCGAACCGCGCGACATTCCCGTCTTCGAGTACCTCAAGCCGCAAGGACGCTTCCGCCACCTGACCGAACAGGACGTGGAAGAGATCCAAAGACGCGTCAACTACGAATGGCGCACGCTTCTGCACAAGGCGATGGACGAGTACTACCAGTAGCAATCCGCAAGTCAGCAAACCGGCCGGGGCCAATAACCCCGGCCTTTTTTGCCCCTGGACGTCGCGGGCGTTTCGGGCCGTCGACCGGCGCGGAGAAACCGACCGGTCAATAAATCCCTTGCTTTATTTGACGCGATGTGTCACAAACATCGCGGATTGGCATCCGAGGGGAGGAGGGACACCGGCGTCGAAAGGATTTACGCCATGTACCAACTCACAAATGACTTGTCCGTTGCTTCGTCCGTTCTGTTCTCCAATGTCTGGCTTTTCGCCGACTCCAAGAACCGTCGCTTCTTAATCGACACCGGTGACGCCGCCGAACGCTGGCTGCTGCGCCGCTGCCTGAAGCGGGCGGGAATTACCCAACCCGGCGACATTACAGCGGTTCTGCTCACCCACTGGCATCGCGATCACGCCGGCAACGCCGCCTGGCTGCGCGAAACCTACGGCTGCCCCGTTATCTGCCATGAAAACGACGCCCCGTACCTGGAGGCCACCGCCGCACCTGAGCCGCTAACCGGTCTCAAGGCACCGGTGTGGGCCCGCGTCGGGCATCTGTTGCAGGATCTGTATCCGGCGCGCTGCGTGGTGGACGAAACCTTCCGTGCCGGGCCCTGGAAGTGGGGTTTCGAGATCATCCACACGCCCGGCCACACGCCGGGGACCGTGATGTTTTACCATCGCCCCACCGCGACGCTCTTTTCCGGCGACGCGATTCTGACCGGCACCACACCGTTTAGGCTGGGGGAAATCGTCGGCCTCGCCGTGCCGGAATTCAGCCCGCACTTGGACGAATGTCATGCCGCCACGCGCCAATATGTGAAAATAGCTCCGGAAATCAAGCGCTTGTGCGCCGGGCACGGACCCCTCGTCGAGGGCGACATCAACGCCAAGCTGCGCGCGCTCATCAACGGGGAACGGCAAGCGGCGCCCCTTTTGGGCATCGTGCGTAATCTGGTGGCCATGCCCCAACTCGCCAAGCAGTTGCTGCCCCGGCACGTATAGCGCGGGCCGAGGCGAGGGCGAAAAAGCCGGTTTTCGTGTGGTTTTCTAATCTTCGAGATCGGGATCCGGCTCTTCGCCGAACCAGACCACCGCGTATTCATCCTTGATGGCCGCGCCGATGGCCTGCCAATCGTTGTCGGCCCACGTGTCCTTGTTACGAATGACGGCGTCGTGGCCGGAACTGCCCTTCCATTGGTCCAACGCCCCCTCGGCGTCGATACCGGCGCTCGACGACGCGGCGATTTCGTACCCTTCGCCCGGATATCCTGCGATTTCAGCCGGTTTGCTATGCATGCACGCGGCGTTGGCGTGATCGTCGGTGTAGCAGCATTTCGTCCAATCGCCCTTTTCGGACCAGGAATGCAGGTTGCAATCGCCGTGCACCGGGTCGTGGTCGACCAGGTCGCGCACGTGGGCCTTGGCGGTGGTCATCAACGCGGGTGATTTGGGAATGCGCGGTAGCCCGTGATCCGCGCGGTAATCATTGACCAAATCAACCAACGCCGCGCCGGAGGTTTCGCCCTCCTCTTCAAAGAGTTCCTCACACCCAACCAGGATCAAAAAGAAAGCCGCGCACCCGAGGATCGCCACAAAAACGAAAACGCGTTTCATCGTGCCTCACTTCCCGATGTTGAACAGACCACGACTTGCATCATAGTTGAAAAAACGTACGAATATCAATGACTTTCTATGACATCTGCCACGCCGGCGTGAGGTGTTGACTAGGCCGTATCCGCCCGTTAAACTGAAATAGTTATTTTGCGAAAGGGAGGGTGGCACGTGAACTTCACGGTAAGCGGGCGTTTGCGCGCGCTGGCGGTGGCGGGCATTTTCTGCATGGGGCTCGGCGGGCTGCTGTTGCACGCGAAAATCCACTGGATATTCAAGGGCGGCGAGTTTCAACCGACCAACCTCGTGCCGCTCGTGGCAACGCTGACCAGTGTGCTGATTGTCACCGCGCTTTTCTCGACCGGCCGCCATTCGGCGACGGCCCAACTTATCAACGGCATGGCCTGCATCATCGGCATCGTCACCATGACGCACTACATGATCGTCGAACTCGACGGCGCGTACTCGCTGAAGGCCATTCTAATTTACGGCACCTTGGCCGATTCGCTTATCCTGGCCGGCAAGTGGGCGCTGGGCCAAATGCTCTTCGAGATCGACCTCGACCGCGCGGCGGGCCGCGGTTTGAACGACCGGGCCAAGCGTCCGGCGTATTGGCGGTACCTGCGTGCGCCGTGGTGGGGGTTTCACTTGGCGGCCATGGGCGGCGTGTACGCTCTGGGCGTCCTCGTGTTTTAGAAGGGGATCATCATGGGCATCTTGAAATACATCGCGTGGCCGAAACCCGGCTGGTTCGTATTTCATGGGTTTGCGGCGGCACTGCTGTTGGCGTTAGGCGCCGCGGTGAAGTTTGCGTGACCGTGCGTTATTGTAGTTGAAGCAAAATCTCGTCGTACGCGGTGTAGATGGCTTCGGCCGAGCCGCCCCCCGGTGACAGAATCGAATAGTAGAAATAGCGCAAGTTGCGGTATTGCTCCTTGGTGAGCACGTAGCCGATCCAATCCTGACCGATGTTCGCGTGCATCTGGTGCGACGCACCGATTTGCCACCGCAGCGTCAGCCCGACTTCCGGCGCAATCTCGCCCGGCAGCGCTGCGAATACGAAGCTTCCCAAACGGAACGCCGAGGCTATCGTGCGGCCGGTTTCCCCCATACCCGGTATGGGCCTGGGAATCATCCCGACCTGGCCGATCAACGCGAAAAAGGGATTGGTCAGTTTTGTATACACAACCGCCTGGCCGAAGCGCAGGCGCGGATCGTCGATCACTTCGGCGTCATCCAGCAGTGCCAGGGCGTCATCGGCGAGCACGCCGCCGAAGCTGTCGACTTCCTCCCACGTGCCCCAGTCGCCGTCTTCCTCGTTATTGACCGGCAGCACGCCGCCGCCCAGGTTGCCGTTGACGAACATATTCACGCCGCCGAGCGCTTCGTCCATGTGCCGCACGTAGGCTCCGGGGAAGTCGGCCGAGATCGCCACGTTGTGACGGCCCATCACCGTGGGGTGGCAGCCCCAGTTCATCACCGTGCCGATGGGTGCGCCGTCCGGTGCGCTGAACACCAGCACCGTGAGAGTCGAGTCGAGGCCCGCTTCCGGGTCCACAGCGGCCTGGTCGTTGAAGTGCAGCCGCGACTCCGAACCCGTCGCCACGGCCGCCACCGCCGGACGCTGCGCCTCATACGCCGCCAGCGCCGCTTCGACGGCGCCGTCAACCATCCAGTCGATGAAAGCCTCATCGCGGCCGCTACGCGGCGGTATCATGAGACCCCAGAGACCGATGGTGTCGGGCGCATGGTGCGAATGCGTGCCGGTGACGATCACGCGG